>CALVFA010000021.1 GCA_944326725.1 uncultured Elusimicrobiales bacterium | reverse complement strand
CTTTTTGCTCCTGCTCAATCGCCGCAGAGGACAGCTGCGTCAGCTGGTGCAAGCGCATATCCAAAATGGCCTGGGCCTGCACTTCCGAGAGGCTGAATTTGTTCATCAACGCAATTTTGGCCGCCGGAACATCTTGGCTGTTGCGAATGATGGACACTACTTCGTCCATATGCGCAATGGCAATTAACAGTCCGGAGAGGATATGCTCTCTGCGCTGGGCTTTGTTGAGGTCAAATTTGGTGCGGTTGGTGACCACTTCCTGGCGATGTTTGACGTAGGCCTTCATCACGTCTTTAAGGGAGAGAATGCGGGGCCGTCCATCCACAATCGCCAGCATATTGACCGCAAAAGAAGTCTGCAGCTGGGTATGTTTAAACAGGTGGTTGAGAACTACCTGGGCATTGCCGTCGCGCTTGATTTCAATGACCAGGCGCATACCGCGGCGGTCTGACTCGTCGCGGATATCGGAAATATCGGTAATCTTTTTGTCGCGCACCAACGCTACAATGCTTTCAATCAGCGCTGTTTTGTTGACTTGGTACGGAATAGCCGTTACAATAATGGCTTCCCGTCCGCCTTTTCTTTCTTCAATTTCGGTAGAGGCCTGCACTTTGACGCTGCCGCGGCCCGTTTCAAAGTACTCGTAAATGCCTTTGGTGCCGCGGATCCAGGCGCCCGTCGGGAAATCGGGCCCTTTGATGATTTTCATCATCTCTTTGGTGGTAATGGCCGGGTTTTTAATGTAGGCGATAATCCCGTCGCACACTTCGCCCAGGTTATGGGTGGGAATGTTGGTAGCCATACCTACAGCAATACCGGAAGACCCGTTGACCAGCAGCGCCGGCAGTTTGGCCGGCAGGACGGAAGGCTCTTGCAAAGAGCCGTCGTAGTTGGGGATCATTTTGACGGTGTCTTTGTCCAAATCGTTGAGCATTTCGTCTGAAATGCGCTGCAGGCGGCACTCGGTGTAACGCATGGCGGCAGCGGAGTCGCCGTCAATAGAGCCGAAGTTGCCCTGTCCGTCAATCAGCGGCTGACGCAAAGAGAAGTCCTGCACCATGCGCACCAGCGTATCGTACACGGCGGTATCGCCGTGCGGGTGGTATTTACCCAACACATCGCCGACCACGCGGGCGGATTTTTTGTAGGGCTTATTGTATTTGAGCCCCATTTCGTTCATGGAATAGAGCACGCGGCGGTGCACCGGTTTTAGGCCGTCGCGCACGTCGGGCAAAGCACGCCCGACGATGACGCTCATCGCGTAGTCAATATAGTAGGAACGCATTTCGTTGGCGATATCGCGCTGTTGGATATTGCCAAACAAATCCACGTTGTTTTGCTGCGGCTCTTGGGCCGCACCCGTCAATTCTTCGCTCATGATGTTCAACTCCTGTTAAACCGTTCAAATCGTTTCCCCGCGCACCCATGCGGCGCGGGGAATAGGTTAAATGTCCAAGTTCTTTACTTCCAACGCGTGCGACTGGATAAAGTCGCGGCGGGGTTCCACTTTGTCGCCCATCAGCATCGTAAACGCGTGCTCCGTATCAGCGGCGTCATTGATTTTGACTTGGATTAATTTGCGTTTGGCTGGGTCCATGGTGGTTTCCCACAGCTGTTCGGGGTTCATTTCACCCAGACCTTTATAGCGCTGTATGCTGGCGCCGGCGGAAGCGGCGTCTTTGACCGCTTTTAACAGCTCCGCCAAGCTAAACACCAGCACGTCGGTTTTGCCGTTGTTGACGGTAAAGAGCGGCGTGATGCGGTCTTTTTCGTTTTCAATTTTCGGATATTGCTGGAAGTTGTAACCCAGTGCTTCCAGTTTCTTTTCACAGGCCAGCAATTTGCCAAATTCAAACAAGCTTTGGTGTTCGGGCTGCAGGCTTTCATCGTCCAGCGTAGTAATATCCACGCCGTCGGCAGAGAGCTCTTCTTTTTTCTCCAGCACGTATTCATCTGCATAGGCGCGGTATTCGGCTTCGTCAAAGAAATATTTAAAGCCGCCGCTCTGCAGCGGAATGCGGTACACCGGCACGCGCCCTTCGGCCAGGAAAGCCTGGAAATCTTTAAACGTAATGTTTTTGACTTCCAGTGTGGCCAGCACTTCTTCCATATCGCGCAGGATTTTAAGCATATCCGCCAGCGCCTGCCCTTCCAGTTTGGCGCCTTTGGCGTCGGTCACTGCCACGGTGGCCAAGCCTTCTTTCATCAGCCATTGCTGCATTTGCTCTTCGGTCTGCAGGTATTGCTCCAGCTTGCCTTTTTTGACTTTATACAAAGGCGGCTGGGCCAAATAGATATGTCCCGCTTCAATGAGCGGACGCAGCTGGCGGTAGAAGAAAGTAAGCAGCAAGGTGGAGATATGTTGTCCGTCCACGTCAGCATCAGCCATTAAAATAATTTTGTGGTAGCGCAGCTTGGAGATATCAAAACCGCCTTCCCCTTCGCCTACGCCGGTGCCCACGGCGGCAATCAAATCACGCACTGTATCACTGGAGAGAATTTTGACCAGCGGGGCTTTTTCCACGTTTAAAATTTTACCGCGCAGCGGCAAAATGGCCTGGAACACGCGGTCGCGCCCTTGTTTGGCGCTGCCGCCGGCGGAGTCACCCTCCACCAGGAACAGTTCGCATTTGGCGCTGTCGCGTTCTTGGCAGTCGGCCAGTTTGCCCGGCAAGCCGCCGCCTTCAAAGGCGCCTTTGCGGCGGGTCAAATCACGCGCTTTGCGCGCCGCTTCGCGCGCTATGGCTGCGTTGATACATTTTTCACAAATAGAGCGAGCCGTCTTGGGGTTTTCTTCAAAGAAAGTGGCCAGCGTTTCGCCCACTACCGAGCGGACAATGCCTTCAATTTCGGAGTTGCCCAGCTTGGTTTTGGTCTGCCCTTCAAACTGTGGGTGCGGAATTTTAACAGACAGCACCGCCGTCAGCCCTTCTTTAATATCATCTCCGCCCACGGACACTTCTTTGTGTTGTTTAGAAAGGTTGTTGTTTTTAATGTATTCGTTAATAATACGCGTCAGCGAAGCGCGGAAGCCGCTTAAATGCGTACCGCCTTCTATAGTGTTAATGTTATTGACGAAAGAAAATACGTTTTCGCTGTATCCTTCGTTATACTGAATAGCGAAAGAAATATAATTGTCGCCGACGGTCTTGGTCAAATAAATCGGCTCGGGATTAATTACCGTTTTATTCGTGTTTAAATATTTGGCAAACTGAGAAATGCCGCCTTCGTAATGGAAGGTGACGGCTTTGGCTTCTTCCCCGCGCTCATCGGTAAAAAGGATTTTTACGCCGGCGTTTAAGAAAGCCAGCTCGCGCAGGCGGTTGGCAATGGTTTCATAAACAAAAGCCACCTCGCCAAAAATTTCTTTGTCTGCGTGGAAGGTAACTTTGGTGCCGTGTTCTTTGGTAGTGCCAATTTCTTCCACTTTCGTCATCGGCTTACCGCGTTTATACTGCTGGCGGTAAATTTTGCCGTTTTTCTTTACTTCCACTTCCATATCTTCAGACAAAGCGTTCACGCAGGACACACCCACCCCGTGCAAACCGCCGGACACTTTATAAGCGCCGCTGTCAAACTTACCGCCGGCGTGCAGCACCGTCATGACCACTTCCAGCGCGCTTTTGTGGCGGAGCTTGGGGTCTTTGGCGTTGGTCATCAAATCCACCGGAATACCGCGCCCGTCGTCTTCCACAGAGCAGGTCATATCGTCTTTGATGGTTACTTTAATCGTCGTAGCGCCCCCGGCCAAAATTTCGTCTACAGAGTTATCCACTACTTCATATACTAAATGGTGCAAACCCGGCAGCCCGGTAGAACCAATATACATAGCGGGGCGTTTGCGCACCGCTTCCAAACCTTCTAAAACCTGAATTTTAGAGGAATCGTATTGTTTATTTTCTTCGTCACTCATTACTGGCTCCTAAATCATTCACGATTTCTATTTTTTTAATCCACGGCTTATCAAAATGTTTATTTAATTCTTTGATTAAATTATCGCGCGAACCAATTAACTCATTTCGGGCCACCGACAATTTAACCGACACATATAAACACCCGTCTTTTACGGCGGTTAATTTCCAAAAACGTTCTTTGTTTCCTATTAGACGCGTCCACACATGGTCTAACACCATTAAGCGGTTTAAACGCGTACTTAAGCGCCCGTATTTCCCGCTTAATTCAGATGGAGAAGACCATATCGCACGCGGACGGGCGCCAAATTTCATACTTAAATCCGCACCGGCATAATGACGTATTTTAAATCTTCACTGCCGACCGGCTCTATCAGTACCGGCTGGGAAGCGTTTATAAAAGAGAAGGCCACTTTTTCGCTGCCTACATTTTTTAACACGTCAATAATAAATTGCGGATTAAACGCACAGTCAAACGCTTCCTGGCTGTATTCTATCGGCAATTCATCGGTAAATTCCATATTCTGGGAAGTAGAAGAAACCGTCATGGTATTCTCTTCCATATGGAATTTGACGGTGCTTCCAAATTCGCCGGAGCACAAAGCCGCGCGCCGGGTGGAAGCCAACAGTTCTTTGGTAAATACTTCAAAAGAAATATTTTTCTTGGTGGGAATCACTTGGTTGTAGTTGGGAAAATTTCCTTCAATCAAACGGGAAATAAACGTTGTTTCATTTAATTCAAAGCTTACTTGGTTGGAAGCTACATTGACTTGAATGGTGGCTTCTTTATCCGGCTTAGCCAACGAAATAAAGCGCACCACTTCGTTTAAAATTTTGGTCGGAATAATAATTTTAAATTCGCCCGAATTAGGCAGCGCCGGATGGCTGGCCACGGCCAAACGTCCGCCGTCAGTAGCTACTACTTCAAATTTATCTGCCGTGTTATTCCACAACAACCCGTTTAAGATATAGCGCGTTTCCTGCGTAGAAGCGGAAAAAGCGGTTTTATCTATCATGTTTTGCAAAGCCAGCGGGCTTAAGCTGACGCTGCCCGTTTTTTCAATTTCAGGAATAGCCGGATATTCTGATTTTGGCGTGCCAATGACCCAAAATTTGCTTTTGCCGGATTTAATATGAAATTTATTGTTTTCCCCGGTAAATAGATTAATTTCTTTTCCGTCCGGCAGGTTTTTAATAATTTCAGAAAATTCCTTGGTAGGTACGGTTAAGCTTCCTTCTTCTTCCACTTCAGCAGTAATATAATGCACCACGGCCATTTCCATATCCGTGCGGACTAATTTTAATTTATTGCCCTGCGTTTCCATTAAAAAGTTGTGCAGTATCGGCAAGGTGGTGCGAGACGCCACACCGGCAGAAATCACTTGGATTCCTTCCAAAAGAGTTTCTTTAGTAATATTTATCTTCATGTTTTTAATCCTGTTATTATATACTGTTTATGATGTGGATTTAGTGTACTGCCCAATACAAATCTGTTTTTTAGTTTGTGCATAACTTTTAGTTTTTATACACAGTATGCACATTTATTTTTTTTATAATCCGGTTTTTTTACTTATCCGTATTTTATCCACTATTTTTTATTTTTTATCCACAGCCTTAATATCGCTGATAATTTGGTTTATTTCCGCGGCAAAGAAAGGATCGTTTTTCACCTTTTCTTTAACCAAATCCCGCGCATGTACGACGGTGCTGTGGTCGCGGTTAAATTCACGGCCAATTTCCGGCAAAGACAAGTCCGTCAGTTCTGTGCATAAAAACATGGCTATTTGGCGCGGCCAGGCAACGGACTGCGTCTTGCGTTTGGAAGTAAAATCTTCCGTATTAATTTTAAAGTGTTTACCCACTACTTTTTTAATAGAGCCTACATTAATAGCCAGGCGTTCTTCTTCTTGGCTTAAAATATCAGCCAGCAGTTCCTTGGCTATAGGAATAGTGGGAATAACGCCGTGCGTACTGCAATAAGAAACCAGCCGGAATAAAGATCCTTCCAGTTCTCGGATATTGGTTTGTATTCCCTCTGCAATAAAAGCAATCACATCATCGCCTATATCAAAATGGATAGAGTCTCTTTTCTGGCGTAAAATGGCAATACGTGTTTCTAAATTTGGTTTTTTAATTTCCGTAATAATACCCGACAGCAGGCGCGAGGATAAACGTTCGTCAAGGTCCAGCTGCTGTGGGGTGCGGTCTGAAGATAATACGATTTGTTTGCGGCTTTCAAATAAAGCATTAAAGGTATAGAAAAATTCCAGCTCACTGGCGGACTTCCCGGCAACAAACTGGATATCATCCATTAAAAAACAATCCAAAGAGCGGTATTTTTTGCGGAAACTTTCCGAAGATTTGTTTTGCAAAGCTTCTATATATTCCCCTACAAACTCTTCCCCGGACATATATAGTACGCGCGCGCCGGGATTTTGCTGTAAAATTTGGTTTCCAATCGCGTGCAGCAAATGGGTCTTGCCCAGCCCCGGAGTGGAATAAATCACTAGGGGGTTATTTTCGCGGTTGCCCATTTTATTTACAACTGCCTGCGCCGCTTTATACGCAAAGCGGTTGGAAGGAGACTCAATAAAATTATCAAACCGGTACGATGAATTCAGCCGCGCCGGGAACGGACTTTTTTTAATGACAGGCGCCGCAGCGGGCGTCTGCGGGGCGTTTTCCAGTACGGCCTGTACAGGGTCTTTTACTTCCTTTATAATATAAGAAACGGTAATATCCAGCCCCGTATGTTTTAAAAAAGCGTCTTTAATAATATGTTCATAGCGGGTTTGTATGGTTTTTTGCCAAAACGGATTGGGCAGTTGTATAGTAAGGGTTTGATTTTCAAAACCAAATACTGCCGGCCGCAGCCACATATCATACGTATCTTTGCCTAAGATGGTTTCTATTTCAGAAAATATAGGAGCGAGTGTTTCGCTGTTTGAGAGAATGTCCACTTCTAGTGCCGCCAATAAATTAAGATATATTTAATCTTACCAATTATTAAAATCAGCGTCAACCTAAAAAAAACGCATTTTAGCGTTAAAAAAGGAAAAAGGCTTAAAATAGGCGTTTTTTTAAAAAACCGCTATATCCCCCTTTAAAAAAGATGAAAAATTCTATTTTTTAGTTTTAACCCACAAAAAACAAAAAAATAGAGTTATCCACAGTTTTACATAAACTTTCCTAATTACTTTTATGTCTTGTTGGTTATGGGGAAAGAATTTATAATAGCTGTATATAAATATAGTATAATTAATTAAGAAAAATTCTTATTTATACTTTATTTATATATTTATACATTTAAAAATGTATTTTATACAACAAAGAATGTATAATACGGTATAGAAAGAGGCGGGGTTTAGAAAGAAAAATCTTTTTAAACAGTCATTTTTAAAAAAGGGAGTAGCATATGACTCAAATCAATGAAATTTATAAATGCAAAATCTGCGGCAATATGGTAGAAGTAGTACACACGGGGAAAGGGGAGCTGGTGTGCTGTGGTCAGCCTATGGAAAAACAAGTAGCCGGCACGACGGACGGAGCTACGGAAAAACACGTTCCCGTGATTGAAAAAATAGAAGGCGGCTATAAAGTAAAAGTAGGCTCTGTAGCTCACCCGATGTTGGAAGCGCACTGGATTGAATGGATTGAGCTGATGACCGCCTGCGGACGTGTGCAGCGCAAGTATTTAAAACCCGGTGAAGCGCCGGAGGCGTCTTTTAAATGCGATGCTGAAAAAGTGACCGCCCGCGAATACTGCAATTTGCATGGTTTGTGGGAAAAAGAAAACTAATGTTTTCCGTCCCCCGCTACCTACGGGGGGCGGTTTTTCTAACTATTTTGATAGACGGTACGCAAAGGAGAAACTATGAAGGCGGTTCAAATTACAGACAAAGTGTATTGGGTAGGGGCGATTGACTGGAATATACGGGATTTTCACGGCTATTCCACCAAACGCGGCACCACCTATAATGCTTTTTTAATTTTAAGCGATAAACCTACGCTCATTGATACGGTAAAAAAAGAATTCTATCCTGAAATGATGGCGCGTATCGCCAGCGTGATAGACCCCAAAAAAATAGAAATTATTATTTCCAACCATTCGGAAATGGACCATTCCGGTGCGTTGCCCCAAGCCGTAGCCGCCATAGAGCCGAAAGAGATTTATTGCTCTGATATGGGGCTTAAAAATTTAACCGCCCAGCTATATCCTGACTTTGAAATGAAAGCCGTCAAAACCGGCGACCGTATTGACGTTGGGGGCGATACGATTTCTTTTGTAGAAGCGCGCATGCTGCATTGGCCCGACAGTATGTTTTCTTATTTAGAGAAAGAAAACATTTTGTTTACCAATGATGTGTTTGGCATGCACTATGCCACCAGCAAACTCTTTGACGATGAAAATGAAGAGCGCCTGTGGCTCTATGAAGCGGAAAAATACTATGCCAATATTGTGCTGCCCTATTCCGATATTGTGCTGCGCTTTTTAGACAGTGTGCAGAAAATGGGGCTCTCCCCCAAGATTATTGCGCCGGACCATGGGTTTATTTGGCGCAAAGATCCGTCTAAAATCGTCAATTTGTACGCCAAATGGGCGGCCCAAGCGCCGAAAAACAAGGCCATTGTTGTCTATGATACGATGTGGGGCAGCACCCAGAAAATGGCGGAATATGTGGTGGAAGGGCTGCGCCAAGGCGGAACGGAAGTCAAACAGCTCTCTATGCATTCTTGCCACCGAAGCGATGTGGCGACGGAGCTTTTGGACAGCAGCGGCCTGTTAATCGGCTCTCCGGTGCTGAATTCGGAGATTTTCCCGGCCATGGCGGACGTGCTGTGCTATCTCAAAGGCCTAAAGAAAAAGAATTTGGTCGGCGGGGCGTTTGGCTCTTACGGCTGGAACCCGGGTCCGGTCAACACGCTTTCGGATATGCTTAAAGCGATGAATGTAGAGCAGGTGGCCCCGGTGGTCACGTCTAAGTTCGTGCCTGATGAGAAAGTCTTGCAGGCGTGTACGGAGCTGGGTTTGGCGGTGAGCAAAAAAATTGCCGAAAAACTGTAAAAGAGGGGCTTATGTCTGAACAGGAAATTGCAGAAGGCTTGCATTTTATTACCTACGGGCTGTATATTGTTACTTCATCTTGGCAAGGGCGCGACAACGGCATGATTGTCAATACCGTTTTTCAAGTCACGGCACAGCCGGCGCGGGTGGCGATTTCCGTCAATAAAGAAAGCCTTTCGCACGAGCTCATCAGCCACAGCCGCGTTTTTGCCGCCATGCCGCTGGCCCAAAGCGCCGACCTGGTTTTTATAGGGCGCTTTGGTTTCCGTAGCGGGCGGACATTTGATAAATTTGCCGGGCTGAATATAGAGCGCGGAGCGCTGGGCTCCCCGATTGTTAAAGAGCATACGCTGAGCTTTTTGGAAGTGCAGGTGGAGCAAACGCTGGATGTGGGCACCCATACGCTGTTTATCGGTACGGTAAAAGACGGCGTGTGTTTCCATACGGAAAAGCCGGCCCCGATGACCTATGAGTATTATCATACGGTCATTAAAGGCAAAGCGCCCAAAGGCGCCACCCACGCCTAAGCACCACGGCGTGCATAGGCGGTTGCAGCTTACAGCAAAGAGCTCCTCTTCTGTGAAGAGCGGCCAGAATAAATTTTAAAAATCCAAGGGAGGTAGTTTTATGAAATACGTTTGTGAAGTTTGCGGTTATACTTATGATCCCGCCACCGGCGACCCGGAGCACGGCATTGCCGCCGGCACGAAGTTTGAAGATTTGCTGGCGGATTGGACCTGCCCCGTCTGCGGCGTAGGCAAGGATCAGTTTAAACCGGCCGAATAAGTGTTTTGCACGCAGACAAAAAGAGACAAAGCCACGCTTTGTCTCTTTTTTATATATAGGTTTCAAAACGGCCGGATACACAGTCTTTTTTATTTAAAACAGCCGCTGCCTGCTTGTCTCCCGTAGGAAAGGATTTGTATTTTGTTTGGGTTTGCGTGTTTTTGGCCTTGCGTTTAGGATAAAATCGCTCTTTAACACTCATTTCTGTCCGTCGTATCTTGTGTTAACTTTGCTATAATGAAACCATGAAGATTTTGTATGTCTGTACGACTACCGATATGGGCGGAGCCGAAACGGCTTTGCGCGCCTTGTCTTTGGCTGTGCAAAAAGCAGGCCACACAGTCAGAGTGGTGTGTTTAAAACCGCTTGGCTCCGTCGGTAAAGACATGCAGGAGCAGGGGCTGGACGTAGTGTCGTTAAATTTGGCGGGCAAATGGCGCCCTATAGAAACGGCAGGCGTACTGGCGCGTTTAATGCAGCAGATAGAAAGCTTTCAGCCGGATGTGGTGCATGCCTTTTTGTACCGGGCTATTATGCTGTGCCGGCTGGCCAAAAAGCACCTTTCTTTTAAATTGATTACTACGCCGCATTATGATTTATCCCGTAAAGGGTATTTTTTGCGCCTATTAGACCGGGTTTTAAAAAACGCCGACGATATCAGCTGTGCCGAATCGCGCGCTACGGCGGATTTTCTAGAGAAAAAACAAAAATACCAAACAGAAAAAGTGCGTTTGGTTTCCAATGGGGTGGATTTAACGCGCTTCCGCCCGGACGACAAAGCCCGTCAGGCGGCCCGGCAGCAGTTTGGCTGGAAGCCGGAAGAAATAATTTTTATTTGTGTGGCCCGTTTGTCTGCGGAAAAAAACCACCCGCTTCTGCTGCAGGCTTTTGCTTCCATTAGGAAGCACAACCCATTGGCCCGGTTGGTTTTGGTAGGGGACGGGGCAGAAAAAGAAAAATTAAGCCAATGGGTGCACAAAAAAGGCTTGGAAAACGCCGTCGTTTTTGCAGGAGAAGTAAGCAATACGGTTCCTTTTTTGTTAGCGTCTGATGTATTTGTTTTGGTTTCTACTATAGAGAGCTTGCCAGTTTCTGTGTTAGAGGCCTGTTCGTGCGCTAAGCCTTGTATTGTTAGTAAAGTGGGGGATATGCCACGCGTAGTACTTCATGGGCAAACCGGCTTTCTCTGCAACACCCAAGACCCGGTCCTTTTAAGCGTGCTTATGGCAGAGTTGGCTGAAAACGAAACATCGCGCCAACAAATGGGCCAAGCGGCCCGCCAGCGGATAGAGCAGTATTATCCCGCCCCGGAAAAAGCTTATTTAAAGATTTACCAAGAATTAATATAGTTTTCACGTGAAAACCTGGAGAGAATATGGAGCAAAGACTATTTATTGCCGCATGTATTATGTATGTGTTTGCATGGATTAGCAAACGCTGTTTTCGTAAAAACCGCCTAGAAAACCCGGTACATTTTGGGCTGTGGCATGCGGGATTTTTGTTTTTAATTTTGGGCTGTGCCTATTATATTTTCAGTTTTATTATGAATAGTTCCTCCGCTGTTCTTCCCCAGGAAGGCATTTCCGCTAAATCAGTTTTTGCTTGGATAGTCATTGCTGCTATTTCGGTATATGGTTTCTTTTCGGCCCGCGCCAAAGCTACGGGCCAGCCGCGCCAGTCTATAATTAAGGTGGATTTGGATTGGGCCAATACCGTATATTTTGCCGGTTTTGTGGCGTCTATTGTCATGTTTTTCTTTATACAAGCCTTTAAAATTCCATCCGCTTCTATGCAGAATACCTTATTAATAGGGGACCATTTGTTTGTAAATAAGGCGGCTTATGGTTTCCGTATTCCTTTAACCCAAATCCGCTTTGGAGAATTCCGCCAAATAAAACCCGGTGATATTATTGTGTTTACTTTCCCAGCTGACAGCCCGGACCAAATCAACTGCGGCGGTTATCAATACGGGCGTGATTATGTCAAACGCGTGGTGGCTATGCCGGGCGATAAAGTAGAAGTAAAAGCCGGGGAACTGTATGTAAATGATGAAAAAGTGCCTCTCCAGGGCTATGAGATTTTTGAGCCGGTCCGTCGGCTTACTGCCTCAGAAAATTTGGACCCGGACGTTTACCAAGCTCTTTGGGAAGATCGCAAGTTGGAAGATTTTTACGGTATTTCTTTGCGTGATGATTTCGGCCCGGTTGTTGTGCCGGAAGGCTCTTATTTTGCCATGGGGGATAACAGAGATAATTCCTGTGATTCCCGCTTCTGGGGTCCTGTGCCGCGCGAAAACATAAAAGGGACAGCCTGGTTTATCCACTGGCCTTTGAACCGTATCCATTTTATAAAGTAGCTGTTTGTATAGGGGCCAATTAGTTTCGTTCCTATTTTATCCACAAGAATTCACAATAGGCGTATGGGGATTTGTTTCCACGTGGAAACTTATCCACAGCCTAAAAGCTGTGGATAAGGCACTTAGTTAAAATAAAGCAGGCGTTGTTTTCACGTGAAAACAATAGCTTGCTTTTTGTTCCTGTTTTATGATTTAATATCTTAACGGAGGAATTATGGGTGAAATAATTGCCATAGCGAACCAAAAAGGCGGTGTAGGCAAGACCACTACCGCTATAAATCTAGCCTATGCCTTGGCCTATTTGGACCAAGAAGTTTTATTAGTAGATTTTGACCCACAGGGCAACGCCGGCTCCGGCTTGGGCATCAGCCTCAATGACGGGGAAAAATCGGTCTATCATTTATTAACTAAAAATGCCACTTTTGAAGAAGTGGCGCGCCAGACATCAAATGAGATGTTGGACGTTATTCCCACCTGCAAAAATTTAGCCGGCGCAGAAGTAGAACTGGTAAATATACGCGGGCGCGAAAACATGCTGCGCGAAGCATTAACTCCTTTAAGAAAAATGTACCGCTACATTATTATAGACTGTCCCCCTTCCTTAGGGCTGTTGACCTTAAATGCCTTAATGGCGGCAGACAGTGTCATTACCCCAGTACAATGTGAGTATTACGCTATGGAAGGTCTGGCCCATTTTATGACCACTATTTCCAAAATAAAACAATTCCTAAATAATAATTTGAAATTGGACGGCGGTTTGCTGACCATGTATGACGCCCGCATGAACCTTTCCAAACAGGTATTTGAAGAAGTGAGCCGTTTCTTTGGAGATAAGGTATACAAAACCCCCATTCCGCGTAATATCCGCCTGGCGGAAGCCCCCAGTTTTGGCCAGTCTATTTTTGACTATGACCCGGCCTGCCGCGGGGCCAATGCCTATGTACAGCTGGCGGTAGAGTTTTTAGCCCGGCGCGGGGCCAACGTGGCAGACTTTGTAAAACCGGACGAGGCCGCTTCCGGCAGTTATAATTACGATTTTGGAGGATAACTATGGCTAGACAAGCTTTAGGCAAAGGATTAGACGCCTTGCTCAAACAAACCCAAGATGTTTTGAACAATCCCACCGCCCCACGACCGGATAATGCTTCCGGCCCGGCCGTGCAGAAAATTGCTTTAGATAAAATTATTCCCAACCGTTTCCAGCCCCGCCGCGTTTTTGATGAGGCTAAACTGCAAGAGCTGGCTCAGTCTATACAGGAACACGGCCTGACGCAGCCTATCGTGGTGGTCTATGACGCAGGACTGGACAAGTATGAAATTGTAGTGGGGGAGCGCCGCTTCCGCGCCAGCCAATTAGCCGGCATGACGGAGATTGACGCTTTAGTGCATAAGGCTCTCACAGACCAGCAAATGTGCGCTTTGGCCTTGATTGAAAATATCCAGCGCGAAGATTTAAACCCCATAGAAACCGCTTTAGGATACCGCAACTTAATGAACAAATTTGGTATTTCCCAAACGGATTTAGCCCAATATTGCGGTAAATCCAAAGGGGCTGTTTCCAATTCATTGCGACTCTTGGAGTTGCCCCAGCATATGCAGGACGCCCTACAGGACGGCACCATTACAGAGGGACATGGCAAGGCGCTGTTGATGTTGACGGACCCGGCGAAAAAAGAAACGCTTTTCCAGCGTATGAAAAAAAGCAAAATGTCTGTCCGTCAGGCGGAAGACGCCGCCCGGGCTCTGCTGCAGCCTGCCAGCGCGCAGAAACTGCCCAAACCGCCGGAGGTGGCCTCTTTTGAGAATGATTTGCAGGCCGCTTTGGGCACCAAAGTAGAAGTGCGCTACGGCAAAAAAATGTCTAAAGGGGTGCTGATTATTCAATACCATTCTTTGGAAGAGTTGGATAATTTAGCCAGCCGCTTAAAAACAAAACTGTTATAATAGCGTATGCTTTAAAAACAGGTCCGGTTTCCGGGCCTGTTTTTTTATGTCTTGTAAAAACAGATTTCATTCCGCCTTTTTAAGTTTTGTCTAAAAGTATTTTTTTAGTTTTGGTTTAATCAGGGCTAGTTTTCATGTGAAAACTTTAAACAATCTGCAAATCGGCCCCATAATAGACCAGAAATCCCCACAAAAACCTTAAAAATAGGCTTTTTGGGCCGTAACAGGCGAATAGAACTCTTTTTATAGGATTTGCTTGCGACATCCTGTCTTTCTGTTTTAAACGCCTAAAAAAGGCCTTTTTGCGAGAAAAGGACTTTCTTCGACGGAGAAATTCTGCCCTTTCCCCATAAAAAGCCCTCAAAAAGCTTCAAATAGCCTCCAAGCAATTCAAACGACCTTAAACAACTCCAAAATCTTTTTTGGGGGACAGTACCGCTAAAAATTAAAAAGAGATTCCTTCTTTTTAAATCGCAGGGTATGCTTTTCATGTAAGCGAACAAAGAGCGCCTAGAGAATTCGTTTTGATGCAGAGAAAAAGCAGAGGCGTTGGGGTTGGTGTGTGTGCTAGAGTCGTATTTTGATAACACGTTGTGGAAATTGGGAGCCTTGTAAACATGGTTAGACCGTTTGCTGTAAGTTAGGAAAACTTACTTTAAACGCAGAAACAGCAAAAGTTAGTTTTTCTAATTTGTTCGTTTTTTGTCTGCTTACGCGGCGAGGCCAACGCACGTTTCTCCGACGTAAAAAGGGCTTTATTAAAAAGTTTTTGCCAAGGCGGTTTTTTGTTTATGGCGGGAATTTTTACTTAAAACGTTTGGGACAGGTTGCTTGGAAAATATATTTGTGGCGGGACGTTTTTTATCGGGCAATGGAAGGGGAATTTGTCATTTGCCGCAAGCAAGCGGACCGCCGGGAGCTAAACGGCATATGTCTGAGCAGAGATTTTTCTTTGGCAAAACGTAAAAAACCCCGGGCAGAACGCCCGGGGTTTTAAAGTTATTTGCCTTCGTAGAAGTCGCGTATAGTGTCGCATACCCGGCTGACTTGCTCTTGGGAGAGTTCCGGGAACATCGGGATAGACAACACTTCTTGAGCAGCTTTTTCGGCGTTGGGGTAATCTTGCGCTTTGAGCCCCAAGTGTTTATACGCCGGCTGTTTATACAAAGGCACCGGGTAATACACCGCACAGCCAATACCGTGGTCTTTGAGGTATTGCTGCAGTTCGTCGCGGCGTTCGGCGCGAATGGTATAGACATAATAAGACTGGGAATAACCGGCAGGCGGCGTCGGCGGGGTAACCACCGGCAGCCCTTGCAAGCCCTCTTCATACAAAGCGGCCACTTTTTGGCGGGCGTCGGTCCAATCCTGCAAATGGCGCAGTTTCACGCGCAAGATAGCGGCCTGCACTTCGTCCATGCGCAAGGTGGAGCCTTCCAAATCATATTCATAGGTTTTGTCTTTGGCCCGGCCGCTGTGGCGTAGGCTGCGGCAGCGATCGGCTATGGCGTCGTCGTTGGTGGTCACTGCGCCAGCGTCTCCGCACGCGCCTAAATTTTTGCTCGGGTAGAAGCTGAAAGCACCCGCATCGCCAATGCCGCCCACTTTTACGCCGTCGGCGGTAGCCAAATGGGCTTGGGCGCAGTCTTCTATCACGCGCAAATCATGCTCGCGCGCCAGGTTCATAATCGCGTCCATATTAGCGGGAAACCCATACAAATGCACCGGCAAAATGGCTTTGGTTTTTTTGGTAATTTTGCGTTCAATGTCCTGTGGGTCAATATTGTAAGTGCGGGGGTCAATATCAGCAAATACAAATTTGGCGCCCGTCAGAGAAATAGAAGATGTGGTGGCGATAAACGTAAACGGCGTGGTGATGACTTCGTCCCCTTCACCAATGCCAGCCGCGCCCAAAGCAATTTGAATGGCGCTTGCGCCCGAAGAGCAGGAAATACAATGTTTCACGCCGATTGCTTCGGCAAATTCTTTTTCAAACGCTTCCGTTTGCGGCCCCAGCAGCCAATGCATGGAGTTCAGCGCGTCTAAAGCGGCGGCGTTTAGTTCCGGTTTTAATTCTTCATGTTGTTTTTGCAGATTAAACAGCGGTATTGGGTTTTGTGACATAGATGTAAGGACAGCTCCTTTTATTTGTACAGACTGTATACGTCGGGCATTTCCAGTACTTCTTTAGTAATTTTTTGAAATTCCCGCCCCGTAAACGTAGCCACGATAGCAACGGTAAACTGCCTGTCGTGCTTGGTGACTGTTTTCTTGAGAATCTGTACGTTTTGTTTTTCTATTTCATGACAAATCTTATCTACTACTTCCCAGCTGGGGGCACAGGTAAGAAAAATGGTGTCGTAGCGGCGCAGCTGCTCCAAAAGCCCCAGCGTGCGGCGTACGCCCAGCTGTAATAAAATAGCAGCAGCGCAGGCGGAAGAAGCCAGCAGATACTGCCCAAAACCTACTGCCATGCCAACGGCGGCCACCAGCCATACGGCGGCGGCGGTCGTTAAGCCGGAAATTTTATTCCCTTCACGCAAAATAGCCCCGGCGCCCAAGAAACCCACGCCGGAAACAATTTGCGCCGCGATGCGGCCCGGGTCGCCGCCCAGTTCCGCCATATATAGCGAAAGCATGGTAAACAACGCCGCGCCAAGGCAGATAATGGAGTTGGTGGCATAGCCGGCGGGTTTTTCATTATATTCCCGCTCCAGGCCCATAATACCGCCCAGCACCAAGGATAAAATAATTTTAATGATAAAATCTTCCATAAAATTATTATAGCAAAACGCGTCAATAGAAGATTAATAGACCAGCAGCAACAAAGCAAAATAAACCGCCATGAGCACAAGCCCTATCGGCAGTGCCGCTTGTGCCCAGTCCCGGCTTTTAATTTCCAGTTTGGAAGCACAGATAATGTTCGGAATGTTCCCCGGTATCAGCAGTCCGCCGGCCAGCACCAAAGACATCAATAAAAACACCAGCGTATTTTGTGCCAGCGTGGGCTGTATTTCTATACTGGCCAGCGTAGCATTGTCCAGTACGGCAGAGAGTGTGTTTATCCAGTACAGTACCCCGCGGGAGAGCTGGCCTATGGTGCGCTGGGCCAGCGGTTTTAAGCCTTCCCCCAGCAAAATCAGCGCGGCTACAAACAGATATACTTTTCCGGCGCGGCCCAGTACGGCGGCGTTTGTATCTGCCGAGGTGGCGCGCTGTCCGTCTGTAAGCGGGCCGTGCCCCAGTGAGGCGGCTAAGGCGGCAAAAAAGAGCACCCCCGGCAAAATCCACAGCCCCAGCAGCTGCAGTAAAAAGAAAAATCCAGCCTGATATGGCTCTGCGCGCAGGCGCGCTATGACGATGGTCGACAGTGGCTCCCCTACCGGGGTCAGCACGGCGCCTAAGCCAATGGCAAAACATAAATACACCGCCAGGCGCACCTTTTGCTTTTCAGCCAGACGCAGCCCTTTAATAACTTCGGCCCCTATTAATGCGGCGATAATAGCCGTCATGAGGCTGGACGTAAGCGCCAGTATCAGCACCAACAAAAACAAAAAAACTTTCGGGCCGGTTTTCATTTCCGTCTGGTGCAGCCAACGGTGTAAATTCCCGCCAAAGCATTTAAACAGCAGGCCCAATACCAGCACCGCGGCGGAAATTAAAAACGGTTCTTTCAGCGCTTCTAGGATTAAATGCCCGCTCCATAATCCCGCTATACTCACTGCCGCCGCACCGCAGAGAAACAGAAAAAGCTCTAATTCTTCTTCCGCTTTTTTAAACAGAAACGGCACAAACAAAGCGGCCAGCACAACAACGGAAAGAGAAACGAACTGAAAAGTAGAAAGCGTGTTTTGCATACAAAGTATTTTACTTGTTGCCAAAGCATTTGTCAGCGTAAAAAAGGGGCTATGTTTTTAGCATGCTTGGCAATAAAAAACCGCCGCTTTTTATAAGCGGCGGTTGATACAAAGAAAAGATGTTTAAAACTTAACGCCCAGCTTTAACATTATGGTCCAATAGCCGTAATCGTCTTTGCCAAAGCGGTCTTTCATGTCGCTGCGCAGGCCGACCCAATTATAGCGGCCTTCTGCACCAAAGACGACAGTTTCATCAATGTCAAATTCCAAGCCTGCACCTAACATCCAGGCCACGTCAGTGCTGTCATAGGTTTCGCTGGAATCGGCGGTGGCGTTCTTTTCTTTGGCATACATATAGCCCGCCCCGATACCGGCCGTACCATACAGACGGGTCATGGAAGACGGGAATAAATAGACGCGCCCGGCAACCATAGCGGTAGCAATGCCGGAGCGGAAGTTGACGGTATCTCCGTTGGCGGTGGTAAGGTCGTCGCCATTGCTCAGGCCGGCGTAGTTGCCGTCTAAGCCCAAGGTCAGCCACGGCAGCAGATTGCGCACAAAAGCAATGCCGGCGCTAAAACCGGTGTCGCCTAATTGCAGGGTTTGGCCGTTTTCGCTCCAGTCTTCTTCAGGCAAAGCCACACCGCCGTAAAATTCTACGCGGGTGGTGTTGGTTTGTAAACCGTATTTAGGGGTTTCTTCATAAGAGCAGCAAGTATACTGCTGCGCCGCATAGAGCGCAGGGGCGCAAAGCAAAGCGGCTAAAATAAATAATTTTTTCATAAAACTCCTTTATGTTTAAATTGCGTATCCACTTATTATTTTATTTTTTCCAATCATTTTTGACAATAAGCAGTTGGCTCTTTGGGTCCTGAAAGGTGCCCTCTTCTACGGAGCGGACGACCTCGTCCCACTGCCCGCGCGCTTTTAAAATTTGCTCGCAGATGTCGCGCACCGCGCCAAAGCCGCCGTGTTTGGGCGAGGTGTAAAGCGCTACGCGCTTGACCTCTTCTACCCCGTTGACCACGCTCAGCGGCAGGCCGGCGGTTTTAAGTACGCCCAGGTCAATGATGTCATCTCCGATGAAGGCGGCCTCTTCCGGCTTGGCCCCAAAACGTGCACACGCGTCTAAAAGGGCGGCGGATTTGTTGAGTGTGGAATAATACAGAATGTCCATTCCCAGCAGCTTGGCCCAATGCTGCAGTACCGGGGCCGACCCGCGCGAAATAATGCCCGTACGTATGCCGCAGGCGCGCAGGAAAATCATGCCCATGCCGTCTAAAGATTCAAAATTTTTGACTTCAATATGGTGGCCTGTGGAGTCCGTGTACCAGACCAGCTTACTGTCGGTCATCACGCCGTCTATGTCGGTCAGCAACAGTTTGAGATTTTTGGCTTTTTGGATAAATGCTTGGTTCATATAATAATTATACCATTTGCCGTGTTATACTAAGAGGATAGAGGGAGGATAAAAATTATATAATGAAATTATGAAAAAGATTTTTCTTTTTTTAGCAGCGTTGGCGCTCTTTGGCGCTGGCTGCACGCCTAAGACGGTCATCAGCCAAAGTTATGACTTTGATAAGATGGACCGCATTGGCATTATGGGGTTTTCCAGCCCGTACAGCGGGCTTTCAGGCGTGGAGAATTTGTTTGCTAAGTATTTAATAGAGTCTGGTTTTAAAGTAGTGGAACGCGCCCAACTGGAGCAGGTGCTTAAGGAGCATAACATTTCCGTATCGGGGTATTTATCCCCTGTCACTACCAAGAAAATCGGTGAAATTTTGGGCGTGGACGTTTTGCTTATTGGAGAAGTAACCTCCTATACTCCTACGCAGACCGGGGTGACGATGGTGTCTTCCCGCCGCACCGAAGCCCGCCCGGTATATTCCCAAAACGTGATGCAGCTGCCCGACGGCAGCTATGCCGCATATACTCAGCAGGTGGGCACGCAGTATTCCCACAGCACCGATGTGCGCCCCAGCCAATACACCATCAATGCGCAAGTGGGCATTATCGCCAAATTGGTGGATGTGGAAACGGCAGAAATTGTGTGGATAGGCTCTCTGTCTGAAGACAGCTCCAGCGCTTTAGACGCGGCCGATTATATCGCCCGCAGCCTAGTGAAAAGTTTTACCAAAGAATTGGCAAAACTGCGGGGGGAATAATGCGCCCGGTTACGCAGCCGCAAAAGACGCTGGTTTCTTTGGCCTTGGGCGGATTCTTTTTTATAGTTAAAACGCTGACCGCGGCGCTTTTAGTGCTGGCGGCCGTGTTAGTGGTGAGCCAAAGCGCGGTGGCTCCCGTAAGTACACGGTTGTTGGGCGTGTACGCCATGCAATATGCCGCGCAGACGATTAAGCCGTACCGGCATTTGTTTCCGCAGCCGTATATGGTCAATTTAGAAGAAGAACAAACGAGGTAATGTTATGTTGGACATGAAACTGATTTTGGCAAACCCTGAGGAAGTAAAACGCCGCCTGTCTTTGCGCAAAAGCGCCTTGGCTGCGCAAATAGACGAAGTGCTCTCTTTATACGAAAATTACAAAAAAGTTTTGGCCGCCGTGGAAGAAATGCGCGCCCAACGCAACAGCCTCTCTAAACAAATCGGACAAATCAAAAAAGAAAAAGGCGACGCCGCCGCGCAGGAAGTTATGGCGCAAGTAGGCCGCTTAAAAGAAGAAATGGCGCAAAAAGAAGCGCAAATGGAGCCGCTGAAAAAACAAATAGACGATTTGCTTTTAAGCATACCCAACCTGCCCAATGAAAATATCCCGGTGGGTACTTCCGACGCAGACAACCCGGAATATTTGCCCTGCACGCTGCCGCTTCCGAAATTTGATTTTAAGCCGCTGGACCACCAGGCCGTAGGCGAAAAACTGGGCATTTTGGACTTTGCCGCGGCGGCGACGCTTTCCGGCAGCCGCTTTGCCCTGTATAAAGGGGACGGCGCCCGTTTGGAGCGCGCGATTATTTCCTTTATGCTGGACATGCACGCGCGCAAAGGATATACGGAGATTTTGCCGCCGGTCATCGTCAATGAAGAAATTTTATACGGCACGGGCCAGTTGCCCAAATTCCGCGAAGATATGTATGAGCTGACCGGGGAGCCGAAGCAATTTTTAATCTCTACGGCGGAAATTCCGCTGACCAACTTAAACCGCGGGCGCATAATTGCCGAAGCGGAACTGCCCATTAAGCTGACCGCGTGGACGCCTTGCTTTCGCAAAGAGTCCGGCACCTACGGCAAAGATACGCGCGGCTTAATCCGCAACCACCAGTTTAACAAAGTAGAGCTGGTAATGATTTCCAAACCGGAAAATTCCTACCAAATGCTGGAGATTATGGTCTCTGACGCGCAGGAAGTGCTTAAAGAGCTGGGCCTGCCTTACCACGTGGTGGAGCTGTGTTCTGGCGACATTGGTTTCTCTTCCGCCAAAACCTATGACATTGAAGTGTGGATGCCCAGCGAGAATCGCTTCCGCGAGATTTCTTCCTGCTCCAACTGCTTGGACTTCCAAGCCCGCCGCATGGGCCTGCGCTACAAAAACGCGCAAGGCAAGCTGGAATATGTGCATACCTTAAACGGCAGCGGGCTGGCGGTGGGACGCACATTCGCCGCTATTTTGGAAAATTTCCAGCAAGCAGACGGATCTGTGATTATTCCTCCGGCCTTGCGTCCGTATTTCGGCAAGGATAAAATAGAGGCCAAGAAATAATGCAAAAACTTTTTTCTTTGTTTGCCGCGCTGCTGTTTGCCGCGACTGTGGCTTTGCCGTCGGCTGCGGAAATCAAGCTGCCCGCTGATGTTATGGAATATGCCACGGTGGGTATAAACGGGGTGTACAGCTTAGACTTTGCCACGGCGCAGGAAAATATAGAAAAAGTGTTTGCGCTCTATCCCGATCATCCGTTTGCGCACTTTGGCAATGCGATGATTGCCTGGTCGCGCTATGAGTATGAATTTGAAACCAGCGACGACACCCAGCGCAAAGTGTTTGAAAAAACGCTGGACGATTCCATTAAAGGCATTAAACGCTGGATTAAGAAATATCCCAACGACCCCAACGCTTATATGGGCATAGGCGCTTTATATGGGCTGCGGGCCATGTTTTCTATGCGCAACCGCAGCTGGATTACGGCCTATTTTTCCGGGCGCAAGGCCATCAGTAATTTAGAGAAATCGCTGGAGCTGGACCCCACCTATTACGACGCTTATTTTGGCTTGGGCATTTACAACTATTTTGCCGGCACGCTGCCCAGTGTGATTAAAATGTTGGCGGCTATTGTGGCTATTAAAGGAGATCCGGACAAAGGGGTAGAGCAACTCAATCTTTCGCGCGAAAAAGCGATGTTTACCTCAGACAGCTCCAAACTGATTTTAATAGAAGTGCAAAATACCCGCGGCGGCAAATATTACGACCCGGAAAAATCGCTGGAATATATCCGCCAGCTGCGCAAAAAATACCCCAATAATCCGCTGATGCATTATGTAGAGCTGATTTGCCTCTATGAAACCGGCCATTATGAAGAGGTGGAAAAAGGCGGGCGGGAATTTTTGGCGCTGATTGGCAAAGACCCTTTTTATAAAGATATTTATATTTCCCGCGCGTATACGGCTATCGGCACTTCGTTGATGTCGCGCGGGCAGTGGGAGCAGGCACAGACGGCTTTTGAAGAGGGGCAAAAAGCGCTTAAAGGCCAGGCTCCCAGCCGCTGGGGCGTGTGGAACGAGTACCGCCTGGGCCAGGTGTATGATATGCTGGGCCAGCGCGGCAAGGCGGTGGCACAATATAAAAAGGTGCTCTCTTTTAAAGACAAATGGGGTTTTGATGAAGTAGCCGAGCAAGGGCTGAAAACCCCCTGGCAGCCGCAGCCCGGGCATGACGCGGGGCCTTTGCCTCCGCTGTAAAGAGTACAAAATATCAAAAATTTAAATGATTTGTTCTGTTCAAAGAAGCAAACATATGAAGAAGTAAAAAGGAGAGCAAAAATGAAGAAAGTGTTGCTATCTGTGTTTGTAGGTATGTTGTGTGCATGTCCCATGGCTTCCCATGCCGAAGGAATTAAAGCGGGAGATCAGATGGTGTCCGTCTTTTTAGGCGGAGCAGCCCCCTTGCAGGATTCCAACATTTCCGCGCAGGATGTTTTAGGGGCGACTGCCGGAACGGAAAAGTTGGACTGGGGCGGCAGCGCCGTTTCCTATGGGTTGCAGTATATGTATTCTGTAACCGATTCCTTTGCTTTTGGTTTGGAATATATGGGCAACAGCTTTAGTGATGCAGATTATGACCAAACGCTGTATGTCAGCCCTTCAGAATGGGCAAAAGCTTCTTTGGAAAGCAGCATGGAAGTGCATAATCTGATGGCGGCCGGACGCTTTACCACCAACCCCGACAAGGACATTCGCTTTTACATTCCCTTTGGGTTGGGGGTGGCTTTTTCCAAAGCGACGCTGGATTTAGAAGAGACCCTGGTGTTAGGTGGGCGCCCTACCCATAATTCTGACAGTGTGAGCGCCGACAATACCTCTTTTGCCTATTATCTTGGCTTGGGGGTAGAAGGCAATTTTAGCGATCAGTTGATGTGGGGCGTGGAAGGCCGCTATAGTGCCTTTACGATGGATTACGGCAAGTTTGACAGGAGCGACTACGGTAAAGAAGATTTGTCTTATTTCTCTTTACTGTTTAAACTCTCTTATAAATTCTAATTCCATAGTAAGAAGCAAAAGGCCCCGTTTTAAACGGGGCCTTTTTGTTGCCCATCAAAATGCTGTTCCGGCAGTATTAGAGATATATTTTTGAAGCCATATCATTTGCAAAGGTCACACGGAGGAGTTTTTTTGAATAAATTTTAGTATGATAAAATATCTTGTCCGGGCAGAAGGAGACTGAGTATGAAAAAGGTGTGTAAAATTTTGTCTGTAGGTTTATGGTGTCTTTTTCCTTTACTGGTGCAAGCAAATGGTTTGGAAAAAGGGGACCAAATGGTGTCCGGTTTTTTTGGTGGATCATTGTCCGTCAGTGGTTCTGCAATAGATATAGAAACGTCGTGGGGCAACGCAGAAGGAGTTGATTGGGCGGAAGGAGCTCTTTCCTATGGGGTGCAATATTTATATGTGCTTAATCCCTACTTGGCGCTGGGAGCGGAGTTTAACGCCAATAACTTTGAATCTTCCAGCGATACGGTTTGGGGGTACGGATATGAAGAAACTATCCATAGCAAAATGGACGTTTATAGCTTAATGATAGCTGGACGTCTGACGACTAATCCGGGCTCTGGCTTTCGCTTTTATATTCCGTTTGGCGGCGGGTGGGCGATAGCTAAAAATTCTGTGTCAGCCACAATAAACGGTGTTTCTGGAAGTGGAAGCGATACGGATAATTCATTCATTTATTATGTCGGTATGGGGCTGGAAGGGGATGTCAGCGTTAACTGGCTGCTTGGTTTAGAAATGCGCTACAGCAGTTTCCCTTTTGACACCAGCAAATTGGTCAAGGGCGGCGGCAACGAGGATTATTCTTTCCTGTCTTTTATGCTCAAGCTGGCTTATAAATTTTAAAAGGGATAGCCTTCCCCGTTCTTTGTCTTTCCAGCAAAACAAAAACCCCGGATTTATGCCCGGGGTTTTTTGTTTTAAATTCTATCCCGTTCAAAACGGCCTGGTTGACGGATAGCCCGCTGCGCTCGGCAAAGTATAAGGCAGTATGTCGTTTTTGCCGTCCACCGCCGGGAACATTTTAAGCGGGGTATGAGGTTTTGTATAAAGAGGCCTTGCTCTGCGAGGGGTTTCGCGCTTCATTGCCCGGAGGTCAGCTGGGGTTTTTGATTCATGGCCTAGGGTAAGCCCGAGGCTTTTGTGGAAGGCTCTTAAAAACCCCGCTCCAACGAGCGGGGTTTTTAATGAAACTTTTATTTCTTCTTTTGTCCTTTTACCGTCAGGTATCCCATCAGGCGGTAAATCAGCTTGGACACATTAAACTCCGTAATGGGGTCGGCCTTTCTTTGGCAGGCTTCCACTACGTCCACCGCCACAATGTTTTTCTTTTCAATGACGGCGCGGAACAAATCCAGCGCTTCGTACCAGCCAAAACCGCCGGGCTGCGGCGTGCCGGTGGCCGGAATGACGGAGGGGTCAAAGCCGTCCACGTCAATGGTAATGTATACGGTGTCGGTTAGTTTCTTAAGCACTTGCGGAATGAGCTTGTTTACGTCGCGGTGCTCGTGCATCAGAAACGTAGTTACTTTGCCGGCGTTGCAATATTGTTTTTCTTCGCTGGCTACGCTGCGTATGCCCACCTGCACCACAGGCACCTGGCGGGAAGCCGGGTAGAGCGCGCAGGCGTGGCTTTTGGGCGTGCCTTCAAAGGTTTCACGCAAATCGGCGTGGGCGTCAAAATGCAGAATGCTTAAATTTTTATACGCGTCAATATATGGCTGCGCCAACGCCTGCGTGACAGTGTGTTCCCCACCAATATAGAAAGGAATACACTGTTTGTGCGTCATCATTTCACGCACGGTTTTGTCTATTTCTTTGAAAACTTTTGACGTCGGACCGGCGCATTTTACCGCCGGGCAGGTATGTATGCCTTCCTGCCAGGTTTCCGTCTTAGTTTCTTCGTCCCACAATTCAATTTGGGTGGAGGCCTCTATAACCGCGGCGGGGCCTTTGGCCGTGCCGTGCCCGTAGCAGACCGTTTTTTCAAACGGCACCGGCACGACGGCGAATTTACAAAGGGCCAGAGAGCTGTTTTTGCTCTCTAGCCCCATAAACTTATCAGTTTGTACGTTATCGCTCACAACAGGTCCTGATTATTTAACGAACACCGCTGCAGCGATGACCGTGGTCCACAGCCCTTCCACGCAGATAGCAGACTGCGTAATGTTGGTCGTGCGCACGATTTTACCGCTCATTTTCCAGATTTCTTCTTTCTGGTCCCAGGTGGTATTGTTGTCAAATTCAATACCCAGGGTGGTAGACAGCATCAGCGCGGCCAAATCTTCGGCGTAATCGCCGGCTTGTTTGTCCGTTTCGCCAAAGCTGTGGTGTTCGGAAATATAGCCGTGGATCTTTTTATCTTTCGGAATAGCCAAACCGACGGATGCGGAAATCAGGCGGCGGTATTCGTTGCTGGTATTGCGGCTGATGACGCAGTGCAAAATCTGGCCGGTACGCAGCTGGCTGACGCCTTTGGCTATGGGGATGGTTTTGCATCCCGGAGGGAAAATGCTGGACACGGGCACAATGTTAAACGGAGCAATCTTTGCGTCGCGCAAGGCTTCTTCAAAGCTTGCCAGTTTTTCTTTGTGTCTGCCAATTCCTTTGGTAAGGAATATCTCTTTGGGAACAAACGGTTCGTACATTTTAAGTTTTAATTCCTCGTGAATTAATATAATATAAATTATAACAAATACCATATGGCTTTGTTATATTTATACGGCCCGTCTTACCAAAACGGCTGGTCCACTTAGTGTAACAAATTAAACGGATTAATTCCATATGAAAAAATGGTTGACCCTTATTTTTATTTTAGCCCTTGCGGCGGGAGTGAACGGCATGGAAAGCATGTTTAGAAACGGCGTTTTGCATTTTGACTATAAAGCGGAGGACCTGGCCCCCGCCGAAGCGGTTGCCCGGCAGCAGCTGGAAAAAGATTTGGCTGATTTGGTGGCTATTCCTGATGCGCAGCGTACATTTGACAATACGGTGCTGGGCTATGAACGCGCTTTTGAGAAATACGGCGACGCGCTGGGCATGAGCGGTTTTCTTTCTTATGTGTCTACGGACAAAAACTTTCGCGACGCGGCCCTGGCCCTGCAAATGCAAATGAGCCAATATATGGTAGACGTTGCCACCCGGCGCGATGTGTACCGCGCCATTAAAGCCTATGCCGATACAAAGCCCCAGCTGGAGCCGGACCAGGCCCTGCTGCTTAAAGACATGATGATTGGCTTTAAAAACAGCGGTATGGAGCTGAGTGACGAGGATTTGGAAACATTTAAAAAACTCAATAAAGAAAAAGCCCAATATATTATCCAGTTTGATAAAAATGTGCAGGAATATAAGGATTATCTAGATGTGGACGAAACCCAGCTGCAAGGGTTAGGAAATGACTACATTTCCAAACTGCAAAAAACGCCGCAAGGCAAATACCGCGTGACATTGGATTACCCGGACTATGTGCCTTTTATGCTTAATTCCGAAAGCGACGAAGCGCGCAAAGAACTGGAATTTAAATACAACCGCCGCGGCGGGGAAGAAAACGTGGCCTTGCTTGAAAAAACGCTGACGCTGCGCCGCCAAATTGCGCAGCTGCTGGGGTATAAAAACCACGCCCAGCTGAAGTTGGAAAACCGCATGGCCAAAAACCCTGAAACGGTGGAAAAGTTTTTAAAAGACCTGCAAAAGCGCCTGCAGCCGATGGCTAAAGCGGAAGACAAAAATTTAATCGCGTATAAAAATGAAAAAAAGGGCACCAAAAGCCGCACCCTTTACCCCTATGAAAGCGGCTACTGGGGCAATAAATACAAAAAAGAAAACCTGGACGTGGACCCCGAGCTGATTAAAGAATATTTTCCGTCCGATGTGGTTATTGCGGGCATGTTGGAGCTGTTTGGTAATTTATTTGGCATAGCCTTTGAACCGGCGGACATACCGGTGTGGCACCCGGATGTGAAAGCCTTTAAAATCGTCAATAAAGAAGACGGTGCTTTGGTGGCGTATTTTTATATGGATTTATATCCGCGCGAAGGCAAATACAAACACGCCGCCTGCTTTGATTTGGTGGAAGGAAAAGAGAAAGAAGACGGCACCTATCAAACCCCTTTTGTGGCGATTGTGGCCAACATGAATAAGCCTTCTGCCGATACGCCGTCTTTGCTCAAACACGGCGAAGTCAGCACCCTGTTCCACGAGTTTGGGCACGTGCTGCACAATGCACTGACCAAAGCGCGCTATTCTTCCCAATCCGGCACCAGCGTCAGCTGGGACTTTGTGGAAACCCCCAGCCAAATGCTGGAGCGTTGGGCGTGGAACCCGCAGGTGCTTAAAAAAATTAGCAAGCATTATCAAACTGCTCAGCCGCTGCCGGACGAGATGATTGAAAAGATGATTGCCGCCAAAAACTTTGGTGCGGCGGGCTCCTATTTGCGGCAAGACTTTTTTGCCCAGTATGATATGACGCTGCACACCAAAAACAAAACGCCCGACACCACAAAAACTTATTTTTCTATGACTAAAAAAATCCGCGGTTTGCCGCTGACCAAAGGCACCTATCCGCAGGCGGCTTTTGGGCATATCATGGGCGGCTATGACGCCGGGTATTATGGGTATTTGTGGTCGGAAGTCATTGCGGAAGATTTCTTTAGTGAGTTTGAAAAAAACGGCGTGTTTAACCCGCAGACCGGGCTGAAATTCCGCCGCGAGATTTTAGAAAAAGGCGGCACGGTGGAAGAAGAGCAAATGGTGCAAAACTTCCTGGGCCGCCAAGAAGACATTACCCCATTTTTAAAATCCATTGGTCTGGAGGAAAGCAAATGAATGTGATTATTGGAATTGATGTGGGCGGCTCCACGACCAAGATCGTGGGGTATTCTACTGACGGCAAACTGATTGGACGGCTGAAAGTGGAAGCGGCCGACCCGCAAACCTCCGCCTACGGGGCATTGGGCAAATTTATCAATGAAAACAAATTGTCCCTTTCCCAAGTCAAACAAATCGTACTGACGGGTGTGGGCTCCTCTTTGTTTAAAGGGGACATCTACGGCATTCCAGCCCGACAGGTGGACGAGTTCCGCGCCATAGGGCTGGGCGGCCTGGCTTTGTCTAAAAAGAAAGAAGGGCTGATTATCAGCATGGGCACCGGCACTGCTTTTGTGCGCGCAGACAAAACCGGCATACGCCATATCGGCGGCTCGGGGGTAGGCGGCGGTACGGTGCTGGGGCTGTGCGGACAGCTGTGCAATGCGCGCTCTTTTGAAACGGTGGTGGAGCTGGCGCACCGCGGGGACCTGAAAAAAGTAGATTTAAATATTTCCGACATTTGCCCCGGCGATATTTCCACGCTTGCGCCGGAGGTAACCGCCTCTAACTTTGGCAAAATGGCAGACGGGCTGAACGCGGAAGATTTGGCCCGCGGCGTGCTTAATATGGTGTTTCAAACGATTGGCATGCTGGCGGTGTTTGCCTGCCGCAACGACAATGTAAAAGACGTTATCATTACCGGCACCCTAAGCACCGTGCCCTGTGCCAAAGACCTTTTTAAACAAGTGGAACGTTTATATAAAATCAAATTTACCATTCCGCCTCATTCCATTTATGCTACTGCCACCGGGGCGGCGCTGTCTTATATTTACCAAAAAGAAAAGAAAAAATAATTTTTTATGACACCCCAATTGACCGCATACAAAAAATCCAGCTTTGGCCCGGCGTTTCTGTTTTTGGATAAACCCCGGCGGCAGGCGTTGGCGGCATACTATGCTTTTTGCCGCATAGCAGATGATATCGCCGATGAGCCGGGCATAGAGGACCGCCTGGCGGAGCTGGCTTTATGGCGGGAAGAAATACAGCGTATTTTTGAAGGCCAGGCCCAAACGGCGCTGGGGAAAGATTTGCAAAAAATAGTTTCTGCTTATGGCATGAAGCCGGACCGGTTTTTGCTGTTATTGGAAGGCATGCAGGCCGATGTGCAGGGCCGTACCTATGCTACATTTGAAGAGTTGGGATGGTATTTGTGGCGGGTGGCGGGTGTGGTGGGACAGGCTACGCTGGATATTTTGGGTGTGAAAGGCGCGCCGGCGCAGGCTTTGGCCCGTGCGCTGGGTTTTGCGGTACAGAGTACCAATATTATACGCGACGTGCATGAAGACGCCGCCATGGGGCGGGTCTATTTGCCGCAGGATTTGCTGGCGCAGTTTGGCTTGACGCGGGAAGATGTGCTGCATAATAAAAATCCGCAGGCGCTGTCTGGCGTGCTGGCCCAACTGGCGGGGCGTTCCAAGGAATTTTACCGCCAGGCCGATCAAATCATGCAGACTCTGCCTGCCCGGAAAATGCTGCCCTGCCGGGTAATGGGCTTTGTTTACCGGGCAAATCTTGCTAAAATAGAAAAAACAGGCTTTGTGTTTGAGCGTCCTGTTAAACTTTCTAAAGCTGAAAAAGCGCTACAGTGTATTTATGCGACATGTAAAACCAATTTTATTAATTAGCGCACTATTAAGCATGTGTGCCTCTGCGTCTGTGGCACAGACGCAGCTGGCTGCCTGTTTGGAACAAGGGAAAAAAGAATTTGCCAACCGCGATTATGTACACGCCCGCAGCACTTTTGAGCGCTGTTTAACTTTAGACTCACATAATGTAGATACTTTGTTGAGTTTGGGCGGCGTAGCTTTAACGCAGGACAGGCTGACCGATGCGCGGCGTTATTTCTTGCGGGCCATTAGTAATATGGAGCGTACGTCTGCGTATTGGTCTTATACCTATTCCATGCTAGGAGATATCGCGTTTAAACAGCAACAGTTTGCTGACGCTTTAAAATATTATGAGCATTCCTTGGGATATAACCGGGCTAATGTCAATTCGTTGGTGGGAAAAGCGGTTATCACGGAAAACCAGGGGGACGCAAAAGCTGCTGCTAAATTATATGAAACGGCTTTGGCCGTGGAGCCGCTGAATCTGGTGGCGCGCAAACGGCTGATTGCATTGGAACCTGTTTATTTTTCAAATGAAGAGATGTTAGCCGCATTAAAACAGCGCTATGCCGCTTTACCTGACAAACAAGAACTGTCCGAATCGGACCGTGATTTATTCAATAACATGCACTCGGCAGAGCAACGCGGGGGCATTGACTATTTGAAAAGTAAATATCCTGCCTTGCCGGCGGATTATATAGTTACCTTATTTAAAGATACGGATTTTGCCCGTGAAGTGTTGACGCTGAGCGGATACAATGCGTTGCGCAAACAAATCGGTCAAGATGCCGTGGTTGTTTTTCAGAAAATGAATGTGCGCACGCAAGATGTCTTTGATTTGCGTGATATGAAAGGCAATAAAATTTTCTTGCCGGACAGCACCTTAACAAACAGCGGGTTTTATGTTTACAACGAGGCTTTGCAAGGCCGCAAAGCGTATCTGCTGCCAACAGAAGACGTGCCTCCTTCACAGGCAGATTTAGATAAGCTGGCGTCACGGATAACCGATTTGGAAAAAAGCGGATATACGGAGATTTCCCGCCAGGAACTGAGCTTGATTCAGCAGCAAACCAATTGTTCCGAATATACCTTGCGCGAATATATGGGCCTCTATGTGCTGAATGTGTCTAAAAACGATAAACGCTATTTTATTCCCCAAGGGGAAACGACGGATCCCAAAAAAGGAGTAGCTTATTATTATGTGTCCCGTTACCGCGCAAAACGCAACCCTGGGGTGCGTATCCCGCACAACAGTTTGGCGGAAATGTATGACTCGTTTGGATATAAGGTGTGCAGTTCGGTAGACGGACAATTGTTGGAAATGTAGAAGGCTATTTTAACGTATTATCCCCGAAAAGAAATTTTTCTTTTCGGGGATTTTTATACATACTTCTTGCCATAAACGCAGAGAGGCCACTCTAAGCCATGACGAAAAAACCGCCTGGGAAAGCTGGGGCGAGCAAAGGGCGGTGGCAGGGCAGAAGAGCCAAACGGGCTTTTGAAATCAAAGAAAGAATGGCTTTTATCAGCCTATTTAAAGCTTTTGATAGAGCCAGGCGGGAAAAAGAAAACCCGGGCCCAGTACCCGGGCGTTTAGGCAAAACGAAGCAGAGATGTGCGCCCTGATGAATATCTTGTTGGGGCGGTGAGCGAAACAAAGAAGGGCGCGCTTTTGAAACAAAATAACCCCGGCATTACTTGGGATTTTCAGATGAGATATCTTTGCTGTGTGTGGTGTAATAAAATGCTCTGCCGGGGTACGGGATGGGTTGGCGGGGAAATGAAGAGTTTTATTTGTTTTGACCGATTAAAGCCAAAAACTCTTCCGGCGTTAAGATTTTAATTCCCAGTTCCTGCGCTTTTTTGAGCTTGCTTCCGGCGGCTTTAGCCGCTACCACCAGAGAAGTCTTGGCGGAAACGCTGCCGCTGGTTTTGGCCCCGTGCTGGCGGGCCAGCAGCTCTGCTTCGGTGCGGGTCATGCCTTTCATTTCCCCGGTAAATACTACGGTTTTCCCTTCCAGTACGCGGGAAGAAATCTGTTTTTCCGGCTGCGTAAAATTCAGCCCGGCCTGGCGCAGCAGTTCTATTTGCTGGCGGGCCGCCGGGTCATGGAAAAAATCATACACGCTTTGTGATACCACTACTCCAACGTCCGGCACCGCCTGCAAATCTTGCAAAGAGGCTTGCATTAAATTGTCTAACGTATGAAAACGGTCCGCCAGCACTTCCGCCGTTTTGGCTCCGACAAACGCAATGCCTAAAGCAAAAAGCAGCCGCGAAAGGGGGCGTTTTTTGCTCTCTTCCAGCCCGTCCAAGAGGTTTTGGGATTTTTTTTCTTTGAAATTTTCTAAAGACAGCAAATGGAAAAAATTTAAATTATACAAATCGGAGAAGTGTGTTACGAACCCCCGCTCCACCAGCTCCTCTACTACCGCCTCTCCCATGCCTTCAATGTCCATGGCGCCCCGGCTGGCATAGTGTAAAATGCGGCCTTTAATTTGGGCCGGGCAGGAAGGGTTGACGCAATAATATCCCACTTCTCCTTCCGCCTGGTAAACCGGCCGCCCACAGGACGGACAAACCGCCGGAGGCACAATATCCTGTGTGCCTAAATGTTCCACCACTTTGATAATTTTTGGAATTACTTCCCCAGCGCGCTCTAAAATAATTTTGTCGCCTACGCGCAGGCCCAGGCGTTTGATTTCATCAAAATTATGCAGGGTGGCGTTGGAGATGACGACCCCGGCGCAAGATACCGGCTCCACTTGAGCCACCGGCGTAATCACGCCGGAGCGCCCCACAGAAAAAAGCACATTGTTTACCGTTGTGGTGGCTTGTTCGGCAGGGTACTTAAAGGCAATCGCCCAGCGCGGGCTTTTGGCGGTAACGCCTAAAATGCGCTGTTGGGTAAAATTATTTACTTTAATTACCAGGCCGTCGGTGTCAAAGGGGAGCTGATGTCTTTTGTCATCAAAGTCCTTGTAAAAACGGATAATCTCATCTATAGAAGAGGTCTGCAGCCGCACCGGGGACACCGCAAAGCCCCACTGCCGGCAGTCCGCCACAAAGGCGCTGAAACTGTCTGCCGATATGGCGCCAAACCCGAAAGAGTGGGCAAAGAAATGCAGCGGTCTTTGCGCGGTAATGGAGGGGTCTTTCTGGCGCAGAGAGCCGGCAGCGGCGTTGCGGGTATTGGCAAAAATAATTTGGTTTTGAGAGGCCTGTTTTTCATTTAAAGCGGTCAAATCGGCCTTGTTTAAATAAATTTCCCCGCGGATTTCCAGCACGCCCGCCGGTGCATGGGCAAGGCGGTGGGGAATGTCTTGTATCGTCCAGACATTGGCGGTGATATCCTCTCCGGTTTTGCCGTCTCCGCGGCTGGCGGCGGTGGTCAAAACGCCATCTATGTAGGTTAAAGAGCACGACACCCCGTCAATTTTGGCTTCCAGCACCATATCAAAAGAGGAAGAGGATAATATCTTGGCACAGCGTTCGTGCCAGGCGCGCACGTCTTCTGCATTATAGGAGTTGTCCAAACTCATCATGGGGGTGCGGTGCACAACCGGTGCAAACGAAGGGCTGGCCCGGCCGCCTATTTTCTGGGTAGGAGAATCCGCCGTGGCAAATTGCGGGTATTGTGCTTCTAAAGCCTTGAGTTTTTGGTAGAGCTCATCATATTGGGTGTCAGAGAGAACAGGGTCGTCCAAATCATAATACAAATGATTGTGGTATTCTATTTCTTTGCGCAGTTTGGCGATTTCTTCGGCGGGATTTGCGGACATGGCGTCCTCCGCTTATTTGCGTTCTTTTTTTAGCTGGTCTAAAAGACCGTTGATAAATTTGCCGGAATTGTCTGTAGAGTATTTCTTAGCCAGTTCTATGGCTTCGTCTATAACGGCCGGGACCGGGGTTTTTTCCGGGCTGAATACCAGCTCATAGGCTGCCATGCGCAAAATAGAGCGGTCCACCACGGACATGCGCCCAATGGTCCAGTTTTTGGCGTATTTGGACACCAGTTGGTCTATTTCGGGCAGATGAGAGGTTGTCCCGTTAACGAGGTCCTGGCAGAAGGCAAAATTCTCTCCCAATTCGCGCTGGAAATCTGCTGCGTAAGGGGCTACTTTGGCGCCGTCTAACATTTTGGCGCTGTCAGCATAATACAAACATTGCAAAGCACATTCTCTAGCCATTCTGCGGTTGCTCATAGTTTCCTGCACCTCGTCTGAAGTTATCTTATTTTACTATATTTGTGTCCCTTGCGCACCGGCGAAAATATAAAAAGAAAGACCCAAGTAAATAATAGGCCCTTTTTTTTAACAGGCTGGGTCCAAGGGCTCATGTCTCTAAGAGGGAAGATTTCTAAAATAAAATTATAGAGCAAAAGCTTTTAAGGAGAATCAAAAATGAAAAAATGGGTTATATGTATGATGTTTTGTCTGTGCGCCGGCTTTTTGGCGGCTCAGACCTATACCGCCAAGGTGGGCGGCGTGCATGTTTCTGAACGTACAGTTTCTCGGGCCGTCTATACAAAGACAGAGATTATGCAAAAAGTGAAAAACATGGAAATGCTCAACCGGAATAGAATGCCCTCTTCTTTTTGGTATTTGGCTGGGGATGAATATTTGAGCGATCAAGATGATATCAATATTTTTTATATGGCAAAAAACCGCTATGAAAAAAATCCGAATAATTTTAACGCTGTTTTTAACTATGCCGTTGTGATTTTGTCTTTAGATGCCGGGGAAGGCTGTTCTTGCTCAGACTTGCAACTGGATGAAGCGTACCGCCTGTTGGAACGTGCTAAAAAGCTCAATACCCATTCTTTAGCGGTATACCGCCAACAGGATTTTATCTTGATGTTTAAAGTGTTCGGCCCGGTGTGGATTGGGCCCGGATATACGGATGAAGAGGCTATTGATTTATACCGCAACATGCCGGATTTGGCCCGCAAACGTTTAGCTGTGCAAGAAAAATTGATTGCCGGCGGAGAAGGGGATCTCTATACCGCGTGGCAAATTTCCAAAGCGTTGAACCGCACGGAAAGTGCTGCCAAATATCAGCAAATGATTCAGAAAGAACAGAGAGCGGCCTCTGCCATCGTTGCTAAAGGTATTCAGGAGGTTATGAACAAGAGTAGATAATGGAAAGATTTTTTCAACTCTGCTTAACAGAGATAGATTAGAAGGTTTGGGCGCATATGCGTGCATGCAGGAGATTTACTAAAATTATAATTAGAAGTTAATATCTTAGGAGAAAATAATGAAAAAAAGTCTATTTTTGTTGCTGACATGTTTCCTTGCCGTTTCTGCCATGGCTCAAAGAACTCAGCCGGTTGTTGATTCAGAACTAACTGCTTACTCTTCCCAGCAGGTGCTTAGTATGGTGCTGGCCAAAGAAAAACTAAATTACGAAAAAGTTCCTTCTTCGTTTTGGGAATCAGCAGAAATAGGGTTGGACTCTGCAGAAAAGTATCAAGAGCGTCTGATGATCATTAAGAAGATTGCTGGTATAGAATATGACACTAACCGCACGAATGCCGCGGCGATGTATAATTATGGTATTCTTTTGGCGGTAGCCGCTAAAGAAGATCCTGCGCTTTTTGATCAGGCCATTGAGATGTTGCAAAAGGCCGCGCAGAATACGGACGATTTAGACCCTTATTTGGTTATGGACCGTATGCTGCAGTATAAAATTTTTAGTTTGGGTATATTAAATCCCTATTTTACTGATGAAATGATTATAGATATTTATAAACAGTATCCTGAATATGCCAAAATGCGCTTAGATGTCCAACGTAAACTTGTGGCCCAAGGAGCGGGAGATCCGGAGGCGGCTTGGCTTATTTGCCGTGCTTTGGGATATGGCGACGAAGCTCAAAAATATAAACAGATGATGCTCAAAGAGCAACACGGCCGCCGTGTGGCGCAGCAGGCTATTGTTAAAGAAGTAGAAGCCACCCTGGCAAGAAAATAAGTATCGGAACTCATTTTTAGAAGAAGTAAAAAATCTCCGCCTTATTAGGCGGAGATTTTTATTATGCTTTGGGCTTTGTCTTTCGCCAAGACTTTTGGTATTGTCTGGAAAAGTCCTACTATGTGTTACAAATCAAGTTTCACTTTTCATCTGAAAATCTCTTTTTTAGTTCTATTTTTTAAAATTGACGGCAGTAAAAAAGCTGGCAAATATTCCAATTAAGAAAAATTACTGTTAATTTTGTTCGCTTTTTGCTACAATAAATTACTTTGGCTCTGCGCAGGCAGGTTTAGCGGCAGAAGTAGCGGTGTATAGCATGCGCCGCACCTTACCTGATACAGAGCCGAAAGAAACTAACAGGTCTTTTTAGACCCCAAGGAGAAAAACATGAAAAAAATGATACTTGCGCTTTGTGCGCTGACGCTGGTTTCTGCTTGGCCCGCCCAAGCCAAACCCGTGTATGTAAACGCCAGCCAGAACTACATCACTCAGGAAGTTCCCGGATTGGCTTCTTTTACCGCCTTGTCTGTGGACGGACAAGCGGAAGTGGACTTCCGCCAAGGGACGGAAGCAGAACCTTTTGTGGTTATTTACGGTTCCGACAACCTGGTCAGCTTAGTGGACGTAAAAAGTGACGGCAATACGCTGACCGTAAATTACAAAGAGCCGCTGTTGATTACCGGCGAAGGCCGTTTAAAAATAACTGTGGTGGCCCCGGCTTTAGAGCGCGTGGACGTGCGCCAAAGCGCAGAAGTGGACGTGTTGGGTTTATTGACCACTACGGACTTGGCTGTGACGGCCTCCGGCGAAGGGGAAGTATCTTTTCAATCCGTCAACGCTACCAAAGTGACGGCCCATCTTTCCGGTGACTCCAGCGTAGATTTTGACAGTCTGGCCTGCCAAACTTTAACGGCAGACGCCAGTGATACCGCTTCTTTTGAGTCCGACCGCACCGCCTGCGATTCCGTCACGCTGTACGCTTCAGACCGCGCGGAAGTGTCGGCGGAAGGTCTTTCGGGCCGCCATGTCAGCGTAACCGCGCGTGACTATGCAGAAGCGGATTTGGAAGGCTCTGTGCTGACGGCGGATGTGAAAGCCTCCGGTTCGGCAGAAATTGACGCTGATGACGCCATGGCCCAAAAGGTCACCGCTGCCGCTTCGGATTCTGCCCGCGTAAAAGTGTACGTCTCTGATACATTGACGGCGGACGCTTCCAAACGCGCCACCGTGATTTATAAAGGCTATCCCAAAGAAGTCGTTCGCCACGGCAAAGAGGGCAATATCCGCCCGCATTTAAGCCGCTAATTTAGCCGCGTCCACAAGCCCCGCCAAACGGCGGGGCTTTTTTATGGCACAAATGCCGTCTGGCAGCGTTTATTGCAGTGAGCAGTCGTGCTTTTTATAGCCCAAAATGCCGGCGTGGCAGCGTTCGCTGCTTGTGCTTTTTTAGTTCAACATACCAGAGAGTTAGCATTTTATAGAAAAAGGGACCCGCGCAGGAAAGGTAACAGTTTATTTGTTACAATACAAATATGAGGATTTTTTCCCTTTTATTTTTAGCGGTCCTTTTAGGCGCTTGCAGCGGGGTAGAACAGCTGGATTCCCCGTTGGTGGGCGGAGAGCGGGACGCGCATGGCTGTATTACCTCTGCCGGATATACCTACAGCCAGCTGCGCCGGCAATGTCTGCGCCCGTGGGAAGAGGGCATTCGTCTTTCTGCCGCCACTACACAAGGCGTGCCGCTGGCGTCAGGGGCGTATGTGCTCTTGTCTGACGACGGCACCCAGGCGGAGTTGTTTTGGGCGCTGGGGCCGGCTATGGTGCTGGAGCGGGCGTTTACTGCGCAGGGGCCGTATTGGCAAAAAGACGGCGTGCGTTTGGAGCGCCAACCCCAGGGCTGGAAACTATATAAAGGGGAGCGGCTCCTTTTCCAGGCAGATAACCCGCCCGCAGAAGCAAATTGACACTTTTTAGCGTAACTTGGTATAATAAAAGAGTCCTAAAAAGGACGATTTTTTTGCAAAGAAAATAGAATGGCCCGATTTGATAACAGAAGAACCTTTAAAAAAGATTTGTACAACCGCAACGGCAATATACGCGCTTCGGAAGTAAGAGTCATTAACTCCGACGGTACCATGGTAGGCATACTGCCCACCGCCCAAGCCGTAGCGATGGCCAAAGAACAAGAGCTGGACTTGGTGGAAATTTCACCCAACGCCCAGCCGCCTGTTTGCAAAATACTCGATTACAACAAGTATGTTTTCGAACAGAGCAAAAAGAATAAAGACGCCAAGAAAAAGCAGAGCAAAGTAACGCTTAAAGAGCTGCGCATTAAATCGCGCATTGCTCCGCACGACTTGGACGTCAAACTCAGACAAATAGAAGGATTTCTTAAAAAGAAAGATATGGTCCGCCTGGTGGTTGTATTCCATGGGCGCGAAAACCAGCACAAAGATATTGGTATACAAATGCTTCAAGACGCCGCCAAGCGGCTGGAGCCTTTGGCCAATGTAGACGGCGGCCTGCAGCAGCAGGGCAACCGCATGTCCATGACTTTTGTGCCCAAAGCCTAAGCTTTCTTTTTAATTAAAACGCCTGCCCGCGCACGGTTTGCGTAGGGGAGGGCGCGCCTGACGGCGCGAAATTATATAAGAGGAAACAAAATGCCTAAAATGAAAAACCATAGCGGTGCCAAAAAACGCTTCCGCGTTACCGCCAAGGGTAAATATACCCACCGCAAAGCCGGCAGAAAACATTTGCTTACGCCTGTTTCTGCTTCCCGCAAACATGACATGCGCGCTACCGGAGTGATTGAAAAGAACTCCCTTAACGGACGCATTTTACAGAAACAACTGCCCGTAGCGAAATAAGAGGTGAAGCAAAATGAGAATTAAATTTAGCGTTCCCAGACACGCCAGAAAGAAAAAACTTTTGAAAGCCGCCAGCGGTTATTACGGCGATAAATCCCGCCGTTTGCGTATGGCTACCCAGCAGCTGGGTAAATCGTGGGTGCACTCCTATGTGGACCGCCGCGACAAAAAACACACCTACCGCCAGTTGTGGATTACCCGTATCAACGCCGCTGTGCGTGAGGACGGTATCAGCTACTCCAAATTCATCAACGGTTTGACCAAAGCCGGCATCACGCTTAACCGCAAGATGCTCTCTGAAATGGCGATTAAAGACCCGGTGTCTTTCAAACAGTTGGTAGATGTAGCCAAGCAGGCCCAGGCTTAAGTTTTTAGTCTGCACAAAGCCGCCCCTTGCGGGCGGCTTTTTTATTGGGAGCCGGAAATTTATTACAATATGATATCGTTATCATAAGGAGCACCGCATTATGCCCCAGTATTTGGCCGATATTAAAGAAAAAGAATTTTTTATTGAAGGCGAAGAAGCCCGCCACCTTACCGTTGTGGTGCGCCACGCCGAAGGGGAGCAAATTACCGTTTTTGACGGAAAAGGCAAACAATACAAGGGCCGTATAGAGCGTGTGCAGAAAAATTTTGTGCGCGGCACTTTGCTCTCTGCTGTGGAAGTGCGCAAGTCGGCCCTGGAGCTGGAACTGTGCTTTGCCCCCACCTCCCGCCAAACCTTTGAGGACGTGCTGGATAAATGCACCCAGCTGGGGGTGGCGTCCTTTCAGCCCATTTCCACCCAGCGCAGTGAATATGACTTGCTTAAAAAATGGGAAACAAAGGCTGAGCGCTGGCGGCAAATTATTCTCTCTGCCTGCAAACAATGTGACCGCGGGGACGTGCCCGTTTTAAAAGAGCCGCTTTCTTTCCCAGTTTGCGCCGCCCAAAAGGAAACTCCTTCTCTTTTGGCGTATGAAGCCGAAGATACCCGCACCCTCTCTTGGGGGCTGGAGAAATTGGGCAATCCTTCTTCTTTGCGTATTTACATTGGGCCGGCTGGCGGCTGGGCCGATGAAGAAGTAGTCATTGCCGCAGAATGCGCTATATTGCCGGTTACTTTAGGGCCGCATATTTTGCGGGCGGAAACGGCCTGTATAGCGGCTTGTGCCAAACTGTTATGAAATTTTTCTTAAAAACATTCGGCTGCCGCGTCAACCAAGTGGAAAGCCAAGCCCTCTTTGAAGAATTCCAGCGCGCCGGCTGGACGCAAACCGACCATATGGAAGAGGCCGATTTGTGCCTGCTTAATACCTGCACCGTCACCCACCAGGCCGATAAAGACGTAGAAAAATTAATCCGTCAAATCCTGCGGCGCAACCCATCGGCCCGCTTGGTGCTGACCGGCTGTTACGCTGCTGCGCATCAAGGCCATATTCGCCAGACTTTCCCGCAGGCGCAAATCGTGGGCAAATATGAGCTGGGCAAAACGCTTTTTCAAAAAGAAGATGTTTGCTGGACGGTGTCTGGGCATGAGGGGCACAGCCGCGCTTTTGTAAAAATACAGGACGGGTGCGATTGCTTTTGCTCCTATTGCATAGTGCCTTTTGCCCGAAATGTCAAACGCTCCAAACCCGCACCGGACGTGCTGACGGAAGTGGCGGCCCTGGCGCAGAAAGGGTTTGGGGAAATAGTGCTTACCGGCATTAATATCGGCAATTACTGCTGTCCCCAAAGCGGCCAAGATTTGGCCGCCCTGTGCCGGGAGTTGGAAAAACTGACGGGACGTTTCCGCATCCGTTTTTCCTCTATAGAATTGCAAACGGTTACCGACGGAATTATAGAGGCTATGGCCTGCCGCCCGGACCGCTTTTGCAACTATTTGCACCTGCCTTTACAAAGCGGCTGTGACGGTGTGCTAAAGGCCATGAACCGCCATTATGATACCGCCCAATATGCCCAAAAAGTAGCCCAGCTGCGCGCGCGGGTGCCGGGGATATCTATTTTTGCCGATGTGATAGCCGGTTTTCCTACTGAAACGCAAGCCGACTTTGAAACAACCTATCGTTTTATAGCACAGCAAAAACTCTGCGGCTTGCATGTGTTTAGTTATTCCCCGCGCCCGCTGACTAAGGCCGCTTCTCTGCCTCAGCTGCCTGTGGCGGTGATAAAAGAGCGGGCCGAGAAACTACGCCAGTTGGACCAGCAGCTGCGGGCCAATTTTGCTCAGTCTTTGGCAGAGTCTGCGCAGGAAGTGTTTATAGAGGAGCACAGCCCGCAGGGCCTGCGCGCGGTAACTTCCAATTTCCAGCAAGTTATATTGGAAAACACCCCCCCTGACTTGCATGGCCTGCTGCGCGTGCGTATCACGCGCGCTGAAGGGGCTGTATGCTACGCAGAGCCTCTAGCTTAGCCTTAGGAAAATGCGTATGAAAGACCTTCCTTTCTCCCCCAAAACTTCCAGCCGTAAAAAGAAATTTTCCC
>CALVFA010000020.1 GCA_944326725.1 uncultured Elusimicrobiales bacterium | reverse complement strand
TGGCTTTCCCTTCTTTGGCCAATACCTTCGTAATAGCCGTCGTCAGCGTCGTCTTACCGTGGTCCACGTGTCCTATCGTTCCTACGTTCACGTGCGGTTTGCTGCGCGAAAATTTTTCCTTTGCCATTGTTAGTTCTCCTGTTTTGAGTTTACTGCGGTACTACTATTGTTTAGTCAAAAATAAGCTGGGGATGGGAATCGAACCCACGACCTTCTCCTTACCATGGAGATGCTCTACCAGCTGAGCTACCCCAGCATCTGGCGGTAAACGCCTAAATCGTTGTGCCTCGGACTATCCGGGCTTAAAAAAAGCGGGCGATGGGAATCGAACCCACGTGACCAGCTTGGAAGGCTGACGTTCTACCATTGAACTACGCCCGCAAAAGGACGTCCTGTATATTATACAAAAAATCCGTGCTTTGCAAAAGGGCCGGTAGTACAACGCCGCCACCGGGCGGCAGGACAACAGCGGAACTTTTATTTATTATAGCAAAAATAAAAGCCGCCCCGCCTACATTTTCATGAGCAGAGGTCTGCCTCTATATAAGAGCCGCAAAAAACCCGCGCCTGCCAGCGCGGGTTTATTATTTCAAATTGGGGAGGCCGAGGCCCTTTTACGGGGCATAACCCTAAAATAGGTTCGTCATGTTGGCCATCCCTTACTCAGAGTATAAAAAGATTTTTATTATTTTTCAAGGCCTTATTTAGTCCTAAGCACTGCCATGCATCGGGCAAGCCCTCCCCACCGATGAAAAAACCCTTATTCCACCGCCGGGGAAAAGGGATTATTTTAAAAAATGACCGTTTATTTGGTATAATATTTTTACCCAATTTAATGGTGCGGTGGCCAAGTGGTAAGGCGTGAGTCTGCAAAACTCATATTCGCGGGTTCGATTCCCGCCCGCACCTTTTCTTTATCAACTTCCCGCCTAAAACGGGAAGTTTTTTATTGTCAATGTGCTCCGTGCTCTTGCAACGGAACGGAACAAACCAAGCGGTCAGGAGACTACAAAAAATTCAGTTTCGCTTGCCCGCTACCAAATTCCGCAATCAGAAATTTCCGTCCTTGCCTGGCAAGGCTCCTCTCTAGTTTAGTACAGGATTTATAGAAAAAAGTTCTTATAAAAAACCCCGGCAACAACCGGGGTTTTTCTAACGAGCAAACTCAGAGCGGCTCCTTTTATATGTACTGCCGCCGACGACACCTGCCGTTGCCGCGGCACGTCCTTTCCAACCGCATTTCTGCAAGACAAACCGAATGCTTTGGCGGCTCCAACGCGCCACCGCTTTTTTGCCTTGCTGGGCTGCAATTTCCCCCACCGCCAAATACAATACGGCCCGCGGAGGCAATGATTTCATGACTTGACGGCCGACCGCTTTGGCTCCGGCGCCCAACCCACGCCCCACCCAACTAAACACTTTGCCCAGCGCCATCCATTCTGCCGTTACTTCGCAAGCGCCCTGCACCCCCGTGCAGACCACTTTCCAAGGATATCCTTTACGCAAAACGCGGTATAACTCTTTCTGCAAAGCGGCCTCTTCTTTTTCCCAGCCATATAAAGAACTGGTATCATGCAAAGCCATTCCCAAACGCATACCCTGCAGCGGAATATAAAGATAATGCACAAAATGGCTCCCTGCATCTGCGCTAAAATAACTACGTATAAATTGCTGCATCAGTTGGGAGCTCTGTTCTACAGAACGCGTATGGTAAGACAGGAAAAGACCTTGAACCAAGGTAGAGAGAATGAAATGACGTCTGCCGTTTAAGGTTTTGGCAAAGTGTCCCTCTCCGTCTGTTCCGGGCGTAGGAGAATGCAAATAGAAATTTTCCCCCGTATCTGAGAAACGGCCCGGAGTTCCGTTTTCATCGCCCATCATAGCGCGGCCTACCGGGTTTAATCCGCCGGCGCTGACCATCTGTTTTAAAAAACCGTCATCATCTTGCATAGCAAAAAAACTATTTGCTTGAGCAAAAAGCTGAATTAATGTGGCTTGATTGCTGGCACCTAATCTATTTTTAACGCCACGCAACGTATAATCAGTTGGCATATCTTTTAGCCAATCAAAATTTCTAATGACATTTTCTAAACGAAATTCAAAATTTTGGCGGCGAGCTTGAGACCAAACGTCGCTTTCCGCTTCTATTGCCAAGTCCGCCAGTACAACAGCAGCCCAGCCGTTTCGGGCGCTGTCTGCACGGGAGGCAGCCTGCGCCACCTGTTTAAAAGCCCACTCTTCCACCTGGCGGCCCAAACGGGGGTGATGGCCCAAAGATACGGCAACGGCTTCATACAAAGCTTTCTCTGCAAAATCGGCTGCTTCTTCGTCATATTCCCCCAGCTGAGAGAACACCCGCTCCAACAATATATTTTCCCACCGGGAGTAGGGATTTTCTTCCGTTGAAGTTACAAACTGGGCCATATAAGCTAAGGCGCTTGCTTCGTCCAAAGACAAGTTGCGCAAGTAATCTGCGTCAGAAAAAACTGTAGTAAACAAATGCCCGTCCACCACGCCCTGCAATTCCCATTGGTTCCACAAAGACAGCACCGTCGTTTCCGGACGGCGGGAAAAAGCCTGTTTTTCCAGCGCCTGCAAAAAGCGCGCCGTTGGATCCGTTGTTTGAGCCGAAGCAAACGCCGCAGGCGGCTGCACTCCGGCCCAACTATTTTTTTTGGCAAGAAGCGGGGCAGATTGAAGTAGCAAAATACCGCTTAAAGTGAAAGAAAAAAGTTTGGATAACACTCTCATACATATAGTTTTTCAAAAATAAAACAGCACAACAAGGGCCCTTGGGCCCAAAAAACCGGGTCCAAAATGCCTACTCATACCAAGGTCTCTGCTGACTTGGAAAATCTCCTTCATCTGGTGCCCCTCTCTCCGCTGCCCATAAAAAAGGGCCCCTGACAGGGCCCTTGTTAAAACACCAGGAGAAGTGTATTTATTCCGTTGGGACTTCGGACAAAATAACATCTTGGTCTTTGTCAGCCGGCATAGGAATGCCGCGCAGTTTCCAATTCAACCAAGCGCCTAAATTATCCATCAAAATATAGGTCACCGGCGTCATCAGAAGCGTTACCAGCAAAGACAGCGCCTGCCCGCCCACGATTACAATAGCTAAGCTGCGGCGCGACTCGGCCCCTTCTCCGTTGGAAATCAGCATCGGCACCACGCCCACCACCAGCGTCAGCGTCGTCATCAAAATAGGGCGCAAACGCACGCGGTTGGCCTGCAAAATCGCATTGGTGCGGCCATAGCCGCGGGCGCGCAGCTGGTCGGTGTAGTCCGTCTGCAAAATGGCGTTTTTACTTACCACGCCCACCAACATAAACATACCCAGCAAGCTGAATATGTTCAGCGTCTGCCCCGTCACAAGCAGCGAGAAAATGGCAAACGGAATGGTCAGCGGCAAGGAAATGATAATAGCCACCGGGTGGGAATAGTTTTCAAACTGAGCCGCCAAAATCATGTATTTAAACAAGAATGCCAAAATGAACGCAATGATGAAAGACTGGAACATGCGCCCCATTTCTTTGGCGCTGCCGCTCATGCCGCCGGAATATTCATTGGACACTTCCAGTGAATCAAACGCCTGCTGGATAATACCCAGCGCGCTGCGCATATCAATGCCGTTTAAGTTGGCTTCCACCGTGATTTGGCGCTGGCGGTTAAAGCGGTCAATCTGCGTGGGGCCAAAGCCTTCTTCGATACTGGCTACGCTGTCCAAACGCACAATGCCCCGCTCTCCGTTTACTTCAGAAGGCACCATCAAGGCGCTGACGGCTTCTTTGGTATCGCGGTACTCTTCCCCTACGCGGATACGCACTTCATACAGCTCGTCGCCTTCTTTGTATTTGGTGATATCGTCCTCGCCGCCCACCATGGTGCGCAGGGCAGAGGCAATATCGGTGACATTGACGCCCATATCATAGGCTTTTTCGCGGTTAATAATTACGCGGTATTCCGGCTTAGCCAGATCCAAAGACAAGTCCAAATCAATAAAGCGCGGGTCCTGGCTGAGCTTGTTCAGCACCGCATTGCCGTACTCGGTCAATTTATTAATATCCGGGCCGGAAATAACGAACTCTACTTCTTTGCGTCCACCGCCAGGGCCGTCAGACACAATGTAAGAGCTTGTCTTTAAGCCGTCATATTTCTTCATCATCTGGCGCGTTACTTCCAAATATTTGGAAGTGGTAATGCCGTGGCGTTTGTCGCGGTCTTCCAGCTCAAAGCGGATATTACCCTGGTTGCTGGGGCTGGAGTCAGAAAAGCTGCTCTCCCCTACGCCGGCCGATATCAGCACGCTTTTGACATACGGCATACGGCGGATATCGTCTTCTATCTGCATCAGGATTTTTTGCGTATCCTGGTAGCTGGTGCCCACCGGGGCCTCTACGCTGACCTGGATTTTGCCGCTGTCATCCTGCGGGAAGAATTCGCCGCCCACCATTTTCATCATGGGGAACATGGAGGCAATGCACAAAACCGCAATCACCACCATGGTCTTGCGGTGATGAATGGACCAATTAAGCAGCGGGATATAGGCGTCCACCAAGGTATCATTAATGTTGTCTACCATTTGGTCAAAGCGGCTTTTGCCTGCGTGTTTGCGCAGCATTTTGGCGCAAAGCATAGGCGTCAGCGTCAATGCCACTAGACCCGAGAGAGCAATAGCAAACACCACCGTCATACCATAGCTGCTCACAATACGTCCTACGATGCCACTCATATACGCCAGCGGCAGGAAAATAACCAAAATAGACAGCGTAGTGGCAATAACGGTGGAAGTGATTTCGCGCGAGCCGTCCAGTGCCGCCAGCAACGGAGATTTATCGTATTTCTCCATATGGCGGTAAATGTTTTCCAGCATTACAATAGCGTCGTCAATCACAATACCTACCGCTACCGTTAGACCCAACAGCGTCATAGAGTCAATGGTAAAGCCCATCATGTTCATAAACAAGAAGGAGCCTATAATGGAAATGGGCATAGCCAAAAACGCAATAAACGTAGAGCGCAAAGACCCCATGAACACCAGCACCATAATACCGGCCAAAATACCGCCCAAAATCAAGTGTTCCAACACGGTATTCACAGAAGCGCGGATAGTGCCGGACTGGTCCAACATCAGCGATATTTGAATGTCTTTAGGCAGAGTGGGCTCAATTAAGGCCAACTTGTCTTTGACCCTCTGAATAACCGCCAGGGTGTTGCTGCCGGACTGTTTTTTAACTTCCAGGGTGACGGCGCGGCGCCCGTCTAGATAGGTAGACTCGCGGTCATACTCGCCGGAGTCTTCTGCATAGCCGATATCCGACACCTTGATAGAGGCGCCGTTTTTGCGTGCGATAAAAATATCGTTAAACGAGGGCACATTGTCCAAACGGCCTAAAATACGCAAGCTGTATTCGCGGTGTTGCTGTTCCACGCGCCCGCCCGGCATTTCTACGTTCTGGTTTTGCAAGGCTTCTTTGACCGCATTAATAGACAAACCCAAAGAATAAAGTTTAAACGGGTTGACGATAATATGCACTTCGCGTTCACGTCCGCCTACAATGTTGACCGATCCTACGCCGCGGATATTCTCAATGTTTTCTTTGACTTGTTTTTTGGCAATTTCGGTCAAATCAATAATATCGCGATCGCCGGACACCACCACGTTTAATACGGAAATAGCGTCCGCGTCTAACTTCATAATAACCGGGGGGTCTGTACCGTCGGGCAAATCATTGGTAACCAGGTCCACTTTATCGCGCACTTCCTGGGCGGCCACATCGCGGTCTTTATCCATGTCAAACTTAATAACTACCAAAGATACGCCCTCCGTACTTTGGCTTTTCAGTTCGTCAATACCTTCAATTTGATTGACGGACTCTTCAATAATTTTACTGACGGAGGTTTCCATCTCTTCAGAGCTGGCGCCGGCCAGCGTGGTCTGCACCAGCACATAGGGCACGTCCACGTTTGGGTAGAGGCTGACGCCCATGCCGCTATAGGCCATTAAACCTAAAATAACTAGTGCCACAGAGCACATAATCGTCAGCACGGGCCGCTTAATAAATACGGAAGAAAATCCGCCTTTGCGGTAAGCTTCTTTTACCGCTTGTTTTTGGGCTTCTTGTTCTTGCATAACTGTTGTACTCTCTTTCCTATCTGATTTCCACTTTGCTGCCGTCTTTCAACCCGTAAGCAAAAGAAATCACTTCCTCTCCGGAAGCCAACCCCTCGGTGATTTCCACGTAATTGTTGTCTTCAAAGCCAACGGTCACATTTTGACGCTGGGCTGTTTTGCGGTCGGCAGAAGGCAGATAAACATATTGTTGCCCGTCTTCATCAGTGTAAACGCTTTTCTTGGCGATGGACGGCGCGCCCTTTTTCTCCGCCAAAGCAATATCCACTTTGGCAAACATACCGGATTTTAAGAGTGATTTGGGGTTATCGGCCACAAATTCCACTTTCATTGCGCGGCTCATAGAGTCCACCACCGGACTCAAAATATTCAGTTTGGCCTGGAAATCCTGCCCCGGCAAAGCGTCCACGCGCAGTACAGCCGGCTGGCCTTTATATAAATCGCCAATATAGCGCTCCGGGATATCCACCTCAATACGCACCGTGCTTTGGTTGACCACCAATGCCACCGGGGTGGCGGTGGTTACGTTTTCGCCGGGGTCCAAATAGACGCGGCCTACCACGCCCGTAATGGTGGAGGGCACAACCACCGGCTCATAAATGGCGCCCACTTCGTCGCGTTCAATCAAAGAAACGGTTTGATTGCGCTTGACGGGGTCCCCTTCCCGCAACAGATTTTTAAGCAGTTTGCCGCTGACGCGCGGGTAAAGGGTGGCTTCTTCCAACGCTTTGACGTTGCCGGACATTAACAGCTGTTTTTTCAGGTCCCGGTTTTGCACCATTTCGGTTTGCACTACAAAAACGTCCATGGGCACATCGCCCAAAATCTTTTGGGACGGGTCTTTGCGCAGGATAAACATCAGCACCAAGCCAATAATAATCAGCCCTACCAACCCGTAATTTAAATGTTTAATTGTCTTTTTTTTCATACAAAGAAACCTCCACCCCTACGGCAAATTTCAAATCAGACAACGCGATAACCGCGTCGTATACAGCCTGTACATACTGCAAATCAGATTCATTGACATTGGCTGTGGCGTCATTAAGCTCCAAGCGGCTGGAAAGGCCATTGCGGTAGCGCAGCATTTGCGCGTTTAAGTTTTCGCGCGCCTGTTGCACCACGCCGCGCGTGGCCTCAATACGGCTTTTGGCTTCTTCCAGGTTTAAATACGCTTCCTTTACTTGGATACGCACATTTTTCAGCTTATTTTGGTACGCAGCCACCGCCTGTTCATAAGCCAGCTCCCGCTGGGTAACCTGCGACGTGATTTTAAACCCTTCAAAAAGAGGGATACTTAGCGATACGCCGGCATTGCTGGCCCAATAATATTGATTATGATGCTGCGGGAAACCGTTTTCCGTATAGGCGTTATAGCTGTAATCGGCATTTAAAGAAAGAATGGGCATATGACCGGATTTGGCGATTTTGATATTATAATGCGCCGCGTCCACCGCCAGCTTGGAAAGCACCAGCTCCGGGCGGTATTTCATAGCCAGCGCATACAGCTCTTCCAAAGGCGGTGTAGGCGGCACGCGCAAGTCTTGCTTCGTCCAAGTCAAATAAATGGGATCTTCCGGGTCGCGGTTTAAAATCTGGCGCAGGTAGAGGTTGCCCAACTCAAAATTTTTCTTAGCCTGCATGACTTGCGGCTCAATATTTTCCACCTGCACTTTTTGGTTGAGCACGTCCAAATTGCTGGAGAGGCCTTCGCGGTAGCGGGCTTTGGTTTCCGCCAAGTGCTGCTTGGCAATATCCAAATACTCTTCCTGTACGCGGATTAAAGCAGAAGCGTAAATAATGTCATAGCAGAACTTGACTACCTGCTGGGTCACCAGGCTTTGCATGTGTTTGAGCTGATAGAGCCCTGTTTCGGCATTGACCTTGGCCAATTTGGAATTATTGCGTATCTGTCCGCCCGACCACAGCACATAGTTGAGCCCCGCCGAAGCGGTAAAGGTATTGGTTTTGCCAATTTCCATCAGTGTGTCCCCAATAGGCATACGGCCTTTTTTTAAGGCGCGGCTGTAGCTGCCGTCTAAGCTAATGGTGGGGTAGAAATAAGAATTGGCCTCTTTAAGCTGCTGTTCATAGATTTGCATCGTTTTAACAGCATCAATAATTTGGTAACTGTCTTTAAGCGCAATATTTATGGCTTGGTCAATGGTTATTTTTTCCCCGCTGACTTCCGGCCGCTCTTTAAACAAATCAGAAGCCGGGTCTTTGGCTGAAGGCGGTGCGGCAAAAGCTTGCACCCCCCATAGGCAAACGCCTATTAAACCCACAATACGTTTCATCTTACTTTCCATTCCTCTTGTAATATTCATTAATACCTAAAGTGATAATCTGAGACAGCCGGCCCACCGCCGCTTTGTCATAAAAATTCTTATCTTCCGGCCGGCAAAACCCCCGCACGTTAAGCTGCACATAGGCGCTAAGCATAATTTGCAACATCACCGCACGCACCAACCGCTCAAAATCCATCAGGCCGCGGGGAGCGATTTCTCCTTTCTGCGCAGCTTGGGCAAAGAAATCACTTAAATGTCCTAATCTGTCGGTGTCTTTGAAGCATTCTTTGCTTTTATTGTTGAGCACATAGGCAATGGTGCGCACAATAAATTTGGAATTACGCGGGTCGTTTTGAAAAAATTCCAAATGCCGCTCCAATACCGAAGCCAACAACTGCGTAACGCCCAGCCCCTGCTGCCATTCCTTTTCCAAAAAATCATCAAACTGGCGGGCGCGTTCCAAGATAATAGCGGAACACAAATCCTCTTTATCTTTAAAATAATAGTACAACACCGGCTTTGTCACATGCACTTTCTCAGCAATTTGGCGCATGGAAACATTTTCAATGCCATGCTCCGCCATCAATTTAAAAGCGGCATCCTTAATGCGGGTGCGCATCTGCTGTTCATGGGCCTGACGCCGGGTTTGGGAAACTTTTTTAGTCTGTGTCATAGAGTCTACCTACCGGTAGGTATTTATAGTATAACAAATTGTACTGTCAAAACCCAACCCCCTCTATTTCTAACCCATAGGACATTTTTTATTACAAAAAATCCGCCCTTATAGGAGCGGATTTTAGAAAAGAATCACTTAAGGTACCCTACATCAAAAAAGCAACAAACAGTCCCACCAACCCTAAGCACAAACACAGGCCCGATGTCACTGGCACTAAAGCAAAACATAAAGAACCTATTGTTTTGCCTATACTGACCTGGGCCGCACGGGACACATTGACGATTACAAAAGCCAAACGCAATAGCAAAACTATTACCAGCGCTAAGGCTGCTAACGGTTTAAGCCAAGGAGCCGCTACTGCAGGCAAAGAAAAACAAAGCAAAAGTCCCTGTACAAAACCAGAGAGGCCCATCACCACAAACAAGGCAGAGGGACCGTTGCCACCGGAAAAAAAGTTTAAAAACAGTCCAGACAAAGCCGCCCATAAATAGCCAAGCGTCATCTCTAAAAGCCAAAAGAACGCAAAGCGCCATACTAATCCCCAGGCGGACAGCCCGTCCCCCACCCAGAAAAACACCACCCAGCATAGCGCCGCTACTGCATATCCGCAGACGGCTATGCCAAAGCGCCGCTCCTCCACCAAACTCCGCACCGCTTGGGCGGGTTTTTTGTCATAGGCAAAATAAGCATTTAAAAGCGTCATCATATGCGCTCCTTACTGCACCCACAAATAAGACACGCGCGGCGTGCTGATGCTTTGCAGCTGTTTGGAAAGGTTCTTGCTCTCCACGCTGGAACCAAACGAGAAAAGCAGTTCGCGCAGGCCTTCGCTTTTGCGTGTAATAATTTTAGGATTTTTTAACCCCGCCAATTCCCCGGCTAAAAGGCGCGCCGTTTCCTCACCGCCCAATTTATCAATAAAACCTAAGTTATAAGCCCGCTGGCCCGTAAACACACGCCCGTCCGTATATTCTTCCAAGTCAGAAGGAGTCACTTTGGGCCGTCCGGCTTTTACTACGGCAAAGAATTGGGAATACGTATCGTTGACCATATCTTGCAGAATAGTTTTCTCCGCTTCGGTCATGGGGCGGTAAGCAGAACCAATATCTTTGTATTTGCCCGAGGTAATCGGCGTGACCTGCACCCCCAGTTTATTAAAGAGCCCCACCACATTGCCTACTTGCATAATGACCCCGACAGAGCCCGTAATCGTGCCTGGCTCAGCCACGATTTGGTCTGCCGCCATGGCAATATAAAACGCCCCGCTGGCCGCCACGTCGCGAAACAGCGCCACCACTTTTTTGCCCTGCTCTTTGGCGTTTAAAATTTCAGAATAAATATCCTGTACAGAAGCTACCGTACCGCCCGGCGAATTAATATCCAGCACAATGGCTTTCACCTCTTTATTCTTTGCCGCTTCCCGGATACGTTTGGAAATGGCAGAGGCCGTAGAGGGGTTGCCCCACAGGCTGTCGCTGTCTTCTTCCGCAATTACACCGCGCACTTTAATCCAGGCAATACCCGGGCCGGACGTATCCTTTTTAGTAGACGCCAAAGACAAAGAGGTCCCTCCTTCCGAAGTGGCCTTTGGGCAGCTTACTCCCGGCTTTACGGTCAGATACACGCCGCATACGGCAGAAATACAAAAAGCCAATAATAACAAGAAAAACCAAAACCCGCCGCGCCCTTTGGGGCTGGGATCTTTTTTTCCCGAAGAGGCAACCGCCGTTTCCGCGGGGAACCCCGTAGCCGTTTTTTCATTCTCTTCTAATTTTTTTTCCCAGGCTTTCTGAGGCATATTCTCAGCGTCCGGGCCAAAAATTTCTTTCAATTCGTCCGTATTCTCTGACATAAGCCACCCCTTTTTAAAAACTCTCTCCATTATAGCAATTAATGCTAGAATAAATAAGTAAAGACTGAACTGTTGGGCAGTCTTGGGGAGGATATATGTTTACAGGCGTATATACCGCGCTGGCTACTCCGTTTACCGCTGGCGGAAAGACCGATTTTCAAGCGTTGGAAACTTTAATTGAAAAACAAATCGCCAGCGGCATAGACGGCTTGGTCCTTTTAGGCACCACCGCCGAAGCCGCCACCATGGACGAAGCGGAAAAAGACGAGCTGCTCTGCGCCGCCGTCAAACAAATTGACCGCCGCGTCAAAATTATTATTGGCACCGGCACCAACTGCACCCGCACCATGCTGCAAAACACCGAGGCCGCGCTCAAACACCACCCCGACGGCGTATTAATCGTTACCCCGTATTACAACAAACCCAATCCTTCCGGCTTAATAGAACATTTCCGCCGCGCAGGTGAATTGGGCGCGCCCATAGTGCTTTATCATATTCCGGGCCGCACGGGGCTCAAACTTTCCGCCGACGTATTGCGCAAACTTCTGCAAAGCGTGCCGGAAATCAAAGCCGTCAAAGAGGCCGACTATGACATGGCGCGCGTAACGGATACCGCCGTGGAATTTGCCGGCCCGCTGGATTATTTGTGTGGAAACGATGATTTGTTCCCGCAGTATTTAGCCATCAACTCTTCCGGCATTATCAGCGCGGCGGCCAATGTGCTGGCGCCGGCTTTTGTCAAAATATACAAAGCCTGGCAAAAAGGCGAAACGGAAAAAGCGTTTTCCATTTTCCGCAAGGCTTACCCGCTGATTAAAGCCTGCTACTGGGAAACCAACCCCACTTGCGTCAAATATCTGCTTTCCCGCTTGGGTGTGGGTACCGAAACGGTGCGCTTGCCGCTGGGAGAAGTGTCAGAAGTGCATAAAGAGCAATTAAACGCCGTACTCAAACAAACGGACAAATCTTTACTTATTTAGGAGCGTGCATGAAAACGGTAGGTATCATTGGCGCCAACGGCCTGGTGGGCCGGACGCTGCAAGAAGAGTTTAAAAAAATCACCATTCCCTTTGAGGTCAAACTGTTTGGCCGAAATGACGAAATCCCGGCATTGGACGCCGCCGTACTGTGCACGGACAATGCTGACAGCGCCCGCCTCTATGAACAGTTAAAAGACCGCATAGGCTACATAGTGGATATGTCCGCCTATTACCGCCAGGACCCCAAAGTACCGCTGGTCATTCCGGAAATCAACCCGCAAACGATTACGAAAGACACGCGCCTGATTGCCAGCCCCAACTGCACCACTACCGGCCTGGTAATGACCATGGCGCCGCTGATGCCGCATTATCATTTGACGGAAGTATTTTTCTGCTCGTACCAGGCCATCAGCGGCGGCGGCAAAAAACTGCTGGAAGATTTCCATACCCCCGGCTCTTTGTATGAGAACAACTGCGTGCCGCTTATTGGTTCTGTGCAGGACAACGGCTACACCTCTGAGGAGCTGAAAGGGCTGTACGAAACGCGCAAAATTTTGGACTTGCCTAAAGTCAAAGTCTACCCGCACACGGTGCGCGTGGCGGTGGAAAACGCCCACTCCTTAGGCGTAACGCTCAAAGCGCAGGAAACATTTGATTTAGAACAAGTCAAAAAACTGTGGAACGCTTTCCCGCATTTGGCCTACAGCGAAGAAATTATTACTCCCAAGCAGGCCAGCGGGCAGGAAACCACCTATGCCTGCCGCCTGCGCCGCGATGTGGAAGAGCCCCACATTATTCACTATTTCATTACCTTTGACAACCTGCTTAAAGGGGCCGCCATGAACGCGCGGCAAATCGTGCAGCTGCTCTTGGAGAAATACCTGTGAAAAAAGTAATCATCAACGGCGCCAACGGCAAAATGGGCCAAGCCATCGCCCGCATTATTGCACAAACACCGCAGCGGGGGCTGGAAGTGGCCGCCCTGCGCGAAGCGGGCCAGCAAGTCAACCAAAAAGCAGACATCATTATAGATTTTTCTTCTCCGCAGGGCGCTCAGGAAGCGCTGTCTTTGGCACAGGAACAAAAGGCCGCCTGTCTGATTGGCACCACCAATTTGCCGGAGCGGTTTCTGTTTCAAATGCAGGAAGAGCACCATATCCCCCTCTTTTATGCGCCCAATGTAAGTCTGAGCGTATATTTCTTTGGGGAGTTACTCAAAAAAGCCGCCCAAATGTACAAAGGCTATGACATGGCCCTGCATGAAATACACCACGTACATAAAAAAGACGCTCCTTCCGGCACCGCCAAAAAACTGGCGGAAAGCCTTGGCCTGCCGCCGCAGCGTATTTCGTATGAACGCTTTGGCGAAGTGCCGGGCACGCATATTTTAACCCTGCTGGGCGGATATGACAAAATTGTGCTTAAGCACGAAGCATTAAGCCGCGATTTGTTTGCCGATTCCGCCGTACAGGTGGCGGCGTGGCTGGTGCATCAGCCGGCCGGATTTTACACTATGCAGGATTTTGCTTCTTTTATACTTAAATCTTCTAGAAAGGACGCTACTGTATGAAAATTCATTTTATAGGTATTGGCGGCGTGGGCATGAGCGCGCTGGCGCAGCTGCACGCTATGGGAGGAGACACGGTGACCGGCTCCGACCGTTTGATTAGCAAAGGCTACACCGATTTGGCGTTATGGGATTACCTCAAAAAGCTACATATTAAACTTTATCCGCAAGACGGCAGCGGGCTGGACAAAGATACCGATCTAGTGATCCTCTCTTCTGCCATTGAAGGGGATAATCCGGAACTGCAAAAAGCCAAAGAGCTGGATATTCCCACTATGCACCGCTCCGAACTGCTGGCTAAGCACGTGGCGGAGCACCGCACGATTGCCGTATCCGGCACCAGCGGCAAAAGCACCACAACGGCTATGGTGTATGAAATTTTGACGCACGCGGGCAAAAGTCCCTCCGTCATTACTGGGGCGGCTATTTTGTCTTTGCAAAAAGAACAGGGCGTGTTTGGCAATGTGTATAAGGGAGCTTCCGACTTACTGGTCATTGAAGCCGACGAGAGCGACGGCTCCATCGTCAAATACCACCCCTATTTGGGGCTGTGCCTCAACCTGCGCAAAGACCATAAAGAAATTGATGTTTTGCAAGGCTTCTTTACGCAATTTGTAAAGAATTGCCAAAACGCCATCGTCAATGTGGAAGAAGATAATTTAAAAGCCGCCGGTGCCGGAGCCAAGACTTTTGGCCTGCACAGCGGCGATATCCACCCGGAAGATATCCGCGTGAATGGTTTTGGCTCAGATTTTATCATTAACGGGCAGAAATTTCATTTAAATATTCCCGGCTTGCACAACGTGGCTAACGCCACCGCTGCGGTAGCGGCTGCGCTGGAATGCGGAGTGGATTTGAAAACGGCTGCCGAGGCGCTGGAGAAATTTTCCGGCATAGCGCGGCGCTTTGCTTCTATAGGAAGCTACAACAACATTGAAGTTATTGACGACTTTGCCCACAACCCCCACAAACTGCACGCCACCATTGACGCGGCGCATTTGCGCGGCAAACGGGTGTTGGCTTTTTACCAACCGCATGCATTTGCCTCTATTAAAATGCTCACACCGGAATTTGTGGAAAACCTTAGCCAAAGTATTGGCAAAGATGACCATATTTGGCTGACGGAAGTTTATTACCCCGGAGGTACCGTACCGGAAGGCGTCAGCAGCAGAAATGTATACACGGGGCTAAAAAACAATGGAATCAATGCCTCTTTTGACCCTTGCCGGGAAAAAATATTAGCTGAAATGGCCGCCGCGGCCCAACCGGGCGATATTTTGCTGGTATTGGGCGCGCGAGACCCCACCCTGACGGACTTTGCCAAAAAGCTCCTCTCTGCCTTAGAACACGCCCAAAAATGCGCCTGCACCTGCCAAGAATGTATGTTGGGCAACTGCTGCATGGCGTATAAGAAATAAGAGTCACAGACTATAGTGATACATTGCAAAAGCCGCCTAACACAGGCGGCTTTTGCTTATCAGGAAAGCTTTGTTTAGAGTTCATTGTCTGTATAAAGAAAGCCTTGCCCCTGCATGCCCTTGCATATTTTCCGCCCTGTATCATTGGCCTGCGTCCAGCAAGAGCG
>CALVFA010000019.1 GCA_944326725.1 uncultured Elusimicrobiales bacterium | reverse complement strand
TATTGCGTAGTCTCTCAGAGGTGCGCCTGGCGCTTATTTGAATGTAAATGAGAGGTCGTATCGTAAAACAAGGTAAAAAGGCAGATATATTATGGGCGGGCTTTAGTGCTATGGTGTGTCCCCTTGGGCGTACATATATTGACAAAAGAGAACGTAGCTCGTGCCGAGTGAAAAGTAAGCCGGCACCTATGGGTGAGGCTAGACGCTATAGAGTGGTTTTGTAAAATGTGGAATCTTACGAAAGGGGGGGGAAATCTCCCTTTTATGCAGGAAGAGCAAGCATGGGGAAAAAGCTTTTTGGGGGGACCCTGTAAGTAAAGGAGAGAGAACTCCTTTGAGCAAATTAGTCTCCTGTTAGAGTGGGGAAAACATGAATCTAAAAGCTAAAAAGTCATAAGCTAAAAACTAAAAGCCAAATGCTAAACACGAAACCCCAAGCGCCGAACACTAAATGCTAGAAGTTAAAAGCTAAAAAGGCTAAAGGGGGAAGGGGCTAAACGTTAAGGCTAAGAAAGCCAAAAGCCAAAAGCGGCGGGTTTTAAAGGGGGGAGAAAAAGTTTTGTTAATACCGCCTGCAAAAGAAAAAAGGGCAGTTTTCCCCCTTTTCCTCTCAGATTTTAGATATTGTTTTATATTTTCCAAATTTTCCATATTTTCCAAAAGTGGGCTCGTTTGGGTTGTGCTCTTTATTTATACCGTGTAGTTATGTTTTATAAATCCAGCCCAATACAATATGCTAAATCTGTTTTGTTTACAAATTACTTTTTGCTCTCTGCTGCCCAAGGAAAACATAAAAGACCCGGGCTAGTCTAGGCGTCTTTTATGTTTGGACATCATGCTGCTTGATAATGTAGCTAGAAGTCCGTTTGGTTTAGCTCCGCTGCCCAGCCCTCCCGCCATAGCCTTTCAAAATGAAAAAGAAACCTTTTATGCTACCCTCAATACCGCCTATACTATACCGTTGCAAGCTAAAGTGTGTGCAAACTTCACCTTTTATACTATACCCCCAAAAAATCTCCTATACTATATTCTCAAACCGCCTTATAGTACCCCAAATTGCTGGCACACCGCAGATTGTCCGACCTATACTATACTCCCAAACTGCCTTTATACTATCCCCTAAAATATCCTTCTCTTGATATCAAATAAGACAACAGCGTACTCTCAAGGCATATTGTTTAAGCCTAAGATAAAACTAAAACAAGGATAGGAGAACTATCTAGCAGATAAAAGACCCCTGTTCGGCCCATAGTGGTAGCAAAAACAGCTAAAAGCAAAATTAAGGCCTTTTTTAAAATGCCCCAGGACCAAAAGGGGGTAACTGGGATATGGGGGAAAATGTTTTAGGGCATTTTAAAAAAAGAGCTAATTTTGCGTTTAATAAATAGGATAACTCTTTGTTTTTCTTTGCAAAAACAACCTAAAATTTACAGTTTTCAATAATATTTTTTATAACCAGTTCAACTCTTTTTGTAATCAATTTCAGGTCAAAATTTTAGTGTTTGCAAAATATTTTGCTATTTTGTTGTGTTGATAAAAAACATTTTTTTGCTTCTAGAATAAATCTAAAGTATTTTGATATTTTTTATTTAAAAATCATTAATATTTAAACAAAAATAGATTTTATATAATATTAAATATAGATGTTTAAAATCTGATTTTATCTACAATTAAGTTAACATAATAAAAATTATCGTTAGTTATTTTAATCTGACAAATACTCCCCCTGCGCTCTATTTTTATCTGTTTTTTCCCTTTTTCTGCCAAACAAAATATTTGTTATTAGTCCAGAAAAATATTTTGCAAAAACAAGTGCGATTTTGCATTGATAAAAATGGGGAAATATGATGTGAGTTTTTTGGTTTATTTGGAAATATAAAATCTTTGCCTAAAAGAATATTCTAGAAAGTGCATTTTGGCTGGACATAACTTTAAATGAATGTTCTTGAGACCCAAGTAAAGAGAATTTGCAATGATCCCTTAATAGGGCCCTGGTTCAGAGCGTTTGGGCTGTAAAATAGGACCAAGCTCAGGGTGTTTGGCTGTAAAATAGGCCCCCAAATTCAGGGTATTTGGGCTGTAAAAAAGGGATTGGTGTGTGGGGTTTGGGCGGATTGGAGTATTAATGCCACTCCTCGGCTATTTTCCCGGCCAAGACAAAAGCCCTGGCAAACCCTTCATCAGACAGGCGGTAAGCGCGGGATCGCTTACTTCCAAAGGCCAGGATAGTCCCCCTTTTGATTTCTCCGCCCAAAATACGGTCCAACCGCCCCCCTCCGTAGCCGGATTTGGCTAAAGACTTGGACAGAGCCAAGGCACTGTATTGCGGAGTTTTGAGTAGGCTCTGTGCCGCCCCGATTAACAGCAGGGCGGCTGTTTCGGGAGAAAGCAAGCGGCTTTTTTTGCGTAAAAAGACGTGTTCATTCTCTATTTTTGCAATTTCTTCCCACCAGCGCAGGTTGTCCCCCTGCTCTAAAGAGTTATTCTGCGGGGAAGAAACCCTTTCTGGCCCCTGAGAAAATGCAAAATGAGAGGAGTGGTATCCTTCTGAAGCGGTGCGGCTGGGGCTGTCAAAATGCGGCGCCGGAGAGAGGGCTGGAAAGGCTCCGTCCGGCACTTCTTGTGCCTGGAGCGGGGCCGAGGCTGACTCATGGCCTCTTCGCAGGGCAGCCGGAGCGGAAGAAAAGCTTTCATCTGTTTGGGTGGATAAGGTGTGGCCTGGGGCTGCCGGTGTTGGCTGCGGTCTTTCCGCTGGGGTGTATTGCGGGTGATTAAAAGTGGAGGGCGGGCACGCAGGAGCCTTTTTTTCTTTTCCAATTAAATGCAGGAAGTCCGCCCGCTGTTTCTCAATAAAATCAGGGCTGCCTTCTGCTTCAAACTCCTCTCCGGAGCGAAATTTAAAGCGTATTTTGACCTTGTTTTCCATATCAGACGCCATAAGATTTTATCTCCTTTTAAAAGGGTTATCCACCGGGATTTACACAGCCTTTTGACATATAATAAGAAATATTTTGACATATGTCAATATATGTCAATTATATGTCAACATATGTCACAAATTGTGCACAAGTCTATTTCTCCGACGAGAAAACAGCAGTTTTGCCTTTCAAAATATAAGCGGACGTATGAAAAAACAGGCCTGAAAGAGGATTAAAAAATACTAATATGCTATTAAGACTTAGATTTTTGCGTATCTTTAAATGGCTCTTTGGAGGTTGTTTTGCAGAGTCCGAAAAACTGGTAATGATTTTTTTATTTTCAAAAACAGCAAAAACAGGCTTTATTTTTTTAACATTTTGTAATTTGGGGTCGTTTTTTGTTAAAAACAGGATAAGAAAAACCAAAATATTTTTTTGCAAAATCAGGTTCGAATTTGTATTTTTAAATAAAAGTATTTCCCCCTCTTTTCCCCCTGTTTTTTATTGGAATTAATTTTCACAAAATATTCAGTTATATTGGTTTTTGACATTAGCGGAAAATGCTTTAAAACAAAAATAGGGTATATTGAGGGCTTCAAGGCTACTGAAAAATCAAACTTAGCTGCAATTAGGAGAAAAGAGCTGATAAAAAGTCTCAAAACCTTTGACTAGGCTCCAAAATCCCGGCGGAATACTAAAAAATAGTAAAATAGAACTGCCTATGAAAGATTTCTCCTCTATTTTACTCTCTTGGTATGCCATACATAAAAGGGCGCTTCCTTGGCGGGAAGTGAAAGACCCGTATCTTATCTGGATTTCAGAGATTATTTTGCAGCAGACCCGCGTAGCGCAGGGGTATGATTATTTTTTGCGTTTTGTGAAACGCTTCCCCAATGTGCAGAGCTTGGCGGAGGCAAGCCAAGATGAGGTGTTGAAATACTGGGAAGGGCTGGGCTATTACAGCCGGGCGCGCAACTTGCATGAGGCCGCGCGGAGTATGAACGGGGTTTTCCCCTCCTCTTATCCTGAAGTGCTTGCTTTAAAAGGAGTGGGCGAATATACGGCGGCGGCCATTTGCTCTTTTGCTTATCAAATGCCCTATGCGGTGGTGGACGGCAATGTGTACCGGGTCTTGGCCCGAATATTTGGGATAGATACCCCTGCTGACACGGCGGCGGGAAAAAAGTGTTTTCATGATTTAGCCCAAAAGCTGTTGGATATTCGTCGTCCGGACGATTATAACCAAGCTATTATGGATTTTGGGGCCTTGCAGTGCGTGCCCGGTCAGCCGGATTGCAAAAAATGTCCATTCTCCCGCCGCTGCGTTGCTTATAAAACCGGGCGCGTGAGCCAGCTGCCTGTACGTAAAGATAAAACTTCTATTTCTAACCGCTTCTTTTCCTATATATATGTAAAGCAGGGCCGCTGCACATGGCTGCACCGGCGGGAGAAACAAGATATTTGGCGGGGGCTTTATGAATTTCCGTTAATAGAAACCGATGGCCCTGTTACTTTAGAGCAGTTAAAAAAGAACCCTCTTTGGCAGAAATACTTTTCCTCTTGCACCCCTTGTTTGCTCTGCGGTCCGGTAAAGCATGTGCTTTCCCATCGGGTAATATATGCGTGGTTTTACCTGGTAACTGTGCCAAGATCGTTTCCTGTGCCAGAAGGATTTTCTCCGGTGGCGCAGCAAAATTTGAAAGAATATGCTTTCCCTCGTCTTTTGCAAAAAATATTATCTCAACAGGATTTGTGCCGGTAAGTTTTGGTAATGCTTGCGCAAATAGGCCGGCCGTGACAATGAGGTTTTGTAAAATAGTGCTTGGGTAGCTAAATCTGTCTGTGGCAATAAAAAACCCCCGGGGTTAACCCGGGGGTTTTTGTCAGCATTTTTTTAGAATTTATAACCAAACGTCAGAGAGAACATATCGCTCTTTCCGTCGGTGTATTTGACGGCAATCGGTGTTCCCATGACACTAGACATTTGACCGGAAATACCGCTCAAGTCTTTGGCAAACACATGAGCGTAAGCAAAGTCCAGCGTCCAGTTGTCTTGGGCATAGCCCACGCCTACGCTGGCAATGTGGCGGTCGTCCACCGGGACCAGGGTGTCCATTTCCTTACTATTAATCGGGGATTTATCAAATACGTATCCGGCGCGCAAGGCCCAGTTTTTGTTGAGCTGGTATTCCGTGCCGAAGTTTAAGCGGTACACGTCTTTGTAGTTCTTGTTGTTGTATACAAAGGGGTTGGCGCTGTTGTCTTTGTACTGGATTAAGATTTGGTCGTAAGAGCTCCAGAACGTGCCCACGATACCGGCTTCCAGTACCCATTTATCCGTCGCTTGATAAGAAATACCGGCAGAAATGCTGTCGGGCAAAGCGATGGCGCCTTCGGCGTCTCCGCTGTGGATATTAATCGGGTCCGGGATAGTCATGTTGCCGGCGTTAATGCGGCCGTTTAAGTTCTGTTTGACTTTGGAGCGGTACATGGCACCAAAGGCCCATTTTTCCGCCCACAACGGTTTGTAAATTAAGGAGAAGTTGCCCCCCCAGCTTACGCCGGAGCCGCTGACTTCATAGGGTCCTCTTGCCGCGGTAGAGAAAGAGTTTTGAGAGAAGCCGATTATCATCGCTTCCAATCCCATGGCTACGGATAATTCATCATTGGCTTTTACGGCAATGGTCGGCGTGAAAGAAAAGGTTTCCACGCTTACTTTATAAGCCAAATTGCTGCCGGGCCAGGTCTGTACTGGGCCGTTGTACTGGCCGCCTAAACCGTAGCGGGAATATCCGCCCAAACCAAAGGATACTTGGTCGCTCCATTTCCGGGTAATAAAGAAATTGGGCAAATACCATACATCATTTTTCAGCGTGCGGGCAGAGCCGGCTACGCTTGTCTTGGCGTCTGCGGTAACAATGGTCAAACCTACCTGGGCCTGCGTGCCTTCCAGTTCGGTAATCAACGCGGGGTTGACCGCCAAAGAGGCCGCTTCTGCTTTGTTGGCCATCGTGGCACCGCCCATAGCGGTGGTTCTGGCGCTGTATTCATACAGCGCAAAACCGGCGCCCTGCACATCGGCGCAGAATAACACCGGCAATACGAGTACGGCTAACGTCTTAAGTGTTTTTTGCATGATGAGTCCTTGTGTTTATGTATTCTTTACAAAAGGAAAATCCCTTTCCGCCTAAGCGGAAAGGGATTTATTTATTTGCTTAATTGATTGATTTTGTCTTTGGCAAATACACCGAAATACGTTTTGGTGTAATCTTCTAAGACTTTTTTGTAGGTTTCCAGCGCGGCGGCTTTATCACCGGAGAGCTCCTGGCTTAGAGCCAAAGAGAAATAAGCCTGCGGCAATGCAAAGCTGGAGGGATTGGCCGCAATGAAATTTTGCAGTGTTTCAATAGAAGCGGCATATTCTTTAATCGCCTGTTGTGCCGCGCCCAATGATACGGCGGCAATCATGCGTATATGCGGGTTTTTGGCTTTGAGCAGTTCCTTATATATGTCTACGGATTGGGCATAATTTTCTTCCGTAAACAATAAATCCGCCTGCATCAGGCGCCCGTAGTAAGCGGCGTCTGTATTGGGATAGGCGGCGTTGAGCTGGTCAATAGCGGCAAAACCTGCCGCAGAGCCTTGCGTCAAGAGCATGACTTGGGCGTTGTAAAACTGAGCCCAAGAGTCCTGCAAGGTCTTTTCTTTGTGAGATGAATACAAGCTCCACCCGCCGCCGATTACGGCAATCAGTACCACCGCAACCAACAGGGCCTTTTTGTGGGCTTTGCAAACATCGATGAGTTTTGAAACGTAAGAAGACAGAGATTCTTGATTCGTGTTTTCCATATACTTTATTATATTAAAAAAAAACTTTCTTTGGAACTCTTGGACTGCTCTGCTTGCTTTTTGGTTTCCCGCAAAAAAGACGGATATTGGCCTTTGGTGTTCTGGCAAAAAGGGGCTTTTATTTTCATCTACCCAGCAGAGGCAAAACGGCCCCGCTTTGGGCGGGGCCGTTGTGTAAATCAGGCCAGTTCTTCTTCCGTCAGCTGGCGGCACTCAATGCCGTTTTTATCCAAAAAGATAAGGCCGTCTTGGCTGCGGTCGTATAAGTTTTTGTAGAACACCCGCACAATGCCGGCGCTGGCAATTACTTTGGCGCAGTGTACGCAGGGAGAATAGGTAACGTAAAGCGTGCTCCCCGCGGTGGCAATGCCGTTTTTGGCCGCGAACAAAATGGCGTTTTGTTCCGCGTGCAGTTCATTTTCAATGGACCATTTGCCATGGGCGTCGTAAAAAGTGCGGCTGGCACGGAAATCTTCATACGTGGCAAATTGGTTTTTAAAGGCGGTTTGGTACAGCTCTGCAAAATGGTCTTCACAATGCTCCTGCCCAGAGGGAGAGCCGTTAAAGCCAATGCTGATAACGCGGCTGTCTTTGACCAATACCGCCCCCACCTGCATACGGCAGCAAGTGGATTGGGCCGCTACCAGCTCCGCCATTTGGGTAAAAAGCTTATGTTTGTTTTTCATAGCGTTTTCTACCAATTTTTAAAGGTTAAAAATACGGCGCCTACCAATAAAACAAATGAAGCCAAATGGTTCCAACGGAAGTGTTCGTGAAAATAAAGCAAAGAGAACACCGTAAATACCGCCAGCGTAATAATTTCCTGCATCACTTTAAGCTGTGTGACGGTAAAATAGCCGCTTCCCATGCGGTTGGCCGGCACTTGCAGGCAGTATTCAAAAAAGGCAATTCCCCAGCTGATTAAAATAACAGCCCACAGCGCGGTGCTTTTGTGTTTTAAGTGCCCGTACCAGGCCACTGTCATAAATAAGTTGGAGAGAGTTAATAAAGCAATAGGTTTCCACATATCCTTATTATAGTAAAAATGGAAGAACCGGGGCCAGGCCGCGCCTGTTGGAAATAAAATGCAATAAAAAGCGTTTCTTACGTGTTGCGTATAAAGGGAATATTGTAAATTTTTATTCGGCAGAGCCGGTTTTATTTATATAATAATGAAAATGAAAAAAGAAAACATTTTGTTACTTTGCGTTTTTTTGTTAACGACGGGTATGCTGTGTGCGCAACTGCCGCAGCCGCCGCAGGCTGCCGCGTCGGATACTGCCCAGCAAACGCAGACCGCGCAGCCGCAGGCTGAGGAGGCGGCCGCGCAGCCGGAAGAGGCGGCGCAGGCGGCTTCTGCAGAGGCGGTGGTGTCTCCGGCCCAGGCGGCGGGAGTCAGTGCGGAAAATGTGTCCGTGCATTTTCCGGAACCCGCTTCTTTAGCCGCGCAAGCCCAGGCGGAAGCGGCCGCTGCGCTTACTGAATTGGAAGAAGCCAACAGACCCCTTCCTTCTTTAGATGAAAAACTGACGGTAAACGATTGCGTGCGCATTGCCCTGGCCAACAGCCCGCGCGTTGTCAGCGCGCGCTTGGCGGTGGAATCGGCCGCGGTGACATTAAGCAGCGCCAAGGCGGAGTTTCTGCCTACGGTATCGGCTTCGGCCCAGCAGGAATATGTTAACCAAAAAATCCCCCCCGCTTCCCGCACCGACCATGGACAGGGGTCCTCTTCTATTGACGCCTCTATCACTCTTTCCGGCATTACCGATATGGTGCGCAACATTAAAACCCAGCGGCTGGAGCTGGAGCGCGCCCAAATGGATTTGTGCGATACGGAAAATGCAATCATCGCTGATGTAAAAAGCGCATACTATGCCCTGCTTTCGGCCCAACGGGCGGTGGCTATACGCACCCAGTCGCGTGATTTGTATCAGGAGCAGTATGACCGCACCAAAGCGTTTTTTGACGAAGGCTTGCGCCCGAAAGTAGATGTTACTACGGCGGAAGTGAACCTGAACAATGAAGTTTTAAGCTTAATCCGCGCCAAAAACCTGGTTAAAACCCAAACCGCCGCCCTGGCTAATGTAATGGGCGTTACGCGCGAAAAGCCTTTGATTTTAGACGATACTATAGAGGCGGAGCCTTTTACGCTGAGTTTTGACCAAGCTCTGACCGAGGCTTATGCCAACCGCCCCGATGTACGCTCTTCTAAAACAGCCTTGGAAATCAGCGAAATAAAACTCAATCAGGCCAAAGCAGGCTACTGGCCCACCTTTACGCTGGGGGCCTCTTTTAGCAAAAGCGGCGACGAGTTCCGCTTGGACAATGACCAAACCCGTTTGTTTGCGGGGGTGGAAATTCCCATTTTCAGCGCTTTAAACGTCTATAACGGCGTCAAGCAGGCGCGCATTAATTTGTCTTCTGCGCAAAACAGCGACCGCAGCTTATCTAACGACGTTTTTCTGGAAGTGCAAAACGCGTTTATTGCGCTTAATGAAGCGGCGGAAAGTATCCCTGTGGCGCAATCTACGGTGGAAAAGGCCAAAGAAAACCTGGACTTGGCCCGCGGCCGCTACAATGAAGGCATCGGCGATATGATTGCCTTAAAAGACGCCGAAGTGGCCTATACGGATTCAGAATTGAATTTACTGACCGCCCGCTACGATTATGCCGTAGCGTTGGCGGAACTTAAAAAAGCGATGGGTACCAGATAATATGAAAATAAATATTTTTTCCGGTATGTGGAATTGGTTTAAAAACCGCTCCAAATGGATCAAGCTCCTCCTTTTGCTGGCAGTGTGCGCGGCGGGGTTTTTGGTGTGGAAGTTTTTCTTTCAGGCCCCCCCGGCGCCGCTGTACCGTACGGCTGAAGTGAGAAAAGGCGACATAGAGGATATTGTGGAAGCCTCCGGCCCGATAGCCCCGGTGAACACCACCGAAGTGGGTGCCTTGGTGTCTGGCGAAATTTTGGCTATTTATGTAGATTACAATACACAGGTCAAAAAAGGCGATTTGATGGCCCTGATTGACCCTACCCAAATCCAGGCCAACTATGACCAGGCTGTAGCCAGCCTTTCCTCTGCCAAAGAGGAGCTGGAATCTGCCAAGATGACCTATAACTTGGCTCAAATCAACCTCAAGCGCTACCAGTCTTTGTATGACAAAGAATATGTGGCCAAGACGGATTTGGAACAGTATGAGCTGGAATTTGTAAACGCCAAAAGTTCTTTAAACTCTGCCGAATCGCGCGTGATTCAGGCGCAGGCCAGCTTGGACAGCGCCAAAAAAGACTTGGACAATACGCGCATCGTTTCACCGGTGGACGGGGTGGTGCTGACCAAAAAAGTAAGCGAGGGCCAGTCCTTGACGGCCGGTTATTCTACGCCGGAAATGTTCACGCTGGCGGAAGATTTAACCAAAATGCAGATAGAAGCCAAAGTGTCTGAGGCTGACGTGGTGAAAATTAAAGAAGGCCAAACCGCCGAATTTACCTTAGACGGCTACCCCGATGAAAAATTCTCCGGTACGGTGCGCCAGGTGCGTACCAATTATACCTCTTCGTCCAGTTCCTCTTCCAGCACGTCTTCGTCTTCTTCCACTACCTATACTGTAGTGATTAACGTAGACAACGCAGACGGCAAATTTATGCCCGGCATGACCGCTACCATTACTATTAAGACAACCGACAGAAAAGACGTGCTTTTGGTGCCTAATGAGGCGTTGCGTTTCTCCCCCAGCACCAATATGGAAAAATTTGATACTACCGGCGTGTGGGTGCTGGATTCAGCCACTATGCAGCCCCGCCGCATACCGGTAAGCATTGGCATTATTTCTGAAAAACGTACCGAGATTACGGACGGCGATTTGCAGGAAGGCCAGCGGGTCATTGTGTCTGAAAATAAAGCAGGTGCAGCTATGCCCACCGCCAACAATCGTCCGCGCCCGGGACGGAGAAGATAAATGAGCCTGATTGAAACCACGAATTTATATAAAACATACGTCGTAGGCGATGTGGAAGTGCACGCCCTGCAGGGGGTCAGTATTTCCATAGAGCGCGGCGAGTTCGTGGCGGTAATGGGCCCTTCCGGCAGCGGCAAGTCCACTTTTATGAATATTTTGGGTTGTCTAGATAAGCCGACCCAGGGCAAATATATTTTAGACGGCATAGATGTAACTGCGACGGATTTGTCCAAACTGGCCGGCGTGCGCAACCGCAAAATCGGCTTTGTATTTCAGGGGTTTAACCTCATCAGCCGCACCACCGCTGTAGAAAATGTGGAACTGCCGATGGTATACAACCATACCCCCTCGCATTTGCGGCGCGAAAAAGCGCTGGAGGCGCTCAAAGCCGTTGGCCTGGAGCAGCGGGCTTTTCATATGCCCAACCAGCTTTCCGGCGGGCAGCAGCAGCGCGTAGCTATTGCGCGCAGCTTGGTGTGTGACGCGCCCATTATTTTTGCCGACGAACCGACCGGTAACCTGGACACTAAAATGAGTATAGAAGTGATGGACCTTTTTACCCGCTTAAATAAAGAAATGGGCAAAACCATTATTTTGATTACACACGAGCCCGACATTGCACAGTATGCGGGCCGTCTGATTACCTTCCGCGACGGGCAAAAAGTAAGCGATGAGGTGAAAAAATGATAGATACGCTGCTTTCCGTTTTTCGCATTTCTGTCAAAGCCATTTTTGCCAATAAAATGCGCTCTGCGCTGACCAGCCTGGGCATTGTAATCGGCGTAGCGGCGGTTATTACGATGTTGGCGGTGGGGTCTGGTACACAGCAGAGTATGTCGGAGCGGTTTTCGCGCTTTGGCACCAACATTTTGTATTTGCGCCAGCCATGGGATTTGGACGAGAGTATTTCTTCCCCCAAAGACGTGACGATGGACGATGTGCGCGCCATACGCCGTTTGCCCGGCGTGGAAGCGGCCGCACCCTATATCAGCTCCGGCTTTGAGGTTAAATACGGCTATACTTCCACTTCTATAGACGTGTTGGCTACGGATACGGATATTTTTAAAACCTATGACTGGGAAATTGAAAAAGGCCGCGAATTTACCGAGCGGGAAGTGGACGACTACGCCCAGGTGGCTGTGTTGGGCGCTACGGCGGCGCAAACTATTTTTAATGATGTGGACGCCGTAGGAAAAACCGTTATTTTTGATAACATTCCGTTTAAAGTGGTAGGAGTAATGAAAAAGAACGGACAGGGCGGTATGGGCTTTGATATGGACGAGGGAACCCTCATTCCATACACCACCGGCAAAGTGAAAATGAACACCGGCTGGAACAAAAGCGACCGCCGGGCATTGGACCGCGTCATTATCCGCGTAAAGGATTTCAATACCATAGAAGAAACAAAAGAAGAAATAGCCAATACGGTGCGCAATACGCACAAAATACACCCGCTGGCTGAAGATGATTTCCAGTTGGATGACTTTGCCTCTTTTGTGGAGGAAGCCAAAGCCGCCAGCAAAACGATGGGTATTTTGCTGGGCGTGATTGGGGCGGTGTCTTTGCTGGTAGGCGGCATTGGCGTAATGAACATTATGCTGGTGTCTGTGACGGAGCGCACGCGCGAAATCGGTATTCGCATGGCTATCGGCGCCACCAGTGCAGATATCCGCCTGCAGTTTTTGGTGGAAGCGGTTACCCTTTCTTGTTTCGGCGGTCTTATCGGCGTGTTGATAGGGATAGTGGCTACGCTGGTGGTGGCGGCCAACAGCACCAGTATTCCGGCGCAGCTTAGTATTCCCTCCATTTTTATTGCGTTTGGCTTTTCCGCGGCGACGGGTATTTTCTTTGGGTATTATCCGGCCTATAAAGCTTCCAAACTCACGCCTATTGACGCTTTGCGCTACGAATAGCCTGCTTTTTTGTCCTGCAAAAGCCCGGTTTTCAGCCGGGCTTTTTTGCACTTTGCAGGGACAGAATCGGCATATTGGCAGGGAGCGGCGGCGTATCTGTTTAAGAGAGAAATACATTTTTCATTTTAAATAATCCTTTTCTTTTTCCGTTGGCGGTTCTAATTTTGCTACAGTAAAAAGAAGCGTTGAGTCGTGATTTTTAGAAAAAAATAAAAAGTGCAATAAAACAGCCGTTTTTGGGTTTAGATAAAGGTGGAGACGACATGAACGGGCAAAGTGATGATGAATTGGTAGTCGGTTTCCAAAATGGAGACGAGGGGTGTTTTAATGAGCTGGTGTACCGGTACAAAAATATGCTGTACCAGTATATCATGGTCATGGTGCGCGACGAAGGCGCCGCCGGCGATATTTTTCAAGAAGTATTTTTGAATTTTTACCGCCGTATCCATGACTACCGCCCAGAAGGAAAGCTCAAGAGCTATCTTTTTACGGCGGCGCGGAACCGGATTTTAAATTATTTCCGCGATCAAGACAAACTGGTTTCATTAGATGACACTGATGAAGAAGGCAACTCCTATTGGCACGATGAACTGCCCGGCAATGACCCACTGCCGCTGGAAGGCCTGGAAAGAGCCGAGCTGGCCCAGCGCATACGCAATGCGTCTTTGCGTCTGCCGCCGGCCCAACGGGAAGCGATTTACCTCAAGCAATATATGACGTTTAAAGAAGCGTCTGAGCTTTTAAACCGCCCCCTCGGTACGGTACTGGCCGACCACCACCGCGGCATACACAAAATGCAAAAAATGTTACAGGACGAGGCATAACCATGAAAAACGAATGTGAAAACCTGACGCTGTATTTTTACGGCGAATTGGAAGCGCAGCAGGCTGCCGCGTTCAAAGAACATTTGGCCCAGTGCCCGCATTGCCAGCGGGAAATGGACTTTTTGCAGCAGACGCAGCAGGCGTTGGTTCCCCCCGCCGCTCCGCAAACGCTGGTGGAAGGCGTTTTGGCAGGTGCTTCGGCGGGCAAAGGCTGGTGGCGGCGGGTAGTCAAACCGGTGCTGGCCGCGGCTTTGGTATTAGGCGCGGGCGTGTTTTTCTTTCTGACCGGGCCTTATATGAGTCGTTTTCAAGATGACGGACAAGAGCTGGTGGCCTATATTTCTGCCGAAGCTGATGAAGAATACAATAGTTTTGTGGCGGATTTTGAGGCTTTTGAAGAAAGATTTTAAGGAGAAGGGAGGAAACATGAAAAAATTACTCGTATTGGCTGCATTGCTGGTGTTTAGTACGGCTGCTTTTGCCGCCCCTAAGTGCAAAGGCGATGAATGCCCTGTGAAAGACAAAGCCCCTCGGCACGAAATGCTTAAGAAGGGCGATAAGGCGGACAGAAAAGCGAAAATGGACGCCGCCAAAGCCGAGCGCAAGGCCCGAAAGGCCCAGTTTAAAGCCAATGAAGAAAAATTGGAAAAACTGGTCAAAGAATATAAGAAAGCCAAAGAGGGCAGCAAAAAACAGGCTTCCGCGCGTGAAGAAATCGGTGAAGTATTAAATACCGTGCGCGACGAGCAAATTGAAATGCGCTCCGAGCAAATCAAAGCCTTTGAAAAACGCCTGGCGGATATGAGAGAAGCGTTGAACAAAGAGCAAGAGCCCGCCGCCAAGAACGCTTGGATTGAAAAAATGACCGATAAGGTCATCGCCGAAGACGGCGACCTGGGCGAAGCCCTGCGCAGCTACGGGCATATGCCTAAAGGCCCCCGGGCTGTTCCGGAAGCCGGCCCCAAAGGCCACAGAGGGCCCGAAGCCGGCCCGAAAGGCCCGCATGCGATGGGCCCAGATGGAGAGCTTCCTCCCCCGCCGCCGGCTCCGGCAGAGGCTGAGTAAAACTTCCCATTACAAAACCCCCGCTTTTATGCGGGGGTTTTGTTATGTAAAAAGAGAAGGCCGGGTAGTTTTTCTTTGGGGAAAAGTATCCCCTCTCCTGCGGGGCAATATATCCCCCTTTTTTGTGTGGAAAAAATATAAATAGGGGATGTTTAAACGGCAAAAAATTTATTTTTACGGCTCTTTCCCCTCCTTTGTGGAGAAAACAACCGGCCCTTTGGCGAAAGTGCGCGGATATTGCCCCTCTTTGTGTGTAGCAACAGGCCTTTGACGGAAGTGCGCGGAGAAAAAATTTATAGTCGGGGTTTCACTCTTTTGGGCCCCGATGTTGCCAAGTGCTCCCGGCCCTGTTAAGCTAAAGAGCGGATAGGGGGCGTTTAGGCGGTTGTTGCTTAAAGAAAAATCTCCTGCCCGGGCGGACAAGAGAGGTAAATGTGAGGCTGTGTTGACGGCTGTCGCTTAGAAAAATCCCCCGCTCATGCAGATAAGAAAAGCAGAAATAGAGGCTGTTCGGCGGGCGTTATTTAGACAAAACAAAACCCCTGCCCAAGAGGGCAGGGGTTTTTGTATAAAGCCGGCTTAGTTCAATACTTCTTTCCAGGCATTGGCTTCATCTTGCAGTTTTTGTTTAGATTCGTCTATTTTGCTCTGCACCGCCTGTTTGGCCATTTCCGTAGAGAAGCTGGTATTGTTTTCTTGGCTGGCTTCTGCCGCGGCTTTGGCGTTTTCATACGCTTCTTTGGCGTCCATCAGTTTCTGGCGCGTTTCAGCTGATTTTTGCAGCGCTTCGTCCAGCGTCATTGGTGTATTTGCCGCAGAGGTGGCGGTAGAACCGCCGGAAGCACAGCCAACGCCCAAGCACAGGGCGCCTAATAGGGTAAGAGTAAGCAGTTTGTTCATGTTTTTCCCCTTTTTTATTAAGATACCTATATTCTATAAAAACTTTTTTATTTTAGCGCAAATTTTTTAGGCATGTTGCGGAAAAATAAAGCCGCTGCGGTATGGAAAGTCACAACGAAAGCGGAAGATTGTTTTTTAGTATCGCTTTGGGTTTGGAAGAGCGGTCCAAAATTGTTATGATTAAAAAAAGAGAAAGGAGCAAAGAATGACTATTTTTTATATTTTACTGGCTTTGTTGTGCGGGGCGGCTTTGGGGGCCTGCGCCGCCTATTTTTACGGCAAACCCCGCCGGGATATGCTGGCGCAGGAGAATGCCCGCCTGCTAAAAGAAACGCAGGACAGCGCCGCCTTGCGTGAGCAAAACGCCGCGTTGGGGGCTGCCAATGCCCGCCTGCAGGAGCAGGCTGCTTCTTTGGAGAAAGAACGCGTTTTAGTAGAGAAAAACTTTAACGAACTGGCAGCCACTTACCGGGCGCAGTTTGCCGATTTGGCGTCTAAAATCTTGGAAGAAAAAAGCAAAGGCCTGGAGAGCAAAAATGCAGAAGCCTTGCGTCCGCTGACGCTGCAGTTGGAAACCTTTGTCAAGAAAGTAAATGATATGGAACGTCTGACGGGCGAAAAACAGGCCCGGCTGGAAAAGGGCTTGGCTGATGTAATGAAATCCACGGAAAAAATAGATCAAAGCGCCGTCAGCCTGGCAAACGCCATTAAAGGAGAGGCCATTGTGCGCGGCAGCTGGGGCGAAGAGGCCCTTAAACATATTTTAGACAGTGCGGGCCTTCAAGAGGGGCTGGATTATTTTGAGCAAGTGTCCGAAGAGGGCAAACGCGTAGATGTACAAATTGCCCTGCCTAAAGACCGCTGGATTGTGGTGGACTCTAAAACAATTTTTAACCATTATATGGACTATTACAACGAGCAAGATCCTGAAAAAAAGGCCGCTCTGTTAGACGCCCATGTCAAAGACCTCAAGCGTACGATACGGGATCTTTCCGCCAAAAAATATTACAAGAAATTCCAGGAGCAGGGCGATAAAGTGCAGCCTGATTATACGTTGATGTTTGTCTATCCGGAAAGCGCTTTGCTGGCGGCGGTGTCGCAGGACCCGGATGTGCTGGGCGAAGCGTGGAAAAACAACATTGCGCTGGTGTCTGCCACGTCGCTGATGAGCACGCTGAAAATGGTGTCTAAGCTGTGGGATATTGATAAACAGCATGAGTATATGGAAGATTTGAAAGAAGATATTTTCAAGCTGATGGAGAAGTTTAATGACTTTTTGGTCAACTTTGCCAAGACGGAAAATGCCGTAGCCAACGCTTTTGACGCCGTAAAAACCGCCCGCGGACATATAGACGGAAATAAAGGGGCCCTGCTGCCCACCGCCCAGCGCATTATAGACGTTTATGAAGCGCCGCTGACCAAAGAAAACGTCCGCCTGCTGAAGCGCATGCATTATGACTATGACGGCTCTAAAGGCCGCGGCAAAAATACGGCTAAATCCGTCCCGCCGCCCGCCGCATTGGACGAACCCAAAAAGCAAGAAGGCTTGTTTAGCTGAGCCTTTGCCGCGGGGCTTGCCCGTCAAAAGTATAAAGCCAAGGAATGTCTTTTTATTAAGACCGGTCAGTAAATGGCCGGTTTTTTTTGTGTTTGCTCCCCGCCAGGCCGGGGTATTGTATGGTGTTATTGCCTACCAGGTCGGGAGATATTTATTGTATGTGTTTGTTCCCCGCCAGGCCGGATTTTTTATTTGGCGCGGCCCTGTTTTTATAAAGATGTGGCAGACGAGCGCAAAATTCGCGGTTTATTTGGGGAGTTTTTTCTTTCTGGCGGCAGAAAAAAAGGGTTATTTTGTTGTTCCACGCCGACGGAGAGAGTTTCTCTTGTTGAAACTAACCCTTTTCCTCTCTTGTCCGGCGGCGCGGGCAAATATTAGCGTAAATAAAAACATTCGGGGGTAAATATGAAAATAAAAACAGCGGCGGGTGTTGTTTTGGGGGTTATGCTGAGCTGTGTCGGTTCGCTTTGGGCGCAGGAAGAGGTCAATTTGACCCAGCATACCGCCAAACACCAGCGCGTGCTGGCGCGGGCGCATTTATTGCACCATGATTCTTTGCAGTCTTTTGGAAAAGAGTATTTGGGCTGGGAAGAAGAGGTCACCAAGCACCTCGGCCTGCAGGTAGGGGCCGATATTAGCTACCTGCTTCAGCGCGGCGCCCCCAGCGCCAAACAAACCTCTATCCAGGGCTACTACTATCCTTATGTTACCTGGGATTTATTTACAGATACCCGTTTTGGCTCTGGGCAGATTAATTTTAACTACACATATATCCACTATTGGGGCATACAGGGCACTACGCTGCAAAACCGCCTGGATTTATTATCGGCACAGAACGATTATACAGCAAACCAAGAGATTTTCTCCCAGCTTTCTTATACCCATACCCTGCCGGGGAAAATGGATTGGCTCTCTTTTACCATAGGCCAGTTCCCCCTCTATAACTTTGACGGCTCCAACTATTTAGACAATCAGCAGACGGCGCTGTTTAATTATGCCCTGTCCCAAAACGGCACCTCGGTTTATCCGATAGCCAGCTTTGGCGGTTATGTACAGGCCGCCCCGGGCAGCTGGACGCTGGCCGCCGGCTGGCAGGACGCCTCTAATATAGACGGGCAGACCATACAGTTAAACCACGCTTTCGGCGGGTATTACACGTGGTTTGGCTCCATCTCTTACAGCCCCACCATTAAAGGCTTGGGTGCGGGGCAGTATTCTTTTCTGTATTATTACCAGCCGTCCGTGGCGGATCAGCCGGGCATAGGGCGGGGCTGGTCGTTTAACGCCAGCCAAAATTTTGGCAAAAAATGGGCCGTTTCCGCCCGGGCCAATGGTTCAGACGGCAATATCAACACCATTAAAAATTCCTATGCGCTGGCGCTCTCTTATTTAAATCCACTTGAGCGCAATGACTTAGATGTCATCACGTTGGGGGCGGTGTATAACCGCGCTGACGGAGAGGCCTTGGGTTACCCTGCTTCATGGCGCAGCGGAGAAACGGCGCTGGAGCTGCAATGGGTGTGGGGCATAGGCAAAATGCTGACCATCACGCCTGATGTGCAAATTTATCCGCGGGCGGCTTTAGGCAGCGGCGACCATGTAGTTACGGTAGCCGGCCTGCGGACGACAATTATGCTGTGAACATACTGGACATAAAAGGAGAGAACTATGCAAGATATTCAACTGGGGACCCGCTATCCCACCTTGGCGTTTATTTCCGGCGGTGCCGGACAGGCAGAGGACGGTATTCCGCCACAGCCGTTTGAAACCTTTTGCTACGACTCTGCGCTTTTGCAGGCCAAGATAGAAAACTTCAATGTGGTGCCTTATACTTCGGTGTTGCCTAAAGAGCTCTACCAAAATATCGTGCCGGTGGACGCAGTGGCGGACCAGTTTAAACACGGCGCGGTGCTGGAAGTGATTATGGCCGGCAACGGCGCCAATATTACCGAGCACAAAGCCATTGCCACCGGCTTGGGGGTGTGCTGGGGCAAAGACAAAAAAGGCAATCTTGTAGGCGGCTGGGCGGCGGAATATGTGGAGTATTTTGACACGCCTATTGACGATGAAATTGCCAAAGGCCATTGCGAAATGTGGCTCAATAAATCCTTAAAGCACGAGCTGGAAATCCGCGGGGTGGAAAAACACAGCGAATTTCAGATGTGGCACAATTACATCAACATTACCAAACCTTTTGCGTACTGCTTGACGGTAATGGGCTTTTTAAACTTCAAATTCGCGCCGCTGGCGGTAGCCAAAGGCGTTAAACCGATGGACTAAGGTTTTGTATTGGGGGAGCTATGGCAGAGAATAACGACTCGTCTGTTTCTGCGGTCAAGAAGCTGGGCATTATCGGCCTGGCCAGCATTGTTATCAGTTCTATGGTCGGGGGCGGGATTTTCTCCCTCCCCCAAAATATGGCCGCCGGCGCCAGCGCCGGGGCTGTGTTACTGGCGTGGGTCATCACCGGGTTTGGCATATATTTTATTGCCAATACGTTTAGCATTCTTTCCCGCGTAAAGCCGGATTTGACCGCCGGCATTTATATGTACGCACGGGAAGGGTTTGGCCCGTATGCGGGCTTTACCATCGGCTGGGGGTATTGGCTGTGCCAAATTTTTGGCAATGTGGGGTATGCCGTTATTACAATGGACGCGCTGAATTATTTTTTTCCGCCGTACTTCCAGGGCGGCAATAATTTGTGGTCCATTATCGGCGGCTCCATTTTGATATGGGTGTTTAACTTTGTGGTGCTGCGCGGGGTGCGCCAAGCGGCGGTGATGAACATTATCGGCACCGTGGGCAAGCTGGTGCCGCTGTTTTTGTTTATTATTATTTTGCTCTTTAGCTTCCATATGGATAAATTTGATTTTAACTTCTGGGGCAAAATGGCCGAAGGCGGCAAAAGCTTGGGCGGCTTGGGCACGCAGCTTAAAAGCACGATGTTGGTCACGCTGTGGGCGTTTATCGGCATAGAAGGGGCGGTGGTCATGTCTAACCGCGCCAAAAGCCAAAATGATGTCAGCAAAGCCACCATACTGGGCTTTTTGGGCTGCTTGGTGATTTATATTTTGCTTTCGCTGTTGCCGTTTGGGTTTTTAACCCAGCAGGAGCTGGCTTCTGTTGCCAATCCGTCTACCGCCGGCGTGCTGGAAAAAGTGGTCGGCCCGTGGGGTGCGTGGGTAATGAACATTGGCCTTGTGATAGCGGTGCTTTCCAGCTGGCTAGCCTGGACGATGATTACCGCCGAAATCCCGCAGGCGGCGGCGCAGAACGGCACGTTCCCCAAGCAGTTTGCGCGGGAGAATAAAAACGGGTCCCCCAGCGTATCTTTGTGGGTGACCAGCGGCTTAATGCAGCTGGCTATTTTGATGGTGTATTTCTCTAACAATGCCTGGAATACCATGCTTTCCATTACCGGGGTGATGGTGCTGCCGGCGTATATTTTCAGCACGGCGTATTTGTGGAAACTGGTGGAGGACGGCGAGTACAGCCAAGTGGCTAAAAAGGGCCGCGCCGCGGCGCTGTTTACCTCCATTATCGGCACGGGCTATGGCTTATGGCTGGTGTATGCGGCGGGGCTGAAATACCTGTTCCTGGCGGTTATTTTCCTGGCGCTTGGGGTGCCGGTGTTTATCTGGGCGCGGCGCCAACAGCAAGACGGAAAACCCGTTTTTTTCGGTGCGGGAGAAAAAGCGTTTATGTATTTGCTTGTGTTGGCGGCTCTGGTGGCGGTGTATGTTTTTTCCCGTGGGCTGGTCAGTATTTAGCGTGTATAGGTTTCAAACGCCCTGCTTTGCGGCAGGGCGTTTTTATGTAGGCATATGCAGGAAAGAAGAAAGCTGATTTAGAAATTTAAATTTTAAGGAAAATTTGTCATTTTTATATACAATAATAAACATATATGAACGAGAACGAAACAGAAAAACTCCCCCCTTTTTACAAGACGCTTAAAAACTACGCGCGCAAAAAGGCCGCCCTGTGGAGCACGCCGGGCCACGCCAGCGGCCGGGGTATGCAGGCCACGCCGGCGGGCAAAGATTTTTATGAATTTTATGGGCGCAATTTATTTCTTTCTGACCTTTCCAGCAGCGTGGCGGACCTGGGCTCTATTTTGGAGCACGAAGGACCCGCCGGCGAGGCGGAACGCCAGGCCGCGGAAATATTTGGCGCACAGACGACTTTTTTTGTTTTAAACGGCACTTCTACTGCCAATAAAATTGTGTTCTTTGCCACCGTAGCTCCCAATGACGTGGTGCTGGTGGACCGCAACTGCCACAAATCCATTATGCATGCTATTATTATGAACGAGGCTATTCCCATTTATCTGCGTCCCAAGCCTAGCTCCTACGGCTTGCTGGGGCCTATTAGTCTGGAAGAAATGACGCCCCAGGCTGTCAAAGAAAAAGTACAGCAAAGCAAATGGGTGCGCAATAAAAAGGCCCCTAAGGTGCAGCTGGCGGTGCTGACCAATTCCACCTACGACGGCGTTATTTATAATGCAGACAAAGTGAAAAGTTTGCTGGCCAATCAAACCCATTTTTTGCTTTTTGATGAGGCGTGGTTTGCCTATGCGGCGTTTCACCCTTTTTATGACGGGCGCTACGCGATGAGTCCGTTTCAAAAAAAACGCGGCGTGCATATGCCTGCGGTGTTTGCCACGCAGTCTACGCATAAAATGCTGTTGGCTTTTTCCCAGGGGTCTATGCTGCATTTCAAACAAGGTACCGGCAAGCAGGAGCTGGACCCGCAGGGGTTGGTGGAGGCTAACCTTATGCACGCCAGTACATCGCCGTTTTACCCGCTGTTTGCTTCGCTGGACGTCAGCGCGCGCATTATGCGCGACCGCGGCTATGAGCTGATAAATAAAGCCTTAGACCAAGCTATCCGCTTCCGCCATGTGGTGCGCCTGGCCGGGGAGCGCTACCGCAAGAGCGGTACCTGGTGGTTTACCCCATGGCAGCCGCCCAGAAAACGTTTAGAAAAAGACCCGGCCCAGTGGAAAATGCAACCGGGCGCTTCTTGGACTGGCACTGCCGTAAATGAAGAAGATGATTTGTTGTTAGACCCGCTTAAGGTAACATTGCTTACCCCCGGCGTGCGGGCAGACGCGTCTATGGAAGAAGAGGGTATACCTGCCGCGGTGGTACGCAAGTTTTTGGAGCGCAAAAACATTGTGCCGGAAAAAATTGGTTTTTACAATTTGCTTTTCTTGTTTGCGCCCGGCGTGAGTATAGACCGTAGCCGCGAGCTTTTGCAGGCTTTGCACGCTTTTAAAACCGCCTACGATGAAAATGAGCCGCTGCAAGACGTATTTCCCGATTTAGTGGCGCAGCACCCGGATTTTTACCGTCCGGAAGAAGGGCTAAAAGATTTATGCGCCCGCTTGCACCGCTTTTTGAAAAAGCGACAGATTATGAAGACGGTCAGCTCTCTCTACAGCACCCTGCCGGAGCAGGCGCTTTTGCCGCATAAAGCGTATTATGGCTTGGTGGAAGGCAAGACGGAGTATGTGCCATTAGGCGAAGCGGCCGGGCGCGTAAGCGTATTTATGATTTTGCCCTACCCCCCCGGCGTGCCGCTGATTATGCCCGGGGAACGTTTCCCTTCTGAGGGCGGAGAGATTTTGGGCTTTTTGCAAATCAGCCAGGACTTTGACAACCTTTTCCCGGGGTTTGAAACGGAATTTCACGGGATTAAAAAAGTGTATGAAAACGGCCAGACGGTTTATATGATAAATTGCTTGAAGAAAATAAAAGATATCAGCTTCCGTATGGACCGCCACCCCTCCGCCCCGCCGGAAGAAACGCTTGAAACGCCGGAACAGGCGCCTTCTTCTAATGGGGCCGGCCCGGCGGATTAATTTTTTATATATGCGCCGGTGTCGCAGCAATTTACAGCAAAATGAATCTGAAAAATGACACCCCCTGCTTTATCGCAGGGGCTGTCTAGAAAAGAGCGGCTATACCTCAGGCGGTTTTTTATTTCTTTTTTCAAAACGCTGTATTTCCTGCACGATACCCGCCGTCAGCACCGCGGTGGTAATGGCAAATAAGATCAGCCCCGCCGCTACTGTAACGGCGGCAATAGCGCGGCCCAAATAGGTAATGGGATATAGGTCCCCGTATCCCAGCGTGGTAAACGTTTCCACCGACCACCACATTGCGTCTAACATATTGCGAAATACCAGCGGCTGGGCCACATGTTCCACCCGGTAAATCATAAACGCGCTCCACACCCACAGCATTAAGATAAACGCACCGCAAATCATTAGCTCTGATTTCTTTTTAGATACTACGGTATTTATCAGTTCAATGGCGTTGGTGTAGCGCATGAGCATTAAAATACGAAATACACGCAGCATGCGCAAATAGCCCGCCCCTAAAATAAAGAACGGCGAGATAGCCAGCAAGTCTATAATCATCAGTGGGGTCAGCATATATTTAATGCGTCCGCTGATGGGTTTGGCGTAGCGGGGGTCAGCGGTGCAGGTAATTACGCGCAGGGCATATTCCAGCGCAAACACCGCACTCATAAACAAATCCAAATGCAATACCAGGCGTTTTAGACGGGGCCCTGCGTCGCCCAAGCTTTCTATAACGTCTACGGGTACGCTGAGCAAAATAAGCAAAATGATAAAGCCGTTGATGGCGCTGGTCAGTTTGCTGTGGTGGTTAAACTGCAAGGTATTGTAAATGGCGCGTTTGATTTGAGACATAACTCCCCCTTGTCAGATTAGTAAATAAACGGCGTGCAGAGCAAGCGGTTTTTGGGGTCAGATTATTCCTGCGGTTCTTTTTCGGAGAAATGCACCGCGGCCGATATTTTGCGCGCATTGCAAAAAGCCAAAATTTCTTTGCGCGTGCTGCGCCAATAGTCCATATTGTTTTGGCGGTAGATTTGTTCGTAAAGTTCTTTTAACTGTGGGTGCTTTTGCGTGATATAAAGCAGCACGCGCGGCAAAGCGGCGGCGCGCAGTTTGAGGTTTTCAAACGTAAAGCGGTCCGTAAAGCCGGCGGCCGCTTCCAGCAGGGCTTTCCAGTCGGAAAAATGCGGAAACAGCGGAGAGACATGCATCCAGTTTCGTATGCCGTTTTCGCGCAGAGTTTTTAAGACATAAAGTCTGTTTAATACGCTGGCGGCGCCGGGTTCTATTTCTTGGCGGAAAAGGTCATCTGTTGTGTTCATGGAAACGCCGATGGTAATGTCTGGCATTTGCCTAAAAATATCTAAGTCGCGCAGCACCAGGGCGGATTTGGTCAAAATAGTAATGGCGGCCCCGCTGTAGCGCAGCTGCTGCAGCAGTTTGCGGGTGAGTTCATATTTTTCTTCCAGCGGGTTATAGCAGTCGGTTACAGAACTTAGAAATACATTTTTTCCGGCTAAATTGATGGGGCGGGTGGAGGTGCTGCGTATTTTAACATCTACAAAGGTGCCCCAGGGTTCGTCGTGGTTGGAAAAGCGTTTCATAAATTCGGCATAACAGTACATACAGCGGTGCGGACAGCCGACGTAGGGATTGATAACATAATCCGACCCCGGCAGTTTGGAAGGGTTAATATAACCCCTGGCGATGATTTCCTTGACCTTGAGAGAGTTGTTCATATTCGCCCCAAAATTATATTATAGCAGGTATGAAGCAAGCGATAAATTTAATTAAAAACGCCCAGCGGGGCGTGGTGTTTACGGGGGCCGGCGTGTCGGTAGAGAGCGGCATTCCCCCTTTCACGGGCCGCGGCGGTTTGTGGAACCAGTACGACCCTAAATTTATTGAAATAGATTTTTTCTATTCAGACCCCAAGCGCAGCTGGGAGGAAATGAAAAAGATTTTTTTCACATGTATGAATGAAGCCCAGCCCAACAAAGCCCACCAGGTTATTGCCGCATTGGAAGCGCGGGGCGGTTTTTGCGGGGTGATTACGCAAAATATTGACGGCCTGCACCAAAAAGCCGGCAGCAAAAACGTGCAGGAATTTCACGGCACTATCAAGCAAATGCACTGTATTAACTGCGGGCGGGTATACCTTACGAAGGATGTCGCATTAGACACTTTGCCTCCGCGCTGCAGCTGCGGCGGAGTGCTTAAGCCCGATTTTGTATTTTATGGGGAAGGTATCCCTGCGGCGGCTTATCAGGCCTCTGTAGAAATGGCTTCTAAGGCTGATGTAATGGTGGTGGTCGGCACAGCGGGGCAGGTCATGCCGGCGTGCAGTTTGCCGCTTTTGGCTAAACAGCATAGAGCTAAAATTATAGAGGTCAACACCCAGCCGTCTGCTTATACAGACGGTGTGAGCGATCTGTTCTTCCAGCAAAAAGCAACGGAATTTTTTGCCGAGCTGGAAAAAAACATGTAGCACCGCGTCATTCTAAGTAAAATTTGATATAAGAAAAAGCCCTCCTTTAGGCGGGTTTTGTTTGGTATGCTATTCGGCCTATGCCAAGCGGGAGAGGGCGAATGGTAAAGTGTTGCGCTTTTACATAGTAGTGAAGGCAGAATAAAGCACCTCCTGCGCAAGTTTTTAAAAGCAAATGCTGGGATAAAGCCTGCACAAGTTTTTTAAAGGCAAGAGCTCAGGCACAGTCTGCGCAAGTTTTGTAAAGGCAAGTGCTGGGATATAGTCTGCACAAGTTTTTAAAGGCAAGTGCTCCGGCACACAGCGTCTGCGTAAGTTTTTAAAGGCAAATCTGCCTAAAACCCCAAAAGATGCTCTCTTTCTGATGAGGTTACAAGGCGGCGGTTTGGGCGGAAACGGCGTCTTCCGTTTCACGCATGGCCTGCAGTACTGTATCTAATAGTTTGTCCAGCTCCCAGCCCAGCATATCGGCCCCTTGTTTGATGACATCGCGCGAACAGCCGGCGGCGAATTTTTTATCTTTAAATTTTTTCTTGAGGCTGGCAAGCTCCATGTCTTTGGTGCTTTTAGACGGGCGCATGCGGGCCGCCGCTCCGATAAGGCCGGTCAGTTCGTCGGCGGCAAAAAGAAATTTTTCCATTTCGCTCTCCGGCTTTACCTCAGACACCAGCCCATAGCCGTGTGCGCACACGGCGTGCACCAGCTCCGGCTCGGCTTGGATTTCCGCCAGCAGTTGGGGCGCTTTTTGGCAGTGCTCCTGCGGATATTTTTCAAAATCTATATCATGCAGCAGGCCGCACAAGGCCCAAAAATCAGCCTCTTCTGCCCGGCCCGATTGTACGGCGTACCAGCGCATGACGGCTTCCACCGTAAAGGCATGCATAAGGTGAAAGGGTTCCTGGTTGTATTTTTTGAGCAGGGCCAAGGCTTGCTCTCTAGTGATTGCAGTATGTGGCATAAATCTCCTTAACAGTTAAAAAGGGGCCCAGGTATATTCGTCCTGCATGAAAAGAAGTACATGCGGGTCTTTAAACAGGGCGTCTTTTAAAAATTTCTTCTTCAAACTGGGGCGCACAGTGGTGGCGCTGTAAATGGCTTTGTTATAGTTGGGAAAATAAGCCTTTAAATACGGATATTTGCCCAAACTGCCCGCGATGGCAAAGGGGCGGTAGCGGCGGATATTCTCTTCCATTTGGGCGTTTAACTCGGCGCGTTTTTGCGGGTCTTGTTCATCTTCGTTAAAGCCGTTGACTACCTGCAACAAAATGGGAAAGCCGTTTTGGGTCAGTAAATCGGCGGTTTCCCCTCCTCCGGTTTCAAAAAACATGCGGCGCGGATTAATGCTGAAACGGGCGGCCAGAGTTTTGAGCTCATCAATATCGGCTTGGGTCAGGGTGGTTTTTAAATCAATCCACCAAGTCTTTTGCTGGGGATTTTTAACGGTGGAAAAAATCTGCTCTAAAGAAACGGCGTCTTTAAAATCTTTTTCATCGTGTGCCACCAGTAAGCGTCCGTCCATACGGTTTAAATCCAGCTCTAGTCCCTCATAATGGCTGTCTTTGGCCTTAGCCCGGCGGACGGAATTGACAGCGTGTATTAAGTGCACCTGCGGGCGCGTGTCTAAGGATTGAAGGCCTGAAACGGTGGTGATAGGATCGATCGGGCGCATTTGCAGCCACACATAGCCATACATGGCGCTGCTGTAGAGAAGAGAGGCGCATAACAGTAAAATAAACAAACGGGCAAATAATTTCATAAAAATATTTTAGCAATTTCTTTGACGTGCGGAGGCTGTCCTTTGGCAAAAAACAACAGCCATAAAAAACCGCCCGTCAGCAGACGGGCGGCGGAAAAACTGTTTTTACTTTCCTTCTCCAAAGCGATTGGTTCCAGGCGTGCTCGGCAACGCCAATAAAATTAGCAAAGCTATTTGCCCAGCCATTGGAATAAAAAACAAAAACAACCACCATATGCGAAAGTTTGCATCATGCAAACGGCGGCCTGCTATGGAGATGGTGGGCAGTAATATGACAAGAGTATATAGCAATAGCAATATAAGGAAAAATTTACTCAAAACGTCAGTAAGAGTGGACAATAAGCCCAATGCCAGAATCCCTATAACATTAAATAAAAAATACATCCAAAAGGCTTTTCTTTTTTCCCGTCCCTGACAGAATTTTTCCGTCCAAAAAATCGGCTTTGTGCCGTCAGCCAATAATAAACGATAGAACTTGGCTATTTCCGCAAAGAAATATGTTTTAAGTATGTTCATAACCCTTTTCTCCCATAAAGAATATGCTGTATGGACTTACTATAGCAGATTTTTCTTTTAAAGAAAACCCTTTCCTCTTGTAAAAATCCATTTAAAGCAGCGGCCCTCTAAAGGGCGGCCCTGCTTTGTAGTCCTTATGTTTTATTTTAGAGAGGGCTGGGCGAAAATTTGGAAATATCTATCCACTGCGCCCCGGTCAGCTCCTGCAATTGAGCCGGCGAGAGGCGTACCGCGTTATTGGGTGCGCCGGCGGCCGGATAGACAAAATCAAACGGGCGGATACTTTCGTCTAGAAAAACCCGCACCCCCTCATTGAGTGCAAAAGGGCAGACGCCTCCGGCAGGGTGCCCGGTCAATTGTTCTACCTCTTCTCCGTGCGGGAAAACGGCTTTTTCTCCAAAGACTGCTTTAAATTTTTTATTGTCCACTTTTGCCGCGCCGCATACACAGACGACTATGGGCCCCGCTTTGGTTTTGAAAGCCAAAGTTTTTACAATGTGCTGCGGCGGGCAGCCTACGGCTTTGGCCGCCAGCTCTACCGTGGCGGAAGATACGGCAAACTGCCTATATTGCGGCAGAAGCCCCTGTTTGTTTAAAAAATCTTTTACTTGTTCTACTCTCATTTCAGTCCATTTCCCTCTCAGGCCAGCGTAACTAGCGGCTGCCGTCCTGGCGGATTATTTATAAAAATGGCTGAATTCCTTTAGGCTTTCTGCCAAGGCCTGCGGGCTGACAGATTTATCCGAAGGAACAAAATTTTCGTCATAATTGGTCATGCCGCCGTAATTGTTGAGTACGGAAATGATATTCTCTTCCCGTATGGCTTTGTTGGTATAACTTAAAATCAAGGTCCAAGGCCGCGGCGTCTGGTCAAACAAATCATAGCCGGAGCTGTAATCCTTGGTGGGGTTGGTACAGGACAGCGCGTGGGTAAGCAGCGCGGGCACTATGTCATAATGGGAGGTACGGTAAGCCTTTTCCCCGCCTTGTTTGCCCGGCCACCATACCAGCAGCGGCACATGGGTTTGGTATTTGGCAAAATTGCTGTTGTGGCCCCAGAAGTTATTGCGGGTATCGTTGACTTCCTGCCCGTGGTCTCCAGTCAATACAATGATGGTGTTTTTATCCAGGCCGCGCTTTTTCAGTTCGTCAAACAAATTGCCTATCAGGTGGTCAATGTAATGCACGGCATTTTTATAACGGTTCATGTAGGGGGTTGGATCCGTGTTTTTGGTTAAGAGCAAGTAATTCATTTTGTCGCCGTATGGCGTAAAAGGGGCCTGGTAATCTGGCGGAAACTCTTGCCCGTGGGCGGAATCATAAAAGAGAAAACCAAAAAACGGACGTTCTTTATCCCGGTTATCCAAAAAAGAGAGAAATTCTTTTTGGGCGTCCTCATCGCGCTCCCATTTGGAGTTCCCATTGGAAGATATGCGCAGCGGGTCAATATGGGAGAAGATATTTTGGTTAAATTCGGGACTGTTGAGTTTAGAGCTGGCGTAAATGCCAAACTGGTAGCCTTGCTCATCAAGCTCCTGCATAAGGACGGGGCGTATTTTGGCACCGGTTACGCTGTCCCAATACGAATACGGCATGGAATAAAACAGCGAAAACACTCCCGCTTCTGTGGCATTTCCGCCGGCTAAGTGGTCGGTAAAGTAGAAAGCATTAGGCGCATTTTTGTACGCGGCGTACAAATGAGGCGTGATGTCTTGGCAGAAGGCATCTGCCCGCCAGGAATCAATTAATATGACCAAGATATTAGGCTTTGTTTGTGCTTGGCAGGATAATTGGGCCAGCGGATAATTTAAAGCCCCGGCGCGCGGTGTTTCATAAGGTTGGCTGGCGGGCTCAAAGCCCATTTTGCGCAGGCGGCGGTTCATGCTCAGCGGCTGGGCCCAGGGCAGATAGGTGACTTGGGTAAGCACAGAGGGCACTGCCATAAATTTGCCCCAGGCATACATGCCGTTATATCCGGCGAATATAAATACAAGCAGCAGCGTTACGGCAGCGGCGGCTTTGCCGCCCCACGGAATTTTGCGCGCCAGTTTGCCCAGTCCCCAAGTGGCTGCGATAATGACTGCCAAGGCCACTGCCAAAATAAAATAAGTAGCGGCCGGGAATACAAAAATTTCCCGTCCGGCCGGGCCAAAAAACAGCTGTAACATGGCCATGCTGATGTGAAAGCGGTATTGCGTATAAACAAAAATGTCCAACAGCAGGGCGATATTAAAAACGGAACCCAACACCGTCGCGCCTACAGCCGCCGTGCGCGGCCCGATGAAACGCAGCAGTATTAACAGAACAAATAATCCGGCGGCAAACATAAAGTTGTTGCCGGGAATAAACAGCGCGGTAAAAGCGATGCCGGTGCCTGTGGGATAGAAACCGCTGATGGTAAAATACACCAGCGAAAGCAAACACCATAAAATAAATTCTATAAAGCAAAACCAAAAAATATTTTTATAAGTCATATCATAAATTATAGCTTATTCGGCTTGGCGCCCTGTGAAGCTGCCGCTCGGTGTGCAGGCGGCTAGTCTGCAATCGGAGAGAAGGCGGGGCCTTACTCTTTTAAGCGCCGGCCCCGGTGTACGTTTGGCGTATTTTGAGCGCTATGGGGCGCCAGGCCGGATAGTGAGGCTGAAAATATGTACTCGTGGATAGGCAGACGGGTGTTTTTATTTGCCTTTAGACGGGGCGAATAATTCGTCCGTTACTTCCAACACCGCCAAAAAACATACGCGGGCTCCGGCGGGCGTCAGTTTGCTGCGTTGCAACAGCTCTTTGCCCGGGTGAATAAAATTGCGCTGCATGCGGGCTGCGCGCAGCAATTTAAGCGTGGCGGCACAGAGAAGAGCCTTTTCACTGCAAATAGTAATTAATTCGTTCAAATGCAAATCAAAAAGTGCTTGGGGTTTTTTGCCGCTGCAGGCTATTTTTTTCACCTTGCATTTTTTGTGTATCAGCAAGGCCAACAATATTTCCAACATAGCCCCAGACAGGGCGGCTACGGCGTGGTAGTGTTTCATTAAGTAGCAGCAGGCCAATTCATCAAATGTCTGTATAAGTGCGGTGCGGTATGTCTGTGGGGTGCGGGCCAGCTGGCGGCGTTTGGCAAAATATCCGATTTCCTGCAGTTTGGCAGGAGTAATATGTTGAAAACTTTTTTGCCAAGTTTCCGGCAGGTTTTCCGGCCGTTTTTTATGGGCGGCGCAGGAGCCGTCTTGGGCGTATTTGCTTAAAGACGCCATAGGCGTATACGGCGGCAGCGTGTGTTCTGCGCGCATACGCAGGCCTGTGCTTAGTTTGCGCGTTTCCTGGTCAGAGGGGTTTTGCTTAAGAAGTTGCTGGACCATTTGCTGCGCCGGGGCTGTATGGCCTAAAGAAAGAAACGCCTGCAGCAAAGCTGGGTGAAAAAGTTTTTGTTTGTGCCGCGGCGGTATATAAAGCAGCAGCAATTGATATACCTCTACGGCCCAGGCATGTTTCCCGGCTAGGCGCAAATCCGTATAAAGCGTGCCCAGTTGCTGCTCAAAGGGCTGGTCTTTTAAAATAAGTTGTTTGATTTCTTCTGCGCGCTTTTGTACGGCAGGTTTTAGCAATCGTTGCATAAAATGATAGTAGCAATTGTGTGTACGCCTGCCAAGTATATAAAAACTCTTTTCGTCGGGGCCCATATAAAATATAATAAATCTTATGAGTGAAAATGAACAAATAGCGCAAACCGCGCAAACGGACACAAAGGCCAAAACGTCGCTAAAAGAAGAGTTAAAAATTATTTTTTCTTCTTCGCGGGCGTTTTGGTTGGTAAACTTGGTAAACTTCGGGGAAGGCATTGCCTATTTTGGCATACTGACCCTGCTTACGCTCTATTTGGGCGGTAATGTCGGCATGAGTGATGCCATGACGGGGGTCAGCGTATCTACCTTTACGGGGCTAGTTACGTTGTTTATGTTCGGCGGAGGATTTGTGTCGGACAAATACGGTGTACGCAAAGCATTGACCATTGCCTTAATGTTGCTTTTTTCCGGCAGGGTATTATTAGGTTTTGCGGAACTTCCTTCCCAGGCAGGTATGCACGCCGTGGGGTATGCCATGTCTTGGGTTTCCATCGTTTTAATGGCTTTGGGGTCGGGTATATTGCAGCCGGCTTTGTACGCCGGGGCCAAAGAGTATACTAACCCAAAAGTATCCGCCATTGCCTTTAGCTTTATTTACGCGATTATGAATTTGGGGATTGTGTTTGAGAATTTTATATCCCCATTCATCCGCACCAAAGATCCGTTTATTGGAGATATTCACGGTTTAGGCTGGGGTATTATGGGTGTATTTTTAACCTGTACGGCCTTGACGGGAGTGTTGTTGCTTGCGCACATGACGCTGTTTACCAAAAAAACGGAAAAAGAATGCCGCGTAGCCGCAGCAAACGAAGAGGAAAACCAAAATAAAACCTGGAAACAGCGATTGAGTGAAATGCCTTTTCGGGACATGCGTTTTATGTGGTTTATTTTTATTTTGCTGCCGGTGCAGACGCTCTTTGCCCACCAGTTTTTAACCATGCCGGATTATATTTTCCGCGTATTCCCGGCGGAAGTGGCGGCTAAGTTTGAATGGATTAATGGTATTAATCCCTTTATTATTGTTATTTTTGTGCCGCTGATTGCCATGCTGACGCGCAATGTCAGCGTGTTTAAAATGCTTATTATCGGCACCAGCATTTCTGCCGCGACCACGTTTTTACTTATTGGACAGCAGCCCAGCCTGACGATGTTGATTCTTTATGTAATTATTTTCTCTTTGGGCGAAGCGGCTTGGTCCTCTCGTTTTTACGAATACGTAGGTGATTTGGCTCCCGTAGGTCAAGTGGGCGCTTATATGGGCTTGGCGGGGCTGCCATGGTTTATGGCCAAGTTTACCACCGGGCTCTATTCCGGCTCCATGCTTTCGCATTTTATCCCCAAAGAAGGCGTACAGCACCCGGGTGAAATGTGGCTTATTTACGCGTTTATTGCCTGTATTTCCCCTATTGGGCTGATACTGACGCGCAAATGGATTGAAGGCGGCAAAAGTAAAGTTTCATAGCCGCTTGCCGCTTAGCTCTTTTTATTTTGCCAAAAGCTCCGCTTTCAGCGGGGCTTTTGTGCAAGCAAGACGATAATTTTGTAAAATAATAAAAAAGATGCGACCGCGCGTCGTTTTTATGCCCCCATAGCTCAACGGATAGAGCACCTGCCTTCTAAGCAGGGGATTACAGTTCGATTCTGTATGGGGGTATTTTTATGCTAAAACATTTCTTCCTGCCAAAAAGTATCAATTTCCCTCTCCCTGTCGCAAACACCCAAGCGCGGCAAATGAAACAAATGCGGCAATAGGCTGGCGGCGTATACGCATAGAGTCCATAATTCTTCTTGGAAAAATAACAACAAGATGAGTCCGCCTGGCAGCGTGTACATTAGGATAGTATCACTGCCAGAAGCAGCTGTTGGCTATATTGGACGTTTCAGAGCTTGCATGGCAAGTGTTTGTGCCCCCTATAATGGGCGGCGGCTGTTTATTTGAAAAAGGCTTTTGCTGTGTTGCTGTTGGTCCTATCTTTCGCGCGGGTGCGTACACGCACGCGTGTACTTATTTCCCCCTTTTCCCGCGGCTTTAAAATGCTACAATAAAACTAAGTATGTAATTTAGGGGTTTAGGTGTGAAAAAACTTTCCTTTTCTTATTCTAAAATGGGCATGTATAAAGAGTGCCCGCAAAAGTATAAATTCCGCTACGTCCATATGCTGCCTGAATTGCCGAAATATTACTTTGCATTCGGCTCAGCCCTGCATGAAGTAATGGAGTATGTGTATAACCCGGCTAACCCGGCTTTCCCTACCTTGCAGGAAGCGCTTTCTTTTTTCAAAACCCATTGGGACAGTACCTCTTTTGAGCAAAAAGGTTATGCCTCGGCTGAGAAAGAGCGGTTGGGCTATGAGGAAGGCTGCCGCATTATTGCCGCTTATTACGGCAAGCACGGCAATTCGCTGGTGCACCCGCTGTCTGTGGAAATGAAAAGCACCCTGGATATGGACGGCCTCAGCTTAATCAGCATTTTGGACCGGATTGACTATTTGGGGGACGGACGCATTAAAATTTTGGACTATAAAACGGGCAAAACGGTCCAGCGGGAGCCGGACCAGCTGATGATGTACCAAAAAATTGCCGAAAACAGCCCTACCGTTTTGCAGTTGGTGCAGAAAGCCGACCCAAAAGTAAAAGAAATCCGGGTGGAGAGTTTGAGTTTTTATCATTTGCCGTCTTTGCAGGAATTGACGTTTGAGCGCGGCAGCGACAAAGACATGTATGAATTTTGGCAAAAGGTACTAGGCGTGGCCGACAGTATCCGCGCGGGCAAATTTGCCCCGGACCCAGAGGAAAACAAATGCCGCTGGTGTGATTATCACAATATTTGCCCCGTGTTTACCGGGAAGGAATATGACGGTCCCAGCGGTTGGGGCGCCAAAATACCGGACGTTCCCCCCCCGGCCCATAATCCGTTTAAACAAGGCCCGGCTGCTGTTTGTGCGCCGCAGGTTTGCGCCCCGGCCTCTAAAACAGCGCCGGAGGTTTTGGCGGAAAAAATAGACCGCTTGGGCGAAATTACCCAAGAGGAGCGGCGTCTGCGCCAGGAAATTGCCGCGCTGATGGACAAGCTGGGCTATAAAAGACATTTTGGCTCTAAGTTCCGTGCAGAGCTTGTAGACAAAAGCCGCCTGGAATTTGCCGACAAAGCCAAAACCATAGACGCCCTGCGCTCGCTGCATTTGCTTGCTAAAACATTGGTGCCTACGCAAAGCAGTATAGCCGCTTTGCTCTCTGACCCTGCTGTTTCCGAAGAAGCCAAAGCCAAGCTGCGCGCGCTGGCCCAGGAAAAACAACAAACCGATTTAGAAATTACCGAGGCAGAATAATGTGGATTAAAAAACCTAAAAGAAGCGATTTCCGTATAAAACTTTCCATAGCTATTGTGCTGTTTGCTATGTTGATGTTTAGTTTGTTTAGGCTGGCTTTGTTTCTGCTGTATCATTCCACTTTTGCTTCGTTGACCGCTGGGCAGGTTATGAGTGCTTTTTTTAACGGCCTGCGTTTTGATTTGGCGGTGGTGGCTCTTTTTATCGGCCCGGTGATTTTGCTTTTTAACCTGCCGGTCAATTCCGTGCGCTATGTAAAAAGCTGTGTGCTGTTTATGGCGCTGGAGCTGATGGTCATGGCGGGGTTTTTGGTGGCGGATTTGATTTATTTCCCGTATGTAAAACGCCATATTGCCGAAGAGATTATACAGATTTCCGCCGACTGGGGCTTCGTGCTGACTTATATGTTTACCAAAGCGCTGCTGCCGCTTTTGCTGTTGTTTGTGCTGCTGGCGGTGGCCGGGGTATTTGTGCATAAAATTTTTAAATACCGCTATGTCTTTGACCCCTATTATGCAAAAGGGGAGATGGTTAAACTGATTGTCTGCATACTCTTTATTGTGCTGGGCATACGCGGGCATTTGGGCTTTGGCAAGCCCATCGGCATTGCCGATGTGTATCAATATGCTTCTTCTCCTGCGGCGGCGGCGCTGACGCTTAACGGGGTGTTTACCGCTTATCAGGTGGGACGCAAAGGGGCGGTGGATATACAAAGCAATTATCCGGCAGACAAGGCTATAGCCAACGCCCAAAAATTATTAATAGCGCCGGAAGAAATGGTGCCAGATGAGAAATATCCCTTAATGCGCCGGCCCGTTTCCCCCCGCCAGCCTAAAGATATCAATTTCTTTATTGTCCTGTTGGAAGGGTGGCACCCGTATTATGTGGATTCCCTTTCTGGCAATCATTTCGGCGTTACGCCGGTATTTGACCAAATAGTCAAAGACGGAGTTAATTTTACCAATGCCTATGCCGTCGGGCTGCGAAGTATGTTTGGTTTTGCCGGCGTGCTGGCAGGGGTGCCGCTGGTGCCGGGGCTGCCTATGTTTGGCTACGGGCTGGAGCTGACCAGCTTCTTCCGCTTCCCGGGGGCCTTGGCGCAGGCCGGCTGGGATACGTTTTTTGCACAAACTTCCGACAGGGACTCTTACCGCTTATGCGCTTTGGCTTCTTATTTGGGAGCTGAAGGAAGCTATGGCAATGAAGATATGGAGGAATTGTTGCCTTATATTGATACGGCGCCATTTGGATATGACTACGATGGGTTGATGTTTGGCGCAGACTTGGTCAAAAACCGAGAAAACCGCAATTTTATGGGCATGGTGTTTACCGGCATTACCCATGCGCCTTTTGCCCGCACTTTGGAGCAGTTTAACAAATACAAAGGGAAAACATGGGACGACGGTTTTAAAAACACGCTCTATTTTGCGGACTGGTCTATAGGCGAGCTGTTAAAACGCGCCAAAGAAGAAGGGTGGTTTGACAATACGGTGTTTGTTTTTGTGGCGGACCATACGTCCGGCGGGCCGGATTCGGATTCTTTGTACAATAAATTCCGTATTCCTATGGTCTTGTATGCACCGAAAATTTTAAAGCCCCGCACCGTAAACTATGTGGTGTCCCAGTTGGATTTAGTGCCTACTTTGTATAACTTAGCTGGGTTGGACGTGCCATATACAGCCATGGGGCGCGATATGCTGGACGAACGCAACGCCTCAGAGCGTGTGGCTTTGGTGTCGGAAGGGGTAAACATCGGGCTTATCACCCAAGACGGCGCCATACGCCATACCCGCAAAGAAATTTTATCAGAAGAAAAATTAAATGAACATTTTGACCCCAAAAAAGCGGAAGAAACGCTGCTTTCTTTGGATAAAGCTGCCTATGTGCTGCTAAAGAATAATACCTGGTATAAAGATGAACAATAAATTTATTATTGCCATAGACCAAGGCAGTTCCACTTCCCGTGCACTGGCTATTGATGAAAAGGGCCATGTTGCCGCGCGGGCCAGCCGCGCCTTGGAAACCCGCCGCCAAAGCAATGCCGGCGCACAGGTGACGGCTGAATTTGACGCCTGGGAAATGTTGACCGGACAGCTGGACGCTTTATTTGCGGTATTGGCGCAGGTAGGGGCGGGTAATTGCGCCGCAATTTCCGTAGCCAGCCAGCGCTCCACCATTGTTTTTTGGGACCGGCTGACCGGCCGCCCGGTAGCCCCGGCTTTAAGCTGGCAGGACGGACGCGCCGCAGAGGAAGCGGCACAGGCAGAAATTGCGCAGGAAACTGTGCACCGGCTGACCGGCCTGTATAAAACGCCGTTTTATTCTGCGCCCAAAATTGCCTGGACGCTTAAAAACATACCCGAAGCGGCACAGGCCGCCCGGGACGGACGGCTGTGCGTGGGACCGGTGGCGTCATATATTATTTGGCACTTAACGGGCGGCAAAACTTTTGCCTGCGACCCGACGCTGGCCCAACGCATGTTGCTTTTAAATATATCCACTTTTAATTGGGAGCCTCAGCTGTTGCAGGCTTTTGGCATAGAGCGCGGCTGGCTGCCACAAATTAAACGCACCGCAGACGATTACGGCGTATTTGAACATGAAGGTATTCAGGTGCCGGTGCGGGTGTGCGTAGGAGACCAGCAGGCCGCTTTGTGTGCACTGCGCATAGTGGCGGGCGGGGCATGTATTAATTACGGCACGGGCGCTTTCTTTATGCGCAACACCGGCAGCCAGCGGCATTTGCTGCCGGGGCTGTTGACCTCGGTGGGGGCGGTGGCTTCCGGCACCGGCGAATATTTGCTGGAAGGACCGGTCAACGCCTGCGGGACGGCTTTTGCGTGGCTGAGCGAAATAGGATTTTCTTTTTCCACCGATGAAATGGACGCTTTGTGTGAAAGCGCCAAAGAGCCGGTGTGGTTTTTGCCTGCGTTGGGCGGTTTGGGGGCCCCGTATTGGGATTTTGGCGCCGCGCCGGTGTTGTCTGGTTTTTCCCCTCGTACCCAAAAGGCGGATGTCGTAGCCGGTGCTGTACGGGCGATGGCCCTGCTCTTGGCTGATATTGTGTTCTATGCGGAACGTTTTGGCATTAAAAGTACAGAAATTAAAGTTACAGGCGGCTTATCTAAATGCCGCTCTCTGCTGCGTGCTCAGGCGGATATATTGCAAAGTAGGCTGTTGCCATGCTCTGAATCGGAAAGTACGGCGGCGGGGGCCGCTTTGCTGGCGGCGCAGGGAGCAGGAATAGACGCTTCCCAATGGGAAACCATGCGTTTGCTTCCACCGGTGGAGCCGCATATGGACGCAGAGGAAGCGGAAGATTTGTTTGAGCAATGGCACGCCTTTTTAAACTGGTGTAAACTGCGAAAATAAAAATTTGCTCTTAAACGGGCCCCAAATAAGGGGCCCGTTTTTTTAATTATTCCTCAGCATGTCCCAGGAAAAGAGTTGAGCCGTAAAAAGCACCACAAAAAAACGAAAAGTTCGCATGCGTAGTTTGCGGCGGGCAAAACAGCGCAAAGCATGTATTTTAAAACAAAAGATCCCGACGAAAGCTCGGAACTTTCATCGTATTTAGAGCGCTGCGGGCGCTGGGAATAGTTTTTGTATAAAATCTTTGCCGGTGCAGGGGTTTTAGGGGAATTGAAAATTTTGTGAGTTGAAAAAAGAAATCAGCGGCGATTAGGAACACCGGCTTGAGAGATTTCTAAAGGATAGTATTTTTATAATTTAGATTAAGATAGAAATTGTTTCTATATAAAAACCCCGCTTCTTTTTCATCAGAAGCGGGGTTTTTATGGTAAGAATTTGAAACACTAGTCTATTAATACGGTAGGAGGCTCGAGCGCTTGGCGGGTGGAGTTGACCGCTGCATTAGCTGCGTCAGCGGCGGCGTTCATTTTTTGCAGGCGTTCTTCCACCTGGGCATTGATTTGCGCTTCCCGTTTGGCTTTGGCCTCTTCTAATTGCTTTTGCAACGCGGCCAGCTCGTCATCTTGTTGGGTTAATTCTTGGCGCAGTTGCTGGCGGAGCTGTTCTTTCTGCTGGTTCAGCTCTTCTGCTTGTTGGGCCAGTTTTTCTTCATTTAATTGGCGGATTAATTCCTCTTCTTCGCGCAACTGCGCTTCCAGTGCCTCTACTTCAGCCAGTTTTTCCTGGGCCAAAGCCTGTGCCTGGGCGCGCATTTTGGCCTGTTCTTCATTAGCTAAAGCTTGCGCGGCGGCGCGGGCTTGCAGCTGCTGCTGCAGGACGGAGTGTTTCTTTACTTGCAGCACCGTCATCACCGGGGAATTAGGCATTAAGTCCGCCGCCAAAGCAAAAGCGTCTTTATTTTCTTTGTTTACGGCGGTTAAATCTACATCATTTTTTACTAAGATTAATGCGGCCTTTTCATTTAAGTTTTTAATGGCGTGCATTAAAGCGGTGTTGCCGTTGCTGTCCTGCAAATTCAAATCAGCCCCGTTGTCTATAAGCCACTGCAAAGCTTTCGTGCCTTTGGCGGTGGTGTACATAAGAGCGGTTTTGCCGTCGGTATCGGTGGAATTGATGGAGAAATCTTCTCTCAACAGAAGTTCCATGGAAGGAATGCTTTGCCCCTCTGCCGCGGCGATAAATACATTTTTACCTTTGGCGTCGGTGGCGTTTATGTTGGCTCCCATGCGCAAAAGCTGGCGGATTAAAGCTGTCTGTCCGTTTTCAGCGGCATAGAATAAGGCGGTTCTTCCGGCATTATCCTGCAGGTTGACGTCTGCCCCCTGGCTGACCAATACCTGGGCGGCTTTTTCCTGCCCGGCGGCTGCCGCTGCGCTTAAAGCGGAAAAACCGTTGGCGGGGTTTTGATAGTCCGGGTCTGCTTTGTGTTTGAGCAGTACGCGCAGATTATCGGTGCTGCCGTTTTGCGCCGCATACATAAGCGGGGTGTTGCCCATATTGTCAGGCAGATTAATGGCGCGGGTGTTTAAAGAGAGCAGCGTTTCAGTCAAACGGCGGTCATCGGCGGACATGGCGTGCAGCAGAGCTGTTTTGCCCAAATCGTCTTTTGCGGTGGCGTCAGCCCCGTTTTTCAGCAAGTAATTAACTGCTTCGCGCTGGCCTGCGGCCGCAGCGGCGATGAGTGGGGTTACGCCATAGCTGGAGGATAAATTAACGGAGGCGGCCCCTTCTTCTATCAAAAGCTTAATGATATCCATGTTGCCTTTTTCTGCGGCAATGGTCAGCGGCGTAATGCCGGCGTAATTGCGTTCGTTTACGTCTACATTGGCGTAAATTAATGTGCGGACGCGGTCGGCGTCGCCGGTTTTAATGGCGCGTACCAAAGAGGTGTCATAAACATATTTGGTTTTAGCCAAAGGCTGTTTGCCCAAGGTTTCTCCGTCATATTTTTTTTGGGTAGCACCAAAAACTTCCCCGCGGTAAATTTCCCCTTGAATTTGTTTCCCGTCGGCTGCGGTAGGGCGTTGGCCCAATACATTGCCCCGGTAGGTCACTTCTTTGCTGCCGAATACTTCCCCGCGGTTGGTGGGGGTTTGGGTGCCCAATACGGTGCCGCGGTAAATATCACCGGGAATGTTGGAGCGCGCCGCTTCGGCTTTAATCATTTCTTCTTTGGTTTTGGCTGCTGCCTGGTCAACAGGTTCCAAGCCGCCAATATAAACGGGTTTGCCGTCTACATAAATGATGTCCGGCTCTTGGGCCAAAGCCAAAGGAGCCACTGCAAAAACAAACAATAGCGTCAGGTAAAGTTTATTCATTTTTTCCTCCAATGTTTATATTATAGCAATAGGAAGAGAGTTTGGATAAAAATTTTTCTCTTTTTTCTCCGTTTTAAAATAATGTTAATTTAAAATAGCTATATATATTTAAATAAAAAGAATTTAAATATATATGAAAAAACATTTGCATTTTTTCTTCTGCCGTTGTATCATAAAAGTATAGATTTTCTCCCCCCAGAACCTTTCGATTTACCCCCCGAATGGTTCTGAAAAAGAGCAGGGCACATCCCCCTGCTCTTTTTTTGTTTTATTTAATAGAAAATGCTGTGCTATTTGGCGGGGCCAACTGTTGGGAAAATAAAAAATGGTTTTAACCGGCTTATTTCTCTATAAAAAATATAAAACTTTAGCTGAGGGAAAGTATTAGCCGGGCAGGTGCCGGCGCAAGCACCGCACTCAATGCATTTGGCGGCGTCAATGGCGCGTTTGCCATTCTGTTCGGAAATAGTGCCGGCTGGGCAAGAAGATTCGCAGGTGGAAGCGTCAGCTTGCGTTTTACCTGATAAAAAACCCCCTGCCAGGGCAAGGGGTTTAGTTAAAGTCAGTTAAGCCTTACAGGGCAATAGCGCTGACCGGGCAGGTGCCGGCGCAAGCACCGCACTCAATGCATTTGGCGGCGTCAATGGCGCGTTTGCCGTTCTGTTCGGAAATAGCACCAACCGGGCAAGAAGATTCGCAGGCGCCGCAGTTAATGCAGACATCGGGGTTCACTTTGTAAGCCATAAATTTGTCTCTCCTGAATGGTTAATTTTACGATACTTTATTATACCAAAAATCTCTCAGGAGAGGCAGGCAAGGAAAAGGCCGTATTTTTTGCCGACGGAAGAATGTTCAAATTTTCTGTTGCGTTATCTGCCCTGGGTGTGCTACAATATAAAAGTAAGGAATAACTAACTTTTATGGAAACACAACCACTTTTTACGCTTCTTGATTTAAAACCCGGCGCCTGCGCTGAGATAAAAGATGTCCAGGCAGAAGGTTCCCAAGCCGGCAAGCTGGCTGCCATGGGCTTGGCTAAAGGCCAAACGGTAGTGCGCAAAGCCGGCAAAACCCCCCTTGTTATTTCTGTATGCGGCAGTGAGGTGGCCATCGGCCCCCGTACGGCTAAGAAAATTATTGTGGCTCCCTGCGCTGGGGCGGCCTGCCCACAGGACGCTTTCCGCACGCATACATTTTTATTGGCGGGGAACCCCAATGTAGGGAAAAGCCTGCTTTTTTCGCGCTTGACGGGGATTGGCATATTGTCATCTAACTTTCCGGGCACGACAGTGGGGCTGAATTATGGGACTACTGTTTTTGACGGGGAAACCTATAACATTATAGACATTCCCGGTTTGTACCGCTTGGAAGAGAAATGGCTGATAGAAGGCAAAAAGCGCGATTTGTTTAAAGAATTAAATTACGACTTTATTGTCTGCGTGGCGGACGCATCGCATTTGGAGCGCAATCTGTATTTTACGCTGGAGCTGATGAGCCTGGGCAAACCCGTGATTTTACTGCTCAATAAATTTGACGAGGCCCAGCGCAAAGGCATTTCCATTGACGTGCGTGCCCTGTCTAAACGCTTAGGCATCCCCGTAATTGCAGTAGTGGCCACCACGGGGGAAGGGCTGAAGCGTTTGGAAGTGTCCGTGGGCCGTTTGGCAAAAAATGACGGCAAACAGGAGCGCGTGTTGACTATTCCCCCCACCCCGGAAGATAAATGGCGCTTAATTGGCGACATTGTGCGCCACGTGCAGAAAATTCATCATAAACACGCCAGCTTTACTGAGAAATTGCAAGCTTGGGCCACGCACCCTATCAGCGGGCTAGCCATTGCCTTGGTGGTGCTGCTGGCTTCTTTGTTTGTAATTGTGAACATAGGAGAGCTGATTATCGGCTTGCTGGAGCCGTTGTATGACAATTATTATTTCCCTTTCCTGCAGAAGATATTCGCCTTTTTGGAAGGGACGCCGTGGTATTTATTCCTGCTGGGTGACGGAGGAGAACATTATTTCGGCGTGTTATCTGACGGCTTGAAGATTGCCCTGGTAGATGTGATGCCTTTTGTGTTGGTATTTTATTCTCTGCTGGGTTTTCTGGGCGATTTGGGCTATTTGCCGCGTTTGGCAGTATTGTTGGACCGCCTGCTGCACCGTATTGGTTTGCACGGATACGGAGCAATCCCCATTATGCTGGGCTTTGGCTGTAAGGTGCCCGCGGTGATGGGGGTGCGCGTGCTGGAAACGCGCCGGGAACGGATAATTGCACTGGCGCTTATTTTGGTGCTGGCGCCGTGTATTTCCCAGACGGCTATGATTTTGTCTATGCTTTCCCCGTATGGGATAAAATACTTGCTTATCGTGTTTGGTGTTTTGTTTATAAACGGTATTTTAGCCGGGACCATTTTAAATAAACTGCTCAAGGGAGACACCCCGGAAATGTTTATGGAAATCCCTTCCTGGAGTGTGCCTCAGCTGCGTCCGCTGGCGCGCAAAATATGGCTGCGCATGAAAGAGTATTTCGGCGATGCGCTGCCGCTTATTTTGGCGGGTGTGCTGTTTGTGGATTTAATGCAGTTTTCAGGGTTGACCGATTGGCTGGCAAAGATTTTCCGCTATCCGGTGCAGTACTTGCTGAATTTGCCGGTAGAGGCTACCCCGGTGCTGTTTTTGGGCTTTTTGCGCAAAGACGTTTCTATTGCTTTGCTGGAGCCGTTTAGCCTGCCGCCGGACCAGCTGGCGGTGGCCTGTGTGTTTATGGCTATGTATTTGCCCTGCGTGGCGACGTTCTTTGTCATGCTGCGTGAAAACGGCCTTAAAGACACCTTGAAAATCATTGTTTTAACCTTTGGCCTGGCACTGCTTAGTGCGACGGTACTAAGGCTGCTTATTTAGTCTGTTTTGCAAAAAAGAAAAAGGAGCGCAAAACATCTTTGCGCTCCTTTTCGTAATACTATGCTTCTTTATAACAACACCATGTTCCGGGCTGCAGCCCTAGAAATGGAGAGAGCAAGCCCATAAGAAAACAGAGCTTTATACGCAGACAGCTGGCAGGCAGCATGGGGCGGCGCGGAAATCTGGAAATAAAACTCCCAGCTCAAGGCCGAAAGTTGGGTAGCGTGCTAAGCTGAGGGGGCGGTGTGCCGAAGGAAGAGGACGGGAAACAAAAACCCTTCCAACGAGGAAGGGTTTTAAAGTTTAGTTGGTGCTTCCGTAACGGCCGATGTCTACCGGTATGGGAACGTCTCCCAGCGGGGTTTCAAAATAAGCCGTGCCGGTTAAATGGTAATTGACCGTGGCGCTGCCCATGCTGACCAGTCCCAGCAGCTTGCTGCTAAATACGTCCATAGGTACGGTTAAATAGACTTTTTGGTTTTTCGTGGCGCCGGGTTCTATACGCACGTTTTCAAAACTTACGTCTGCCACTTTGACGTCTTCCATAAACATTTCCCCCTCAAATTTCTTGATGGCGGCGGCGTCACGGCGGTTTAAGTTAGTAATACCCAAATAGACGTTAAAAGATAAAGAATTAACATTGTAGTCCGATATTTCCACCCCGCGCAGGGCGTAGGTGCAGTTGGCAAAGTTTTCCGCTTCCTGCACGCTGGCGCAAGCGCTGAAAAGAAAAGGGGTCAGAAAGAGAAGAAAAATCTTTTTCACGAAAGCCTCCTAAAATAACGACATAAGTTATTTTATAACATTTTCCAGTGTAATGTTTATCCAGCGCTGTCAACAGCTATGTTGTATAATAATTAAAACAAGTATGGAGAAAATCTATGAATGATTTGCAAAAGAAAATTTATGACCGTTTTGTTCGTTATGCATCTATAGAAACTACCAGTGACAGCACCAGCAGCACTATACCTACTTCAACTACGCAGCTGGCTTTTGGCAAAATGTTGGCCCAAGAAATGAAAGAGCTGGGTGTTTCCCGTGTAGAAATAGATAAAAATGGTTTTGTGTTTGGAGAAATCCCCTCCAATGTGTCTGACAAGGTGCCGGCTGTTGGATTTTTGGCCCATATGGATACGGTGGAAGATTTTTGCGGCAAAAATGTGCGTCCCGTAATTCATCACAATTACCAAGGTGGAAATTTGGTGATTAATGAAGAAAAAAAGATGTATTTAACCCCTCAGAGCGCCCCCCGTTTGCTTAAATGCATTGGGCATGATATTGTGACGGCAGACGGAAATACACTTCTGGGCGGGGACGATAAAATCGGCATTGCGCTGGTCATGACTTTGGCGGAGTATTTGCTGGCTCACCCGCAGATAAAACACGGGCCGGTTAAAATTTCTTTTACTATTGATGAAGAAACCGGCACCGGTATTGGGTATTTTAACATTGAGCGTTTTGGCGCTGATTTTGCCTATACCGTAGATGGAAGTGAATTGGGCAATATTGACTGCGGTAACTTTAACGCGGATAAATTTGTCATTTCCATTATCGGCAAAAACTGTCATCCGGGCGTGGCAAAAAATTTTATGGCCAATCCGGTGCGTATTGCCGCAGACATAGTGTCTTCTTGGCCGGAAAACAAACTGCCGGAAACAACCGAAGCAGAAGAAGGTTTTATTCTTTTTAACGAGGTGGAAGGCCACCTGGATGAAGCCACCTTGCGGGGCATTGTGCGCCACCATGAGCTGGAGCAGTTTGAGCAGTTTAAAAAAGATTTGATTCAGATTGTAGAAGAGAAAAAAGCCAAATATCCCAATGCCAAAATCAACCTGGAGATTATCAAACAGTACCGCAATATGCGCCAAGTGCTCAAAGAAAAACCGCTGGCTATGGAGGTGTTGGAAAAATCGTTAAAAGATGAAAATATTGATTATCGGTTAACCCAAGCCCGCGGCGGCACGGACGGGGCGCAGCTCTCTTTGCGCGGGTTACCTACACCCAATATCTTTGCTTCATACGAGAACCCGCACGGCCCATATGAGTGGCTGAGTTTGCAATGGAGCGAAAAAATATTTAATTTGTTGGTGCGCATTGTAGAAAATACTGCTAAAAAATAAATGAATAAAAAACCCGTCCTTCATAAGGACGGGTTTTTTATAATAAATCTTAGATTTTCTCTTAGTAAAAGAGCATGCCATTGTTCTAAGAAATGGGTGGGCTTACATGAAATTCGTAGCGGTCAAAATGAAGTAAAACGGAAATAAAAGATAGTTTGGCACAAGCCGGGTTTATTAAAGAAAGTCTAAAAAGAAAACTCTGAATGTTTGTGCCCGCCGTATCCCGTGCCAATGTGACGGCCGATGGTATGCAGTTTTTGTTCCAACTCCTGGCACAGGTTTTGCGGGGCCGGTGCCGCGGCAGATTTGCCGGGGTAAAGAGCGTAGTTTTCGCGCGCTTGTCCTTCCGTGATATTTGGCATGATTACATTTGCCCCGCTTTGCAGGGCCTTTAGGCGGCCTTGGGGCGTAAGGGCTTCCATGGCGGTAGTGGCCGGGATATTGATATCCGGCAGCAAAAGCCGTGTAATGGCCATCACTTTCAGGGCAGGGAGCAACTGGGGCGCCGGGGCGTCTTTAAGCGGGGTGTGCGGATTAGGGATGAAGGGACCAAGGCCTATCATGTCCGGTCTAAAACGCTTGAAAAATAAAATATCTTGGGCCAAAGAGCGGAAGGTTTGCCCAGGCAGTCCGACCAATACCCCGGTGCCGGTTTCATATCCCAGCTCTTTTAAATCCTGCAGGCAGCGCAGACGGTTTTCAAAAGACATACCCGGGTGATATTTCTGATATAAAGCTTTATCTGTCGTTTCTATGCGCAGCAAATAGCGGTCCGCTCCGGCTTCTTTAAATGCTTGGTAATCCGCGCGCGGTCTTTCCCCAATGCTTAATGTAATAGCCAGGTCCAATTCCTTAATGCGGCGCAAAAGAGGTACCAGGCGTTCCACTGTGAAAAAAGCATCTTCCCCCCCTTGCAACACAACCGTCTTATAGCCCCAGGAGGCGGCTTTTTGGGCTAGGGAGTATATTTGCTCTTCCGTTAAGCGGTAACGCGTTATGGCGCAGTTTTGACAGCGTAAACCGCAATAGAAACAACTATTGGCGCAGATATTGGTAAATTCTATTAAAGCGCGTAAATGGATGGCGTCGCCTACATATTTTTTACGGACGCGGTCTGCGGCGGCAAAAAGAAGTTTTGAGGAGGAATTGTCTTCCAGTAAATATTGGATTTCTTCCTCTTGCAGATGATGTTGCTGTTCGGCGCGGTTAATCAGGGAAATACTGTCCATATATACAGTGTATAAAAAAACCCCTGTCGTCTGACAGGGGTTTGAAAAACTTATTTCTTAGCGGGCCGGCTGCTGCGGTTGCAAAGAATCCATCAAGTTTTTGGAATCGGATATAGTCGGATCCAATGTTTTCGTGACCGTATTATAGTTGAAGCGGTACGAAATTTTAAAACTTTGCGGATTCTCAGGCGGTACTTTGACTAAGATGGAATAATTATCCGGCTCTACGGCTGTGGTAATATTCCATTCAATCAGGTTTTGGGCCGCCGGGTGGCGGGCATTAATCACCTGCTGCAGCGTTTGACCGTTAATCATAGGGAAGTTCTGCACTTCCAACAAGATAGGATCTAACGGATTAGCCGCTGGTTGCAGAGGCATCATTTGCCCATTCTGTATAGTGGCCTGTGTAACGTCTTGAGGCAGAGCTCCTTGCTGCATAGGAAAAGCAGTGCCGTCTGCCGGTTGACCGGGCTGAGTATTCATATTTTGACCCACAGCCAGTGTATCGGGCTGTTGTCCCAATGCAGGATCCATGTCCGTTCCCAGCATTTCATTTAACTGATCCTCTGATACTTGGATTTGTTGTTCTGCGGCGGCGGATTTAAGGAAATTAAACTGCGCAGGCAGAATCTCCAAATACGCCAGCATAACGTAGATTAAAGCCAAGATAACGACGGAAACTAGTGTCCCAAGCAACATCTTTGTCAATTTGTTGTTTCCGGTCTTAAGGTCTGCGGCTTTGAGGTCATGTTGGGTGTTTATGTCCAAATCAGAATCGGACAAATCCAACCGGTTTGCTTCACTAGGCTCCTGAACCATGGGAACGGTTTTGATATCCATGGTTGCGCCGCGTTTGGTCTTAATGGTGTTTTCCAAAATGACCTTGGACATGCTTAAATCCGTTTCGTCCCGTTTCGTGGGAATAATTTCTTCCACGGCTTCCGTTACGGGTTGTACTTCAACTTTGGGTTTGCTTTCCACATTGGCCTGGGCTGCTTCGGAAGAACCGGGTACAGCACCATACGACTGGGGTATGGCGGCGGAATCTTTTCCTGAAGCTGTAGCCGGCGGAATGAAATCTGAAATCAGGTAAGTAGATCCCTCTTTTAATTCCACTTCCGTCATATCATTAGGATTATAAAAGCCTTTTCCTTCCGGCAAAGAAGATTCCGTCTGTTGGACGGCAGCAGACTGTTCGCTAGCCGGCGGCACATTGGCAGATGAAGTTTCTTCCGGAATAGGGAATTCCGGCGAGGGAGCCCGCTCCGTAAAAGCTTCTTCCAGGTCTGCCTGGGAGATAAGACCTTCTTCTTCTTGAGGTTCTATCTTTTTGCCAGGCACTAATTCTTTAATAGTTTCTGTTACTTCTTTTTTATCTGACTCTTCAACGGCATTAGGATCCATCGGCGTTAAAGCGCCGGACAGATCTTCTTGGGGTTGAAATTGAGCTGCCTGCGTTTGGGGAGGCAAAGTTTTAGCCGTTTGTTCCGCCCCAGTAATAGACAGTTGAGGCTGGTCAGTCAAATCCAAAGATTCTTTTTCTTTAGGCAAGTCGCCTAATTGGGGAACCTGGTTTTCTTCTGTTGGTTCCTCTTTTTCTTCAGAGACTGCTGATGCCGTTTTTTCTGCCGTCTCCTGCGCCGCATTGTCTAAGGAGGCGATTTCGGGTTTTTCTTCTTTTTGGGCTTCTTCAATTGCCTGCAAAATTAAATCACTTTGCTGGGCCGAGGCCGTAATTTCATTGATAATTTCTTCCCGTTTCTCTTCCGTGACGGGTTCCGCCTCTTCTTCTTTCGGCAGCGGTTGTTCCAAAACCGGCTGTGGCTCAACAGGCTCTTCTTTTGGTTCTGGGGCCGGGGCCGGGGCCGGGGCCGGGGCCGGGGCCGGGGCCGGGGCGAACTCAGAGGTCTCTTCTTGTTTTTGGGGCTCTTCTTGAGAAACCGCAGCAGGGGCCGCTCCTTCTACTGCGGGAGCCGACTGCACAGGGGAGGCAGAAACCGGCGGTTCTGTGATTACTTTGGCAGAAGAAAGCAAATCCTGGAAAGTGGCTTCTTTTTCTTCTTCCGGTTCTGTTTTTGCATTGTATAATGAGTCTAAAGCCGAGCGCAGAACAACTTCTTCCCCTCCCTTTTCAGAAAGGCTTTCTGTCTTGGCGGAGCCTATTTGTATTTCGTCTAAAAAGTCCACCGGTTTGGCCTGAGAAGAACTGGCCTGGGCCACCAGTTTTTCTGCATGGTTTACCAAACTTTCCGTATTGGTAATCAAGGCTTCTTCTGTGACGGGGTCCGACGTTTGGTTGGAGATGGCGGCGGCCTGTGAATGTGTTGCTGCTATGGGGGCCGCCGAAGCAGCCAGCGCGGCGTCCAGCTTAGTTTTTAAGCTTTCAATTTCCCGGGTCAAATTATCAATTTTTTCAATGAGAATTTGCGTAGAAGCGGTATCCTGCGCGGCAGGCACCTGCGTAATGGGCGACGTGGCCGTTACGTCAGAACTATTGCCGCGTATGGTGTTTAATTCTTCTTCTGTCAGCGGGGCGCGGGTCATGGTTTTGGCCGCTTCGTCAAATTCAAAAATATTGGAAGCTTTTACCCACTCTTGGCTGCCGCCTTCTTCTATGTCCTCGGAGCAAATCAGTGTCTCCGGTGTAAAACCGTCCAGCGTGACGAGCTTTTCTTCTTCGTAAGGCCCGTCCACTTTGTCATTAATATAAACCCAGTATCTCATTTGTTTTTCACCCTAGCGTTTAAAAATAAACCGTCACGATACAAGCATACAAAATTATCGTCCTTTTGAATAGCCCTTTTTAAGGCTTTTGTATTGGGGACTATGCTTCTTTGCTGGCAACGCGCGCTTTTTTGTATTTTTCCAACAGTTTGTCCAGCTCTTCGGTTGACGTTTTATGGGTCTGTATATTAGCCATCATATCGCTTACCAGTTCCAGCGAAGACCCTTCTTCCAGCATGTCCAGCACAAAACTGGAAATGCGTTTGTCCGAAGTGCCGTTTAATTCACCAACCAATGACTGCAATGCAAACTCATGTTTGGCCCGGTCCGACTTCCAAAATGTATACGGAGCCAAGGATTTTTCAAAAAAAGTGTTTATCTCATCTGCAGATTTGGTGCCTAAATAATTTTTTAAGGCTTGCGGCGTCAGCCCTTGTGTTACCGTTTGGGCTTTTAAATCACGCAGATAGGCGGCCTGCTTCTGGGCGTCTTCTTGGCTGAGGGTGCCTAAAATGACCTTGCAGGCCAGCTCTTTGTTTTCCATTTCATCTTGGCAATGGGGCAGCTGGGACAAGAGTTCATTCATTTCGCGTTCAATTTGCACGAAAGTTTTTTGTCCGGCAAAACGCTCCGCTATGTCATATTCGTAGCCGTTGTAAGTTTCTTTTTTAGACAGCGCTTTGCGCAGCAAAATGCGCTCGCGGCGCAGGGCGGCTTTTTGCTGGGCCTTTTCAAAAGTGGGCTCCGTGCCGTCTAAAAGCACCTGCACAGCCAGCCCCAAATTTTCTTCTTTTTGGCTTACATGCGGCAGGCGCGAAAGAACGGCGTCAAAGGTGTCCTGTATGTCCTGCGGCGTTTTGACTTTCAAATAGCGGCAGGCGATAATCATTAAATCGTCTTCCAAAATTTGCCCTTTGAGCAGCTTGGAAGTCAGCGCGATGTCCTGGGCGTCTTTTTGGGAAATTTGGCACAGAAGCACCTTGGCGGCCAATGAGGCGCAAAGCTTTTCATCTTCGTTAATTTTGACTAACGCTTTCATCAGTTTGGTAAAGCGCTGCTCAAAATCCGCCGCGCCGGGCACCGTATAAATGGCTTGCAGGGCCGCGGTTACTTTGACGGACAAATGGTATTTGTCTGCGGCTTCATAAATGGCTTTTTTGTTGGCTTGCAGCGTTTTTTCATTAGAGGCCAAATCTTTTTGCGCCTGTAAAATCAGGCAGTCCAGCGCGTGCTGGGCTTTGTCTGCGTCTTGCATGTCTTTTTTATCGCGCACGTCTTTTAAGGCGTTGGCAAATTCTATGTCAAAGAAGCGCTCCGCCCCAAAAGAAGCGTAATAGTTGAGCAGTAAGTCTGTGGCTTCCGGCGGGGTTTCCAAAGCAGCCGTAAGCTCCGCTACGGAAACGGCGTTGTTGTACACGCGCAGCTGGCGCAGCGCCGCCGGCAGGGTGATTTCGTCAAGCAGCATTTTCGCCACAATGGTGTCAGACATGGCGCTGGCCTCCCCCAGTTGGGCGGCCAGGTCTGCAATGTCTTGCTGGAGGCGGGAGAGCGATTTTTTGTTTTCCAGCGTATAGACTAATTTGGCGGCGTAGTCGTCGTCTATATTTGGAAGCATTTTATAAATGGTGCCCAGCATGCCGCTGCGTTTGGTTGCTTTTTCAGTCATAGTTTTTGCCCTTAACAGGATTTTAAAAACACGTCAATATGTTGGCGGAATTTTTTATTCCAGTCTTCATTTTTAATAAATTCCAAATTGGCTTTGATGTTTTCCACACAGCAGCGCACCGCACATTTAAGCAGATGCTGCCCGCAGTATATATCAGACATGATAATAGGGGCAATATCGTCTTTAATCAAGTCAATTTCCCGCAGGCATTGTATGGCGGTGGTGGCGGTGTCTGCCGGCACGCGGGCGGCATATACCAGGGCGTCCTGCATGGCTCTTTGCCGGTCTGCGTCCTCTTTAGGCAGCTTTTTGGCTACGATATAGGCGCTGTAAGCGGCACCGTCCTCTTGAATGTAATTGTTCAGCTGTCCTTTTAAAGCCCCCAGCTTGCGCATATGCTGCTCTAATTTTTTCTTTATCTCAGGCAGAGTGGCCTTGCGGTTAGCCGTTGTCTGGGCCGCCATAATGATTAAAGAGCAGCCCATCGCCGCCGCCATGGCGGCGGCAGCCCCTCCGCCCGGTGTAGGGTCAGAGGAAGCCAACGCCTGATTAAATTTTTCCGCCGCTTTGAACCATTCCATAAAATCCTCAAGTCTCTTTTCTAAAAATCACGTTGCCGTCCGGCATTTAGGCTGGCGCCGCCGGGTTACATAATTGTGCCGGAGGGCAAGTCCGAATACTTTTTAATATGCAGCATTTTCAGCCGGTCTTCGTCAATGCCGGTGCGGCTGAAAAATACATGTTCAATGGCGCTGGCCGGCGAAATGTAAATGCCGCGCTTGACGCCTTTGGGGTCGGCGTTGAGCCCAAGCCAAACATAAAACGTCTTTACATCGTTAAAATTCTTAATCTCCAGCTCCGCCGCGGCCCGCTGTAAAAGCGCCGCATCGCCAAAGCCCGATGTAACCGCCGCGCTGTGGTAGCCGCAGTTTTTGGCGGCGCAAATATCGCGGTGGGTATCCCCCACCACATACACCTGGTCCGGGGCAAATTTGGTTTTATATTTTTTCTCTGCGCGTTTGACGGCGGCCTTGAGCATTTCTTCGCGGGTGTGGCCGTCCTCGCCGTATCCGCCTATGGTAAAATAAGCCAGCAGGCCGGAGGGGTCCAGCTTGATTTGGGCGCCTTTCTCAATATTGCCCGTACCTAAGCCCAACACCAAGTCTTTCTCTTTGGATAGTTTTTCCAACAGTTTTTTTACGCCGGTTACCAATTTGTAGGTTTTTTTCTTGCAGGCACTTTTTACTTCCGCCGGCAGGAGTTCCAAGTATTTATCGTAAATTTTTTTCACTTCCGCTTTGGAAGCATTTTTCCCTTTGACTAATTTGTATACCAGCGCAAAGTTGTCCGTGTCGGTGCGTCCGGATATTAAGCTGTGTTCAAATTTGGGTTCTTTTCCGTAAAGTTCTTTAATGGCTTTGGTCAGCGCGGTCCGTCCGGCCCCGCCGGCGTAAACCAATGTGCCGTCTAAATCAAACAGTACCAACTTTTTCATTTCTTTGCTTCTCCTTGTTTGCTGACAATGCCCGTTACTATATATGCGCCGCCCATGGCCAGCACTAAACCGAGCACTTTGAAAACGGTAATCTTGTCCAACCCCAGCAAGACCGACAAAATAAATGTCATTACCGGGTAAGATAAAATAATGGCAGACGCCTTGCCCAAATCCATATGGCGTATGGCGTAATACCAAAAAGTGTTGCCCGCAAAATAGTTAATTATGGCGCTAAAAGCCAACGTCCACCACAATGTCGGGGTAGCCTCAAACACCAGCCCCTGCGTGGCCGCTACGTATATTATAAGCAAAAACAGGGCCGGCAGCGCAAACAAAGCGCGGGCGGCGGCTATTTGGGGCGGGGTCATGTCCGCGGGCAATTTTTTGGCGAAAATATGGCTCAGCTGGAACATCCACAAACAGCCCACAATCATCAAATCTCCCTTTAACTGCACCGAAAACCCCGCCTGCCATAAAAGCAGTGTCACACCCGTTATGACCAGGGCGGAGCCGCCTATTTGTTTAGCCGTCGGGCGTTCTTTTAAAATCAACCAGGAAAGAAGAATGGAATAGACAATTTCAAACTGGTTCAAAATAGCTCCGTTTGTGGGGGTGGTATAGTTTAAAGCAATCATAAACACCGTCATCGGCAGGGCTGTGCCCAATGTGCCCAGGCCTAAGAACTGCCAAAAAAGCTTGCGGTCCAAAATCACATTCCAGCCGCCGGTTTTAATCAAATAAGGCGTAAAAAACAGCACCGCCCCGACACAGCTGAGAAATATAAATAAAGCAGACGTAATATATGGCACAGCGTATTTAGTGACCACTAAGTTGGCGGCGGTGACAAACCACGCTATCCAAATAGCGGCTACGGGTGAGAATTTTTTCATGCATGCTCCTGTTGTTTCTTGACGATAAGACTAACCCAATACGCTCCCGCCAGCGTCAGCATAAGGCCGATAAGCTGATAGAAGTGTAAAGTTTCAAATCCTACTATCAAAGATAAAATAAACGACAAAACGGGATAAGACAAATAAATGGCGGTTACTTTGCCCAAATCCAGCGCGCGGATAGCCTGGTACCATAAAATCATCGCCCAGCCGTATTTAAAAATACCCGTGTATAAAAGTACCCAAACGGCTGTGGCACCGGGCTTAAACGTAAAGGTTCCCTGCGTGCTGCAGCCCAGCAGTATTAAAATGACCGCCAATGCCGGCAAAGCGTAAATATTGCGTGCGGCGGCTATGACGCGGTGGTCCAAATGTTTGGGCAGTTTTTTAGCCAGGCAGGAGGCCGCCTGCAACATCCAGGTGCAGCCCACCACCATTAAATCCCCCGTCCAGCGCGGGGTGTATTGTTCTTTGAGTAAAATAAGTATCACACCGCTTAAAATCAGCAGGCTGCCTAAGATTTGTTGTTTGGTGGGAAATTCCTTTAAGAAAAGGGCGGCGATGAGTAAAGAGTACAGCAGTTCCGATTGCTGCAATATGGCGGCATTGCCCGGGGTGGTGTAATGCAGCGCCCAAAGCAGAATGGAAAAGGGCAGTGCTGTGCCAAAGGTGCCGATGAAAAGAAATTTCCAGCGGGTCTGCGGGGCAAATATTTCCCCCCATTTGTGATGGCGCGTCAGCCAGGGAGCGAAAAACGCGATGGCTGTTAAGGTGCCTAAAAATACCAAGAGTACCGGGCTGATAATGCCTACGGCATAGCGTCCTGCTATGGGGGAAGCGCCTACAATAGCCCAGCACAACCAAGTAGCCAGCAGAGGATTCATGTTTGCTCCCAATTAAAAGATATATAAATTATACCAAAATGCGGTCCTGTTTTCCGACGGAAAAATTTTATTTTTGTCAGTTTTTTACGTCGGGGCTTTGCCAGCGGGGATTAATTTTGCTAAAATATACAAGCACCTTAGGTGCATTCCCTCGCAGTACAAACGCTTTTTAGCGCGGGTGGCGGAATTGGTATACGCGTGCGTTTGAGGGGCGCATGCCTCACGGCTTGGGGGTTCGAGTCCCCCCCCGCGCATGATTTTAATCCGGACGAAAGGTCCGGATTTTTTTGTGTCTGCATTTTCTGCCGGACGGGTGCAAATAATGCCTGCGCGGGGAGCGCACAAACTGCTTTGTGCGCGTGGGGAGCAGAAAGGCGGAGCGATGTTTTTGTTTGAGCGAAGCGAAAGGCAAAAACCGCGATCCCGGCCTGCAGGCGTTTGCCGTCAGGCAAACGACCGGAAGGCGAGTACAGTCCCCGCGCACTTTACTACACAAGCCCTTTCTAGCAATAGAAAGGGCTTTTTTGTGGCCGTTTCCCCTATACAGGAAAGGAAGAAAAAGGAAACTCTGCAAAATGCTGGGAATACTTTTTTTGCTTACAAAACGCTACCCCAAAAAGCTACCGGGTTTTTGTGTTACCGGTTGACTATTTTTTCAAAACGGAAAAATTCGTCCCGTCCTAAAGGGTTTTCTCCTTCTTGTATTTGGTAATGTGGGTTTGAAGAAGGGTGGTATTTGTTGACAAATTCTACAATCCGAAAGCCGCATTTATTGACGTAGAAATGGATATTCCGCTTTTCAAAGTATGGTGTGACCAGTTCCCACGTTTTTGCCTGCGGGTATTGCGCTTCTAATGCTTGCCAGGCTAGCTGGCCCAAGCCTTTTCCGTGTTTTTGTGGAAGAATAAAAAACAGTTCTAAGCAGGCCTTGTGTTGGTGGGACAGATATTTTACCACAGCTCCGCCGATTTTTTGCCCGTCTGAGAAGATGTGATAAGCCTCGTTTTCTGCATTAGACAGCGTGGCTTGTATTTCTTCTTTGGGCGGAAAGGGTGCGTTTGTCTTGAACTCTTTTTTCAGGGCTGGAGAGAAGGCCTCCTGCAAGTCGCTGATGAACTGGGGCCATTGTGGGGGCAAGAGAGGGAGTAAAGAAATATTTTGCGTTATCATTTGCTCTCCAAGATACGCTATTATCCCATATCGTACACAAAAAATCAATAAAAAACCCGCGCTTTTGGCGCGGATTTTTGTATTTTTAAATTTTACTTGCCCGGGGTGGCTGGAGCCGTCGGAGCCGGGAGATTGACTTTATCCATAACAGAGGAAGAAGTTCTCTTGTTATAAGAAACAGTTAATAACACAGAAGTAATAAATAATAAAACAGCAAGTCCGGCGGTTAATTTATTGACGGCATTAAAAGCAGTGGGGCTGGCAAAGATATTGTCTGCTCCGGAAGCGCCAAAAATACCGGCGGCGGAACCTTTGCCGCTTTGCAGCAATACCAACAAAATCAACAAAATACACGCAAAATAATGAATGATAAGAAGAAGCGTCAACATAAATTTTTATATCTCCTGTAAAAGTAACATATTTATTATACAATTTTTATCGTTTTTATGTGTGTTTACCAGAAGAATGCTTATGTAAAAGTATATCTGTATGAGCTTTGCCTGGGCCTCATAAAGCCCTTCGTTTGCTAGGAGAAATTTGTTTGTGTCAGGGTTTATTTCGTCAAAGCTACGAGTCCGGGCAATTTTTTGGGCAAAAATAGACCGAGCCCCAAACAACAGGGCTCGGTTTGTGTCAATAGTTGGAGTAATGTCCAAGGACTTGCCTTATTTGGTCAAAGCGACCAAACCCGGTAATTCTTTGCCTGGAGCAAATAAAAAACCCCCCGCTTACGCGGAGGGTTTGTTTGTGTCAGGGTTATTTCGTTAAAGCCACGAGTCCGGGCAATTCTTTGGGCAAAAATAGACCGGGGCCCCAACAACAGGGCCCGGTTTGTGCGTCCATATCTTGGAAAGTTCCAAAGACTTGCCCTATTTGGTCAGAGCGACCAAACCCGGCAATTCTTTGCCTTCCACAAATTCCATACTAGCGCCGCC
>CALVFA010000018.1 GCA_944326725.1 uncultured Elusimicrobiales bacterium | reverse complement strand
GCCGGGGCCATACTTTTAAAAGGGGTGGACCGCTTTACCTGGAGAAGAGCCGTCGGCGTACTAATCGGGTTAGTAGGGCTGCTGATTATTATGTGGCCTTCGCTGCAAATTGGCTCCGACCCCAATGTTTTATATGGCTGTATTGCTTTCTTGCTGATGGCTTGGTCTTACAGCTTGGGCAATGTGCTGACCAAAAAAATCATGGTGGACAACAATAGTGTAGCGCCGGAAGCCAACACATTCCACCAGTATTTATTTTCTGCTATTGTACTGCTCTTGGTATCTTTGGTATTGGAGCCGGTGCCTTCGGCGGCCTCTTTTACGCCTAAGGTAATTATTTCCATTGCCAGCGCAGGCGTATTTTCTTCCGCGGTGGCCTTCCTGCTCATGGTGGCTTTAATCCGCCGCTGGGGCGCTACGCGTATGGCGTCTGTAACGTATTTTACCCCGGTGGTAGCCATGGCCAGCGACATGATTGCTTTTGGGCGCTTTCCGGGCATGAACGAAATTGTGGGCTTGGTTTTCATCTTTGTGAGCTTGTTCCTCATTCAAAAACCCGTCCGCCCTCTACAAGAAACTAAATGAAAAAGATATTAAACTTACAGTGCATTAACTGCGGCAAAGAACACAAAACCAGCGAGGCGGACTTTCTATGCACCGCCTGCGGGGGTAACTTGGAAGTCAATTATGACTACAAATTGATTTCCCGACGCTTTAGTATCAGCAAACTAAAAGACAACACCCATTTTGATATGTGGCGCTATATGGACTTACTGCCCATCAACGACCACGACAAAGTCCCCCACGTGCATGTGGGCTGGACGCCGATGTATAACTGCAAAGAGCTGGCGCATGAGCTGGACATTTCCACCCTGCTCATTAAAGACGAAGGGCGCAACCCCACCGGCTCTATTAAAGACCGCGGCAGCGCCGTAGCCGTAGCGCGCGCGCTGGAGCTGGATAAAGAAATTATCGCAGACGCGTCCACCGGCAACGCCAGTGATTCACTAGCCTGCTTAACCGCCAGTTTGCCGATGAAATCGGTCATTTTCACCCCTACTTTTGTGCCGGAGCCCAAGCTGGTGCAGCTGCTGGTGTACGGAGCGGAAGTAATTACCGTAGAAGGTACCTACGACAATGCCTTTGACCTCTGCCGCAAAGCGGTGGAAGAAAACGGCTGGTATTCCCGCGCCGCCGGGTTCAACCCGTATACCCGCGAAGGCAAAAAAACCTGCGCTTTTGAAATCTGCGAACAGCTGGAGTGGGAAGCCCCGGACAAAGTGATTGTAGCCGCCGGAGACGGCACCGTGTTAAGCGGTCTGTGGAAAGGATTTGTGGACTTTAACAAACTGGGCATTATTGAACACATGCCCCAAATGATTGCCGTGCAAGCCGCCGGCAGCGCCGCCATAAAGAAAGCCTTTGAGCATAACATGGAAGTAACCCCCGTGCAGGCGCATACGGTGGCGGACAGTATTTTAGTCAGCTATCCACGTGACGCACAGCTGGCCCTGCAGGCGCTGGAAGAGTCCAACGGGTTTGCCATGACGGTAACGGACGAAGAAATCATACAAGCTGTCCCAGAACTGGCGCGCAAAGCCAATATCTTTGCAGAGCCAGCAGGAGCCGCCGTATATGCCGCTTTGAAAAAGCTGGCGGCAGAAGGCAAGATAGAGCGTGATGAAACCGTGGTGCTGGTCATTGGCGGAAACGGCTTAAAAGACATAGACAGCGCCTTAAAATCCGTCAACAAGCCAGACGTTATCCCCGCCAATATAGACGCCGTGCGGGCAGAGCTAAAGAAAAAAGGGCTTATCAAGTAATTTGCCGTATAAAACAGCCTGTTTCCTTATACCTCCCGGTTATCTCCCGGGGGTATCTTTTTAAACCGCGCTCCATTTCTTCTTTATTTGCAGAAGATAAAAAAGGGCCAGCGATTAAATATACTTTAAGATAACTAAGCAAAACCCCGCACCAAAATGCGGGGTTATTGTTATTCTACTTTTTGAAATATCTTTTACGCTGGGGTATTGCCGCTGAAATCCGGCCCCTGCGGCTCCGGGTCCGCGCAGGCGGACTTTTCACAGCGGTTGCGGAAAGCGCAGTCTTTACAGTGGGACAAATCCGGCTCAAAAAGCCCGGCCTCTATTTTCTCCCCCACGGATATAAACTGGGCTAAAATGGCTTTTTCGTCAAACGCGTCAAACGGCGCGCTGACGGTTTTGTCAAAAGCGGTAAAATAAAAAGTAGCCTTTCCTTTCTGCAAATTCCACGCGCGGCGCGCGCCGACAGCATAAATACCCAGCTGCAAAGAGTCCGTCACCGCCGCGTCAAAATCTATATCATCGCCGGTTTTGTAGTCTATCACTTCCCAGCTGCCGTCGGGGTGTTTGTCTATGCGGTCTATTTTGCCGCGCAGCGTCCATTTCCCTTCCTGGAAAATAAACTCCCGCTCCGTGCTGTCTACGGTCGTTTTGCGTTCATACTCCCGCTGGGCATAGACTTCCAGCATTTTTTTGCCCTTCAGATAATACTCCATTTGCTCGCCGGCGCTGGTGTAACCGGCGCCCAGCCAGCAGTCATCGTAATAGGAAAGCAACTCAGAGGGGTCATTGCTGTTGCGGTGGTATTCCTCCAGCGCCCGGTGTATAGACACACCCAGCGATGAGGCCGGCACCAACCCTTCTTTGCGCCCGTCTATATATTTATATTTGTATAAGAGCGGGCACTCCATGTAGGTTTTGATTTTGGAATAGTTCAGTTCATACACGTCGCTGTACATGTTACTTTTCCTTGTGTTTTAAGAAATGCACCAGCGTGTCGCCGTATTTTTCCACGCGGAAAATTTCCAGCTCTTCCGGCACGGCAAATTCTTCGCTCTTATGCGTTTGCAATACAATCACACCGTTGGGCGCCAGTAAGCGCGCCGAGGCCACATTCTTGAGGGCCGGCTCCGAAAGGGCCAGCATTTTATTATTTTGGTCGCGGTACGGGGGGCCCATAAAAATAATGTCATAGCCCTCGTTATCACTGTAAGAAAGCAGATAATCCAGCGGTTTAAGCACGTCGCCTTTTATCACGCGGGCGCGGTCCTCAAAGCCCAAATGGGCCAAATTGCGGTGAATATTTTTAATGCAGGCGGGCTCCCGGTCCACACACACCACGCGCAGCGCACCGCGCGAAAGCGCCTCTAAAGACACATTGCCCGTACCGGCAAACAAATCCAGCCACATAGCCCCGGCCAAACGCGGGCGCAAAATATCAAACACGGACTGTTTGATACGATCCGAGATAGGTTTAACCGGCAGGTTTTTGGAAACGGAAAAAATCCGTCTGCCCCGCGCCGTTCCGGCAATGATACGCATAAGACTCCTTTACAGTTGAGCAATACCTTCTTTAATGGCGTAGCGCACCAGCTCGGCTTGTTTATGAATGCCCAGCTTTTTCATAATGTTGTTGCGGTGCACGTGAATGGTATTTAAAGACAAATTGAATGTTTTGGCAATTTGTTTACTGCTGTACCCTTCGGCAATCAGCTGCAGCACTTCTTTTTCTTTCGGGGTCAGGCCCGTCACGTCACGTTTGCGAGAAGAAGTCTTGCCCAAAAAGCCCTGCACAATATATTTAGACACCTTGCTGCACAAATAGAAACGGCCCGCGGCCACTTCTTTAATAGCGTCCACAATTTCATCTGCCGTAGAAACTTTTACAATAAAACCTTTGGCCCCGGCTTTAAGCGCTTTTTCCACAGACACTCGGTCATCATACATGCTTAGCATGATCACTTTGGCCTGGGGCTGCATTTTTACCAGCCGCTGTACCGACTCTATCCCGTTCAAAACCGGCATGGAAATATCTACCACATACACGTCAGCCTCATTTTTTGCGGCCCATTCCACCAGTTCTTTCCCGTTGGATATTTCAGCCACTACGTCCATATCTTTGCCTTTGCGCTCCAACACGGCGCGCACGCCGTCGCGCACAATGGCATGATCGTCTGCCAATACCACTTTTATACTCATATCCTGTTCACCCCGTACACCATCTTCGGACATTTGGCTTCTATTACGGTACCTTTGCCCGGTTCGCTCTTAACGGTAAGCTTGCCGCCCAAATAAGCCACGCTGTCGCGCATGGACAACAGCCCAATATGCTTAATGGAACGCTGGGAAGAGGGCTTAAAGCCTTTTCCGTTGTCGCTTATTTTAAGCGTAACGTCCTTGACACCCCGTTTAATGCTTACCTCTACGCGCGTAGCCCCGGAATGTTTGATAATATTGTTCAAACTTTCCTGTGCCACGCGGTACAAAATAATTTTTACTTCTTCAGATACGCTGACGCCGTCGGCGCTTTCGGCTTTAAACGTATGTTTAATGCCTTTATACTGCGTCATATTATCCAGCAGTTCCTGCACCGCATCGGCCAGCGTGACCGTCTCCAAATTGGGCGGGCGCAAATTAACTACAATGTTTTTGACCCGTTCTATACAGTTTTTTATCTGTACGTCCAAATCGGCAATATCTTTTAAGGCCCGCGTTTGGTCGCCTTCTTTGACGCTTTCTTTAACCATGCTGAGCAGCGAAGTCAAAATCACCGCCGCAGAACCGATTTCATCATGCAGCGCTGAAGAGATTTGTTTACGCTCTTCCTCCCGCGCCATCAGCAACAACTGCGGGAACGTCCGCCCGCCGACTTCTTTTAAAAAATGGGTATGGGAATAATTGTAGGCCCAGGGCGTAATGTTTTTGACCAGACCCAATACGCTGCCTATTTTGCCCTCGCTGTCGCGCAACGGGATAAGCGTGGATTGAAAGAAGCAGGTGTCTTTGTCTTTGCACACGCTCCATTCGTAGCTGACCACTTCCCCTTCTGCGGCCTTCTCATGGGCGCGCTGGTGCACCGGCTGGCTGGGGTCTACACAGGACTGGGCGGAAAACCCTTCGGGCTTGCCAAACATGAACACTTGCTTGTGGGTCATGTCGGCTACATAGACCAAGTCATACCCTTCCACTCCTTTTTCTTTAATAGAAGCAAAAGAGGAAGGATTATCCACAAACAACGCCGCTTCTCCGCACCCGTCCGGGCACGGATAAATACAGCTTTTTTTGTCTTTGTTCTCTTTGGTCATGGCAATCCCCGCAAGATGCGATAGTTAGATTTTACTATTTTTTTTGCTCTTTTCCAAAGAATACTCTACTATTTTCCCCACTATAAACCCGAAAAAATATTTTTAGTGCATAACGGGTATTGTCAGAGCCTTTGGCTTCTGTATTTTTCGTTTCATTTTTCTCCGGCTTCAAAGCAAACAAGCCCCTGCGGTTTTTGCCTCTGCTGCCACCCGCAGGCTGCCGGGCGTGGCGCACATAAGTTTGCTATAATTTAAATAATGAGCAGACTGGGCCAATTTTTAACTTCTAAATTCTTTTTATACTGCCTGCTGGGGGTGCTGTTTGTCGGCATTATCGGCAGTGCGGTATTTATGCGTTATATTTTCTCCGGCATTCCGCCCGTATATGAGATGGAGGAATATACCCCCTCTCTGACCACCAAAGTCTTTGACCGAAACGGCAAATTAATACACGAGTTTTCTATTGAAAAACGCAGTATGGTGCCGCTGGAAGAAATCCCCGTAGATTTGCAAAACGGCGTAGTGGCTATGGAAGACCGCGATTTCTTTGAACACGCCGGTTTTTCCGTACGCGGCATTTTGCGCGCGCTGATGCACGATATTTTAAGCGGCAGCGCCAAGCAGGGCGGCTCTACGCTTACGCAGCAGCTCTCGCGCGGGGTGTTTTTAACCCAGCAAAAAAAACTTATCCGCAAAATACGTGAAATTATTTTGGCTGTTCAAATAGAGCACCGCTTCAGCAAGCCTGAAATTTTGCAGCTTTACCTTAATGAAATTTACCTGGGCAGCGGCGCCTACGGCGTCAAAGCCGCCGCCAAACGCTACTTTAATAAAGAGCTTTCTGAGCTGACCACCGGCGAGGCGGCTCTCATCGTAGGCTTAATTCCTTCCCCCGGAAACTACAACCCCTTTGCCAACCCGGAGCGCGCCAAAACCCGGCGCAACCTGGTGCTGCAGGTAATGTATGAACAAGGCTACATCAGCCAAGAAGATTTGAATAAAGCATTAGAAGAGCCTTTGCCGGAAAAAGAACCCGCACCGGAAGGGGACAAACCCGGCCTGTATTTTATTGAACAGGTGCGCCGCATTTTAGAGCCCAAATACGGTACGGAAACTTTATGGAAAGGCGGCCTCAACATTTACACCACCGTAGACATTGACCAGCAGGCAATAGCTGAAGAAATCATGAACCAAAAATTAAATGAGCTGGACATGGTGGTAGCCAAAGGGCTGGGCATAGAAATAGAACCCGAAGACCCGGACGCCGAAGTGGAAAAAGTAGAAGCCGAAGACCCGTCCGCAGAAGGGGCAGAAGAGCCGGATTTCCCGCGCCTGCAGGGGGCCTTTATGGTGCGTGATGTCAAAACGGGTGCCGTACGCGTGCTGATTGGCGGGCGCAGCTTTACCGACAGCAAATTTAACCGCGCCACCCAGGCCAACCGCCAGCCGGGCTCCTCTTTCAAACCCTATGTATGGATGGCGGCCCTGCAGCAGGGCTATACGCCGGCTACGCTGGTAAAAGATTTGCCCAGTATGTTCTATTTTGACGGGCGCAACTGGCACACTTTTAATGAAAACTCCGATTTGTATTCTCTGGAACTGGCGTCCCAGTCTTTTATTGGCAACAAATCTTTTAATGTGTGGGCGCCGCAAAACTTAGGCGGCAGAAACGAAGGCTGGATTACCCTGCGCAAAGCGCTGGAAAAATCCAAAAACCTGGTAGCCGTTAACTTAATTGACGCCATCACCCCGCGCAAAGTCATCAATGTAGCCCGCCAAGCCGGTCTGACCGGCCCGCTGCCCAATGTGCCGGCGCTGGCGCTGGGCGTCAACGTGCTGCATATGGACGAACATTTGGCCGCGCTGACCACTTTTGGCAATGGCGGCATTCACACAGATAACTATTATATTGAACGCGTGGAAGACAACAACGGCCGCGTACTGGAAGAGCATATCGGGCAGGAAACGGAATCGTTCTCCCCGCAGGATTCTTATTTGCTCATTAATATGATGAAAGGCGTGGTGCAGCGCGGCAGCGGGCGCGCCGCCAACCGCCTGGGCCGCCCCTTAGCCGGCAAAACCGGCACCACCCAAAGCCACCGCGACATGTGGTTCGTGGGCATGACGCCACACACCGCTGCCGCCGCTTGGATGGGATATGATGACGATACTTCCCAAGAAAAATACCAATGGCAGGGCAGCACCACCGCGCGCTGGTGGGCAGACATTATGGAGCAGATTTTAAAAGACGAGCCCAAAGACGACTTCCCGGTGCCGGAAGGCATTTCCTTCTCTTACATTAACCCCAACACGGGCAAGCTGGCTACGCCGACCGACCCTAACAAATTTTTGGAAGCGTTCAAAAAAGGCACCGAGCCGACCAGCTTCTAACCCCTTTCCCGCCCGCCTTTTGGCGGGCGGTGTATCTATAGTATGAGCCAAAACGCATCTTCAAAACCCGATATTTCTTTTTACTACGGCCTGGCTAACCAAAGCGCCGCCGGTTATTTTGCGTTTAAAAAATACCTTTCCGCCGGGCAAAGTGTGCTTTATTTAACCGCCCAAGACCCGGATTTGTTTGAAAATGCGCTGGAAGAGTTTGCCGCCGGGCAAAAAGTCTGCCTGGTGTCTTTCCCGGAGCAGAAAACCGGGCAAATGGCAGCCCTGCACGCCTTGCTTTTAGGCCAAAAGCCCTTTGCCATCTGTGCCCAATATGCAGACTGGACGGTGCCCCTGCCCGCACCGCAGGACTTTCAGGCCAACACTTTTACCGTCAAACGCGGTGACACCCTACGCCGCGGCGACCTGTTAGACATTTTGCAGCACCGCGGCTACAGCCGCGAAGATTACACCGAGCTGCCCGGCCACTACGCCGTGCGCGGCAGCGTGGTGGACATTTTTCCCCCGGGGCAAAGCCGCCCCCTGCGCCTTTATTTTGCGGGCAACCGGGTGGAAACCATCAGCAGTTTTGACATAGACACCCAAAATACCAAAGAACATAAAGACGAGGTAACGGTTCTGCCTCTTCGTTTTGAACACGAGCCCGCCACCCTGGCCGATTATGTCAAAGGGGCCCAATATATCTTTGACGAGCCGCCGCAGGACTTTGACTTTGCCCAATATCCCGGCGCCGCCGTACTGACCCAGCTGCCCACGCATTTGGGCACCAACTGTAATTTAAAAGCCAATATAGAGTTTAACGCCAATTTTAAACTGTTGGACACAGAGGCCGCCTCTTTACAGCGCCAAGGTATGCAGGTAATGATTACCTGTTTAAACCGCGGCGAGCTGGACCGCCTAGGCGAGCTGATGCAAGACTATGAGCACCTCAAAAACCTGCCTGTTAAAATCTCTCCGCTGACGCAGGGGTTTTACAGCCCGGACGAAAAATTTGCCCTCATTACTTCGGCTGAGATTTTAAACCGCCGCTACCGCGCCGGCAGCGTGCTCAAGCATTTTGACGTAGAAGGCGCGCAAAAAGTGCGCTTTAAAGAGCTGCGCCCCGGCGACTATGTGGTGCACCAAAACCACGGCATCGGCAAATACCTGGGATTGGAAATTATGGATAAAGAAGAAAACCCCACCGACTGCCTGATTATTGAATACCGCCGCGGCAGCAAACTCTATGTGCCTATGTATGACTTTAAGCGCGTGCAAAAATACATTGGAGCCGGGGGCAAAGCGCCGGCGCTGTCCGCCTTAGGAGGCGTGGCGTGGAAAGACGTCAAAAAGCGCGTTAAAGAAGAGGCGCAAAAAACCGCCAAAGAAATTTTGCGCATGGAAGCGCTGCGCCAGGCCGCCGGGGGCGAAGCCTTGCCGGGCGACGCCCGCATAGAAGAAGAATTTGCCGACTCTTTCCCTTTCGTGCAAACCCCGGGCCAAACCCAAGCCATAGAAGATGTACTGCGCGACCTTTCGCGCAACCGCCCCATGGACCGCGTGCTGGTGGGCGATGTAGGCTTTGGCAAGACCGAGGTGGCTATGCGCGCGGCTTTGCACGCGGTGATGAGCGGCAAACAGGTCATGATGTTGGCGCCTACCACCATTTTGGTGGACCAGCATTGTAAAACCTTCCGCAAGCGTATGGCGGGCTTCCCGGTCAATATTCAAATGCTCTGCCGCTTCCAAACCAAGCGCGAGCAAAAAGAAATTATCCAGCAAGTCAAAGACGGCGTGTGCGACATTATTATCGGCACGCACCGCCTGCTCTCTAAAGACATTGGCTTTAAAGAGCTGGGCCTGGTGATTATTGACGAAGAACACCGCTTTGGCGTGAAACAAAAAGAAAAAATCAAAGCTAAAAGCGCCGGCGTGCATACCTTAATGCTCAGCGCCACGCCTATTCCGCGCACGCTCAACCAATCGCTTTCGGCCCTGCGCGATATTTCCCTCATAGACACCCCCCCGCGCGGGCGCACCCCCATTAAAACCGTCGTCACCGCCTGGAATAACGAACTGGCCGCCGCCGCCATTACCCAAGAGCTGGCCCGCGGCGGGCAAGTATATTATGTATATAACAGCGTGCAAAGCATGGAAAGCCGCTACCTGTTTTTAAAACGTCTGGTGCCTGAGGCGCGCATTTGCATGGCCCATGGGCAAATGAAAGAGAGTGATTTAGAGCAAACATTGTGGGATTTTAACAATGGCAAGTATGATATTTTGCTGGCTTCCACTATTATTGAGTCCGGCCTGGATATTACCAACGCCAACACCTTAATTGTGGAAAATGCGCAAAATTTTGGCCTGGCCCAGCTCTACCAGCTGCGCGGGCGCATCGGCCGCGGGGATAAAAAAGCCTATTGCTATCTGTTCCACCCGGACTGGCTGTTCAAAAAAACGCCGGAGCCGCAGGAAAATACCTACTCACAGCTTTTGGCTATGCCTTACAAAGCCCCGCAAGAAAAAGACCCCACCGAAGAAGCCAAAAAACGCCTGGCTGCACTTATGGAATTTAGCGATTTGGGCAGCGGCTTTAAGCTGGCCTTGCGCGATATGGAAATACGCGGCGCCGGGGAGCTGTTGGGGGTCAAACAACATGGCTATGTCAATGAAGTGGGCCTAAGCCTTTATTGTGATTTGGTGGCAAACGAAGTTAAAAAGCTCAAAGGAGAGCCCGTCAAACGCCAAATCCGCGCCACCGTCAATTTGCCGCTGGCGGCCTATATCCCGCCAGACTATTTGCCAGACGACAGCGAACGCCTGAAATACTACAAAGAACTGATGAGCGCAGATGAACAGCGCGCGCAGAACATTTTAGCCAAACTGGCTGACTTGGCCGGCCCGGTGCCGCAGGAGCTAAATAACTTAAACCGCGTGCTGCAGCTTTCGCGCCGGGCGGGGCTGATTAAAATTTACCATGTGGAATTTGCCTACGGCGCGCTGGATCTGCTGTTCACCAGCGACTTTAAAATGCCGCCCGATTTGCCCGCGCGCGTGCTGGAAAAATACGGTCCGCAGGTGCAGTTTGTCAAATCACGCAACGGCGACGGCGTGCGCCTGCGTCTGCCCAAAGAGGCAGACCCTGTGCAAGAAGCCGAAAAAGCCATTTCATTTTTTGAAACCCTCTTAAAATCCCAAAATGCTATAGTATAAATATGAAGAAATTATCTATTTGTCTTTTGCTGTCCATTTTATTTTCCGCTTGCGACAAACCCCAGCCGGCCAACACAGACGCTGAGGCTATATCAGCCGATACCGTCATTGCCCAGGTGGGCCCGGTGGCCATTACCCAAAAACAACTTGACGACCGCCTGGCCGTACTGTCCAAAGAGGACCAGGAATTTGCCAAAACCTCCGTCGGCAGACGCAATTTTATCCACTTGTTGGTGCGTGAACAGCTGATTGCTCTAGACGCCAAAGACGAAGAAATAGACCAATCCGACGTTTATTTAACCGCTCTGGAAGACAAACGCGCCCAGCTGCGTGATATCTATAATGAATACGCCACCCTGCTCTTAGGCCGCCTGTGGGAAGAGAGTATGCTGGAAAAGGGCATTTTAGCTGTAACCGACGAAGAAATAGCGGCCTACTATGACAAATACCCCTACGAAATGACCATTAAGCAGCTCATTATCCCAGACGCCCAAACGGCAGATGCCGTCTGGCGCGAGCTGAAACGCTCCAAAAGCCGCTGGAAAGAATTGGAACGCCAATATTCTAAAGCGCCCGAGCAGAGCAAAGGCCAGGAAATTACCTTTATGCCGGGCGAATTTATCCCGGAGCTGGAAGTAATCGCCGCCAATTCCCCCACCGGCTCTGTGCAAGGATTTGTCAAAACCGCCCAGGGATTTCATATAATAATGAAGACGCGGGAACGCCGCCTCTCTTTAAAAGACGCCGCCCCGCGCATCCGCGCCATCTTGGAAAAACAGAAAGAAGACGCGGCTTTAAACGCTTTGCAAAACAAATATAAGGTGGTTATCTATGAACAAGATGAATAAAATTTTATTGCCCGCGCTGGCCTTGTGCCTGGCGATGGGCGCCCAGGGGAAAGTGATGGAATCTTCCGTTGCTACAGTCAACGGCAAGCCGGTGTTGGCTTCGGATTACGATACTTATTATGAAGGCGTCATAGAGCAATACCAGGCCGCGGCCCCGCAGTTTTTAGAGCAGCCCTATGCCAAAGATTTTTTGGGTAAAGAGGTGCTCAAAGAACTTATTTCCAAAGAGCTTCTGTACCAGGCCGCCGATGAGGCCAAAATTACGGTCAAAGATTCGGAAATAGACGAAGGGATTAACGAAATCAAAACCCGCTTTATCGTAGACGAAAACGGCAAACAAGACCCCAAAGGAGCCGACAAACGCTTTAACGAAGCGCTCAAAAAGCAGCACATGACGCTTAAATCCTACAAAGAAAAAATCAAAAAGGATATTGCCGTTAAAAAGCTGATGGAAGCGCAAATCCAGGCCACCGTCAAACCCGTAGAAGAAGCAGACGTCAAAGCCCTCTACGCCAATGTGGAAGCTGTCCTGAAAAACAACACCAAGACCCTCAAAAAGCTGGAAAAAGAGGACCCGGTGAAACTGCGCGAAGCACAGCTGATTGCCGCCAAACTGAAGCAGCTCTCCGCCGAACAGGTGCGCGTGGGGCACATTTATTTAGCCGTTACCCCCGACACCTCTAAAGAGGACGCCAAGAGAAAAGAAGAGCTGGCGAAACAAATTAAAAAAGAGTTGGACGGAGGAATGGACTTTTCCGCCGCCGTCAAAAAATATACCGAAGACAAAGCCGCGCTGGCCAGCGGCGGGGATATGATTTTAATCAAAGGCATCGCTCCTAAAGAAGTGGACGAAGCGGCCTTCTCTTTAGCCGTGGGCAAAGTCAGCCAACCGATTAAGACCGACATTGGCTGGCACATCATTAAAGTAAAAGAAAAACGCGCCGAAAGAGAAATCGGCTACGACGATATCGCCCAAGATTTGGCCCAATATGTGGCCCAGCAGAAAATCCAGACCGCACTGGCGGAATATGTCAACGGCTTGGCTGACAAAGCCGACATCAAAGTAACCAAAACCTTTGAAGTGGACGCCCAAATTGAAGCCGAAGCCGCCAAACGCGCCGCCGAGGAAGCCAAAAAAGAAGCGGACAAAGTAGCCAAAGAAGACAAAAAAGAAAGCGCCAAAGAAGAAAAATCCGCTAAAAAAGCAGACGAAAAAGCACAAAAAGAAGAAGCCAAAGCTGAAAAAGAAGGCGCCAAAAAATAATTAGATTACTTGCTTATCCGGCGGCGCCCGCACAGACGGGAGCCGCCTTTTTATTAAACTGATGAAGAAAAAACCCGTTTTATTTATCACCGCTGGAGAGCCGCTGGGCATTGGACCGGAAGTCACCGTCAAGGCCCTGCAGGACCCGCGCGTACAGGCCGCCTGCCGCCCCGTGTTAATTGGAGAGCCAGACAGCCTGGCGGCGGCCGGCTACACGCCGGATTTGGCGCCCCTGATTGCTCAGCAATCTCTGTATAAAAAACCCCGCCGCCCAGAGCCCAGCGCCTGGGGCGGAGAGATTTCTTTTAAATCGTTGCAGCTGGCCTGCCGCTTAGCCAGCCAAAGAGCGGGCGCTGGCGTAGTAACCGCCCCTATTTCCAAGCAAAGCTGGGCCAAAGCCAAGGTGCCGTACACGGGCCATACCGAATTCTTGCGCGCCCATTACGGCAAAACCGCGCTGATGATGTTTGTCAGCGGGCCGGTGCGCTGCGCACTGGTCAGCGAACATTTTGCCATTAAAGATTTGCACAAAGTGCTTACCAAGGCCCGCATTGTGCGCGCCGGGGAGGATTTTGTGCAGGCGCTGCGCACGCTGGGCGTTAAAAAACCCCATATTGCGCTGTGCACCTTAAACCCGCACGGGGGCGACAACGGACGCTTCGGTAATGAGGAAGCCCGCGTCATTATCCCTGCGCTAAACGCGCTCTGCGCAGGCGGCATACAGGCCGAAGGGCCCTACCCGGTGGACAGCCTGTGGCTGGCGCATGCGCGCGGCAATTTTGACGGCATTTTGTGTATGTATCACGACCAGGCGCTCTTGGGGCTGAAGCTGGCGGCGGAGGAACCCATTGTGCATATTACCGCCGGGCTGGACTTTTTGCGCACGTCCCCCACGCACGGCACGGCTTTTGACATTGCCGGACAGGATAAGGCGGACCCGTCCAGCATGACAGCCGCTGTTTTATTTGCCGCAGGGAAATAATTTGCCTACCAAAACCCCGCTTGAAGCGGGGTTGTTGTTTATACACGGCCTTAGAACCACATTATAAATCTATTCGGTAACAGGCTTTTCCATTATAATCACAACGCACTATCGTAGGGGATGAAGCCAACTGTTTACACATTTCATCTCCCCACTCTGTTATGGGATAGCAAAATAAATCTCCGGGTTTTTCATCAAGAGCGCTTCCACTTAAGGTACGCATAATAATTTCAAAATCATTGTTGACTTGTGATTTATTGTGTTTATAATCATACCGGGCATGACCGGTACCATTCCAAATACGCGTTTGCTCATCTATATACAGAGCACCGTCACACCAACCACTATCGTTTTCGCATATACCGTCGCTGTTTTGTCCCCCACACCGAAAGCGGTAATAAGACACCCCCAGCGCGTCCAAATACCGCCCCAAATCCATACAATTGGTTTTTCCGCCGTTCATCAAATACATCTCTCTGCCCTCTTTTATCTTTTTAAACCACGGAAGCACCTTGACCACTTTGGCTTTGGCTACCGCTTTTTCATAACGCGGATACGCCACCGCCGCCAATATGCCGATAATCAGCACCACCACTAAAAGCTCAATGAGTGTAAAACCGCCAAAACGGCGTTTTACGGGGTTTTTTTCGTCGGTGTTTCTTTTTTGATACATTTTGCACATACGCAAAATGTATCAAAAAAAAAAAACAATGCAAGCCCTTCTAGAATTGCCAGCCTGCGGCCCTGTTTTTCTCTTCTTAATTTGATAAAATAAAGATATGCAGCAGATTATCCGCTTCGAGCAGTTGGACTCCACCAATACATACGCTAAAAATCATTGTGCAGATTTAGCGGATAAAACCGTTATTGTAGCGCAAAGCCAAACCGCCGGCCGTGGACGCATGGAGCGGAAATTTATCTCTGACAAAGGCGGCCTGTATTTCTCTCTTATCCTTAAAAACAGCCACTTAAACCATTTACCCAATTTAACCCAGCTGATGGCCCTTTGCGTCTGCAAAACCTTGCAAGAGCTGGGGGCCAATGCCTCTATCAAATGGCCCAACGATGTGTATGCAGACGGCAAAAAAATCTGCGGCATGCTTAGTGAGGCCGTAGCCGGGGCCAAGGGCCCGCAGGCCTTAATCATCGGCGTGGGGATCAATGTGCTACAAGACAACTTGCAGGTGGGCCAACCCGCCGTGTCTTTAAAAATGCTGGGTATTTCTTCTACGCCGCAACAGGTATTGGACCGCGTGTTGCGGTTCTTTTTTGAAGGATACAACTCAGTACTTACCAACGGATTTTCAGCGATACGCGACGAATATCTGCAGCGTTTCCCTTACATTGGCAAAAATGTGCAGATTAAAAACGGTGCGCTAGACGCTGCAGGGGCAGTACAAACCATTTCCCAAGACGGGCTGCTGGTGCTGCAAACGCCTCAGGGCCCAATGGAAATATCAATAGGAGACATGATGGTATGAGCGCAGAAAGTCTTATTATGCAAAGCGTTGTAATCACCATCATCGGCATGCTGATTGTGTTTGTGTTTCTCATCATTATGGTGGGAATGATGCACATATTGGCATGGCTGGTGAAGGTATTGGAAAAATATTTTCCGCAAACCGTTGCCCAGCCGGCGGCTGCCGCAGCTGATAATAGCCTGGTAGCCATAGCCATAGCAGCAGCTAAAAGATTTCAAGGCAAATAATTTAATTTTAGAGGGATAAAATGAAAAAAATAAACTTCATGCTTACCGCGTTCCGCGACGGCTTTCAGTCCGTCTATGGTGCGCGCGTACTAACCAAAGACTTTATGCCCGCTGTAGAAGCGGCCAAACACGCCGGCATCAACCATATGGAATTTGGCGGCGGCGCGCGCTTTCAGGCGTTGTTCTTCTATTGCAATGAAAACGCCTTTGACATGATGGACACGTTCCGCAAAACCGCCGGCCCCGATGCTAACTTGCAGACCTTGGCCCGCGGCGTTAACGTGGTGGGCTTGGAAAGCCAGTCCTCTGATGTCATCAAAGCTCACGCTCAGCTGTTTAAAAAACATGGCACCACCACCATTCGCAACTTTGACGCATTAAACGACGTCAACAACCTCATCTACTCCGGCAAATGCATTGCCGAAGCGGGCCTGAAACACGAAGTCTGCGTGTCCATGATGTCTTTGGCCCCCGGCTGGGACACGACCGGCAAAATCCACAACGAAATTTTCTACGAAAAAGTGCTGCGCTCCATTTTGGATTCCGGCGTGCCGTTTGATTCCGTCTGCTTTAAAGATGCTTCCGGCACTTCCACCCCGGTTACCGTGGGCAAAACTATCGCCATGGCGCGCAAACTGCTGCCCAAAGGCACCAAAATCGTATTCCACACGCATGAAACGGCGGGCAACTCTATTGCCTGCTGCTTAGCCGCCATTGAAAACGGCGCCGACTCTTTGGACCTGTCTATGCAGCCCGTTTCCGGCGGCACCTGCCAGCCCGATATTTTGACGATGTGGCACGCGCTTCGCGGCAGCGAATACACCTTAGACATTGACCCCAAGAAAATCCAGGAAGCGGAAAATGTGTTCCAAGACTGCATGAAAGATTATTTCCTGCCGCCTGAGGCCACCAAAGTCAACCCGATTATTCCGTTCTCCCCGCTGCCGGGCGGCGCTTTGACCGCCAACACGCAGATGATGCGCGACAACGGCACCTTTGACAAATTCCCCGAAGTGGTCAAAGCCATGGGCGAATGCGTGAAATTGGGCGGTTTCGGCACGTCCGTTACCCCGGTGTCCCAGTTCTACTTCCAACAGGCTTACAGCAACGTAATGTTCGGCCCCTGGAAGAAAATTACCGACGGCTACGGCAAAATGGTGCTGGGCTACTTCGGCAAAACCCCGGTGGAGCCGGACCCGCAAGTGGTCAAAGAAGCCAGCGAGCAGCTGGGCTTGGAACCCACCAAGAAAACCCCGCTTGAAATCAACGACGCCAACCCGAAAAAAGGCCTCAAACCCGCCAAAGAAAAACTTATGGCGGCCGGCCTGCCCACCACCGATGAAAACGTGTTCATCGTGGCTACCTGCGGCGACAAGGGGTTAACCTATTTGAAAGGCGAAGGCAAAGTAAACGGCGTGCGCAAAGTAACGCCCAAAGTGTCCGGCAACGCCTGCAAAGTAACCGTAGACGGCAAAGCCTATGAAGTGTCCTTTGAAAGCGACTCCGTGGCCGTGGTCAACGGCAAACGCTACAACATCGGCGTAGGCGCTTCTGAGGGCAAAGCAGCCGCGGCCAAACCGGCTGCCGCTGCCGGCGCGGGCACGACGCTCAACTCCCCCTTGCCGGGTGCGGTGCTGCGCATCAGCGTAAAAGACGGTGATACCGTGGCCGAAGGCCAAGAAGTGCTGGTGCTGGAAGCGATGAAGATGGAAACCGTCATCAGCGCGCCTGCCGCGGGCACCATTCACCTGCTTGTCAAACAAGGCGACCAGGTGCAAACCGGTCATCCGTTGGCTGAAATTAAATAAGAGGCGACCCCATGGATATTTTGCAAGCACTAAACCAAATCTGGCAAACCACGGCGGTCAACTCCATTACCTGGCAGCAGCTGGTCATGATGTGTGTCTGCTTGTTCCTGCTGTGGCTGGGTATTAAAAAACAGTTTGAACCGCTGCTTTTGGTCCCTATCGCCTTTGGCGGTCTTTTGTCCAATATCCCGCTGGCCGGCATTGCCGGCCCGACGGGATTTTTGGGCATTGTCTATAACTTCGGTATTCAGACGGGCTTGTTCCCGCTGTTTATCTTTATGTCTGTAGGCGCGATGACGGACTTCGGCCCGCTGATTGCCAACCCGAAAATGTCCCTCTTGGGCGGTGCGGCGCAGTTTGGTATTTTTGCCACGCTCATTGGCGCTATTGGGTTGTCCTACATTCACATTGGCGACGCGACGCCCTTTGCCTTTGGGCTTAAAGAAGCGGCCTCTATCGGCATTATCGGCGGAGCGGACGGCCCGACGGCTATTTTCCTCACCAGCCGCTTGGCGCCGCAGCTGTTGGGCGCTATTGCTGTAGCGGCCTATTCGTATATGGCGCTGGTGCCTATTATCCAGCCGCCTATTATGAAACTGCTGACCACCGAACAAGAGCGCAAAATCGTGATGAAACAACTTCGCCCCGTGTCCAAGCGCGAGAAGATTTTGTTCCCTATCGTGCTTTTGCTGCTGTGCGCGCTCTTGCTGCCCGATGCTGCTCCGTTAATTGGCGCGTTGTCTTTTGGCAACTTGATTAAAGAGTCCGGCGTGGCGGAACGCTTGTCCAAAACCTTGCAGAACGACTTCTGCAATATCGTAACCATTCTGCTGGGTCTGTCGGTAGGGTCCAAACTCTCTGCTGAACAGTTCCTCAAAACCGAAACGCTGGGCATTCTGCTCTTGGGCGTTATCGCGTTCTCCATTGCTACGGCCTCCGGCGTGCTGTTGGCCAAAGTGATGAACCTGTTTAGCAAAGAAAAAATCAACCCGCTTATCGGCTCTGCAGGCGTATCGGCTGTGCCGATGGCGGCGCGCGTGTCCAACAAAATCGGCTTGCAGTATGATAAAAACAACTACCTGCTCATGCACGCTATGGGCCCCAATGTGGCCGGCGTGATTGGCAGTGCGGTGGCTGCGGGCGTACTGTTGGCCCTGCTTAAATAGCTGTCTTTTTGAAACAAAAACCCCGCTCCAAAGAGCGGGGTTTTTTATGGCTGTTTAAAACCCACGCCGCCAATGTTAGGACCTAACACCACCGGCCATATCTTGTCACGCCAAGCGTAAATATTCTACACCGCCGGCTAAAGCTTGTCGTGCCCATAAATATTTTTTCATTACCAAACGCAACATATTTTTTAAACACTACCAGTTTAACTTTTGCCGCACACCACAAGTATTTTTTCATTGCCAAACGCAACATATTTTTTTAATGCCTCCGGCTAAACTTTTGCTGCGCGCGCTACAAATACCTTCCTGACACCAAGCGCAGCGCGGCCACGGCGCCGCCAACTAAATCCTGCCGCAACCGCTACAGATGTCTTTCGCGTCCGATGCACCGCCGGGGTTTATGAACAGCCAAAGCCCCCCTCTAAAGCCGGCCCGCGTTTTTGCACTTACGATCTGCAAGAAAAGGGTTCGGCTTGCCTCTCAGCGCGCGTAAAATATAAACCCCTGCGCTAAAGGCAAGGGGTTATAAAGGCTGTTATTTTTGTTTAGTGGGTACAACCGACGGGCTCACTGTTTTTGTCTCACCCCGTTTTTGGGGCACCAGGGCGAGAGCGGACAGTGGCTGCAAAAAGGCTTGCGCGCCGGGCAAATACTGCGCCCGTGCAAAATAAGCGCAA
>CALVFA010000017.1 GCA_944326725.1 uncultured Elusimicrobiales bacterium | reverse complement strand
GGCTACAGCTTGGGCGGCCTGTTTCAACGGGGCTTGCTGGGTTTTTTCTATATATTCCAGCAAGCGGACGATTTCATTAAAATAAGGGGTTTTAAATGTCTTTGGCATATTTTTATTATAGCATGGGCGGGGTGTATGGCCCATGTAGAAAGAGCAGATATATACCGCTAGCGGCGGTTTTGGGGCCGAAGGCGCAAATACGAAATAAGATTTTGCCGTAGTATGGCAGATGAAGGCCGACAAACGCCGAAAGCGGGGTGCGGCGGTCTTAAAATGGGGAAAAGACAGGCAGACTTCTTGCCAGCCTCTCTGCGCGCCGGTGCGCGGCAAATGTTGCTGGTAATTGGTGCTAAGAGTAAAAGAGGCGGAGCGGAGATGATTTTGCTACAATAAAGCATGCCTTATTCTTCTTGGTTCAGAATGTGTTGGCTGGCGTTGGCAGCGCTGTGTTTATGCGCCTGTTCTTCCTCGTCCCAGCTGCAAAAGCGCCGGGCCATGCATTCTATAGAAAGTCATCAAACCGCTCCGCAGCGCGCTTTTGTATATAAAGACGACGTGTATATCCGCTATATTTACGAACAAACGCCCTTTTACTTCGTGGCTTCTACCACTGCTGATGAAAAAAATGTTACTGGGTATTCTTTATTAAAACCCCGCCGCGCCTCAGATACCGATAAGTATGCCGCTGCCTTCCCCGTAGCTATCGTGGGCAAAGAGTGGGGGGAACTGGTAAAAGAGGTCATCGTTTCGCTTTTGCCGCCTAATCCCGGGGAGGGGCGGATTTTGTTTGTACATACCTATGAGGCCATGCTCTACCGCCGCGCAGACGGCAGTGCGGATTTGACGGATTTGGCCTCCGCCCCGGCGGACGTGCGTATTATCGGCAAAGTGGAGAGAGCGGAATTTGACCGCCTGCTCTTTGAAGCGCTGAAGCGGCAAATAGAAAGCTCCGGCACGCATTATACGCGCTTTTTATTGCGCTTGGACCGCATTCCTCTCACGCCGTTTATGTATGTGGATATAGAGCAAGGGTTGATGACTCCGCTGCAGCTGCCGCCGTATTATGAGCTGGAAAAAGAGATGGGGCAGCTGGGGTTTTCCACTACGTTCTTATGGTCATTTGTGGTCAAAAGCCATTTGTTTGGCGTGATTAAAGCGCCGTTTACCTCTTCTTTCCGTTTGTTTTCATTAGCGGCTTCTTCACTTTATACGGCTTTGCCGCCGCCCACCAAAGATTTGGATAGTGTGCCCCCGCTCAATACCTCTGGCGAAGAGATGGATTTGGACCAGTTTAACGCTTGGCTGGATAAGAACATTACCCGCCAAAATTACAAAGCCTCTGTAAAACTGCTGATAGACGGGGAGGAGTTTTTCCCTCATTTCATGCTGGCGGCCCAGCGGGCGCAGCATTCCATTTTTACACGGGTGTATATTTTTAGCACAGACCCCTACGGCCTTAAAATGGCCGATTTGCTTAAAGAGCGCGCCGATGACGGTATAGACGTGCGCGTGCTGACAGACGAGTTAAACACCGTTTTAAATTCTGCCAAAGAGCCGGCGCTTAATTATCCGGCGGATTTTGTGATGCCCAAAAGCATTAAAAGTTATATCCGCAAAGATTCTTCCGCTAAAGCCCGCACCCACTATAACACGTGGGCTACGTTTGACCATACCAAAGTGTATTTAATAGACCGCGAGCTGGCCTACACCGGCGGCATGAATATTGGCGAGGAGTACCGTTATACCTGGCATGATATGATGGTGGCCCTGCGCGGGCCGGTAGTGGGGCGGCTGGTAAAGAATTTTTATGAGGCGTGGTCTTTTAACGGCTGGGGCGGGGATTTTGCCGCTGCTTACCGCAAACTGTTCAGCAGAAAACAGCGCGCCGGCAACAAAGAAGAGCCCGGTATGATAGACGTGCGCCTGCTTTATACCAAGCCGTCCCAGGCGGAAATTTTCCACGCTCAGCTGGAAGCCATCAAACGCGCTAAGCGGCGCATTTATATACAAAACGCTTATTTTTCTGACGACCGCATTGTGGCAGAACTGATTCAAGCGCGCGGGCGCGGGGTGGACGTGCGCGTCATTTTGCCAGGGGAGAACGATGTGGGTATTATGGACGCCAACAACCAAATTATGGCTAATAAACTGTGGCAAAACGGGGTGCGGGTCTATTTTTATAAGGGTATGAGCCACATAAAAGCCGCCATATATGACGGGTGGGCGGTGGTGGGTTCTGCCAATTTTGACAAGATGAGCCTGTTTGTCAACCAGGAGATGAGCCTGGGTATTTCCGACCCGGCTTTTGTGTCTGAGCTGGAGGAGCGGTTGTTTGAAAAAGATTTTGCCCAGTCGGACGAAATGACCCAAAAGCGCGAAGTGGGCTGGGCCTCTTTTGTGGTGGGCGCGCTGACCAATCAAATGTAGGTTTGCTTTGTATTGAGAGCAACGCAAAGATATTTGCGTTGCTTTTTTATGGTTTGTTGGCAGGGGTGATTAGAAGGGCTTGCATTGTTTTTTTTTTTTTTATAAATTTTGCTTATGAGCAAAATTTATCAAAAGAAACTTTCTCCCTTAAAAAATTCCACAGGACGCAATTTTGGCGGTTTTACATTGATTGAGCTTTTGGTCGTAGTGCTGATTGTCGGCATATTGGCGGCGGTGGCTTATCCTCAATATGAAAAAGCCGTAGTGAAAAGTAAAGTAGCCAAAATACTTCCGTGGTTCAAAAAGATAAAAGAAGGACGGGAATTGTATTTGATGAACGGCGGAAATCAAAATTGTATGGATTTGGGGCGGTATATGGCGGCTTTAGGCATTGAGGCGAGTTCCCGCTGTTCTGGCAGTAATGAAGATGGATTGTGTGCCAATGAAAATAGTTGGTGCGATAGCACCTTATATATAGATGACAAAACAAGTATCTCTAATAGCACAGGTCACGCCCGTTATTATTATAGAAGACCGGGGAGAACAAACATAGATTTCTACATTATTTTGCTGACTTTTTTTCGGGGATATACTTCAGAAGAAAAAACGGGCGACTTGTTTTGCAAACCTGCCACAGAGTGGGGGGTAGAGATATGCAAGCAGTTGGCTTCTTCTTCTGTTACAGCCAAGTGCGATTATTCTAATTCCGATTGTTACCGCATTAATCTATAAAAACCTCACACAACAGAGCGGAGTTGACTTTTAAATTTCGTTTGGGCCGAGGGAATTTATTTAACCGGCTCCAAGGTGCGTTTGTAGCCGTTTACCTTTACTACTTTTGCTTTGAAAATGCGCCCTGGTGCGACGGGGCGGGTAAAGGTGACCTGCCCGTCAATGTCAGGGGCGTCTTTGTAGGTGCGGCCGAAAGTTTCTCCGTCAGCAATAGCTTCCAGTGTGGTGCCCAGAAGGCGTTTGTTAATACGGTCAATAACGCGGCTTTGCGCTTCTTCCAAGCGCAGGCGGCGTTCTTGTTTTACTTCCGGGGCAATTTGGTCCGGCAGGCTGTAGGCGGCGGTGCCTTCTTCACGGAAGAATTCAAACACGCCCATATTGTCAAACTCATAATCATTGACAAATTGCAGCAGTTCTTTAAAGTCCGCTTCCGTTTCCCCGGGAAAGCCCACAATAAAATTGGTGCGCAGGGAAATGTCTTTTACTTTTTTCTTGAGCATATCCAGCGTTTGGCGTATTTGCGCGCCGCCGCAATGGCGGTTCATGCATTTTAATACCGGGTCTGCAATATGCTGAAGGGGAATGTCTATATAATGGAAAATGCGCGGCGTGGACGCCATTAAATCAGCCAGCTGCGGGGTAACGCGGTGCGGGTAACCATACATAATGCGCAAGCGTTTGATAAGGCGGTTTTGCAGCAGTTTTTCCAACAGCTCGGTTAAGCAGGCTTTGCCGTATAAATCCTGTCCGTAAGAAGTGGTGTCTTGGGCGATGAGGGATATCTCTTTGGTGCCGTGCTGGGCCATAAGGTCCGCTTCGCGCAAGATGTCTTCCATCGGTTTAGAGCGGTACGGCCCGCGCAGAAACGGAATGGTGCAGTAGGCGCAGCGGTTGTTGCAGCCGTCGGCTACTTTCAAATAGGCCGTGTGCGGCGCGGTCAGACTCATTTTATATTCCGGCAAATATAAGGTTTTGGGCAGCGGGGCAAGCAAGAGCCCGCTGTGCAAAAGGGTTTCTTCTATGTTTTCCTGCCCGGCAATAGAAAAGACCAGGTCTGCCTCTGGAAAATCTTTTAAAATTTTCTCGCGGTAGCGTTCCACCAAACAGCCGGTTATAGCTACGCGTTTGACTAAGCCTTGTTTTTTAAGTTCCAGCGCCTGGCGTATGGCGTCTTGGGCTTCGTCCACCGCAGAGGCGATAAAGCCGCACGTATTGATAATCAGCACGTCCGCCCCTTCCGGGCTGAGCAGCAGTTCGTGCCCCAGGCCGATAAGCCGGGCGGAGAATTCTTCGCTGTTGGTTAAATTTTTAGGACAGCCTAAGCTAATCAGAGAAAATTTCATATTTATATTTTAGCAGTTTT
>CALVFA010000016.1 GCA_944326725.1 uncultured Elusimicrobiales bacterium | reverse complement strand
AACTGGCCCGCAATAAAATACGGGTGGTCCTCACGTTCCACAATTTCAGGCAGTACCCCCTCGTGCCAGCCGGTTACTTTTAAGCCCACTTCGCGCAGCTGTTTAACATAAGCGGGGTTGAGCTCGTAGCGGTGGCGGTGGCGTTCCTGGATTTGGTCTTTGCCGTAGAGCTTGTGAGCCAGAGAGCCCTTTTCCAAATCCGCCGTATAATTGCCCAGGCGCATGGTGCCGCCTTTATAAACCACGTTTTTCTGCTGCGGGGTCAAGTCCACCACCGGGTCTTTGGTCTGCGGGTTAAATTCGGTAGAGTTGGCGTCTGAGAGGCCGCAGAGGTTGCGCGCCGCTTCTATGACGGCACACTGCATACCCACGCAAATGCCCAAAAAAGGCACCTTGTTTTCGCGCGCGTAGCGTATGGTGTCTATTTTGCCTTCAATGCCGCGCGTGCCAAAGCCGCCCGGGATTAAAATGCCGTCGGCGTCTTTTAACTTTTTGGTTACATCGTCTTTTTCCGTATTAACGTAAATAATTTCCACTTTGGCGTCATTATTCATACCGGCGTGGCGCAGGGCTTCGTTGATAGATTTATAGGCGTCTTGCAGTTCAGAATATTTGCCTGCTACGGCGATTTTGACCGTTTGAGTGGGGTTGAGGGCTTTTTCAAAGAATTTGAACCACTCCGCGTCCACCGCGTGTTTGGGCTTGAGGTCCAAGAGTTCCAGCACTTGCTCATCTACTTTTTGTTTATAAAAATTCAGCGGCACTTCATAAATGGATTTGGCGTCTGCGCATTCAATAACCGCCTTGGCCGGCACGCTGCAGAACAGCGAAAGTTTGTTTTTAATCCCTTCGGAGAGGGGTTTTTCCGTACGGCAAATTAACATGCTGGGCTCTATGCCCACTTCGCGCAGTTTGTTGACGGAGTGCTGGGTGGGCTTGGTTTTCAGCTCCTGCGCTACGGCGATATACGGCACCAGCGTCACATGTACGCAGATGACATTTTTGGCGCCTTTTTCCAGCCGCAGCTGGCGCGCTGCTTCCAGGAAAGGCAAAGACTCTATGTCGCCCACCGTACCGCCGATTTCAATGATTGACACATCATAATCTTTTTCAAACGCGCAGAAGCGTTTTTTGATTTCGTTGGTAATGTGCGGAATGACCTGCACCGTCGCGCCCAAGTATTCGCCGCGGCGTTCTTTGTCAATGACGGTTTGATAAATGCTGCCGGCGGTGTTGGTGTTGGCCTTGGTCATATTGACATCTAAAAAGCGTTCATAATGGCCCAAATCCAAATCGGCTTCCGCCCCGTCCACCGTCACGAACACTTCCCCGTGCTGGTAGGGGCTCATCGTGCCTGGGTCCACGTTAATATAAGGGTCGCATTTAATCATGTTGACTTTCATGCCGTGCAGCTGCAGCAGTTTGCCGATGCTGGCCCCGGAAATACCTTTCCCCAGCGAGCTGACCACCCCTCCGGTGATAATAATAAATTTAGACATAAGACGCTCCTTGCTTGTAAATTAAATTTTGATAATAGAGTCTATCTTTTGGCTAATATCTTCAGTATATTTTAGAACTGAAAGAATTTTCTGATAGTGCATAATTTCTTGAAAATTCAAACAGAGGCCTTTGCGGTCTTTCAACCATTTTTGGGCGGGCTGATAGCCACCAATAAAAAATTCCCAAACTGTAGGCGGCACCTTATCAAAAAATTGATTTTTGTTAATATAAACTCTGTCGTTTTGGTAACTTATTTCTTCTATATTATTGTCTCCCGCGACAGGATAACTTGTAATTAACGAAATATTACCTTCTAATAAATGAAATTTGCGGAGCTCTGCCCCCAGCTGGGCTATTTCCCGGAAATACATTTTATCTTGGGGGTATGGCACGCGGGGAAAATCTATTTTTAAAAATTCCGCATATTTCTTTCGGTATTTGTTAGAGTGCAAAATTCCATAGATATAGTCCAATATATCAATGGGGGAAAAGGTTTCTTTATTGTCTTCTTTTTCTTTTGTGAAGGTTAGGCCGGTTTTAAGAGCGAACGTATTTACCATTTTCATATTTACATTGGGCTCTCTCGTTAAATCAAAGTCTTGGGAGTCCGCATAGATGTATAATGGCGCAACATAGTCGCCCCCTTGCATTCCGGAGCAAGACCAACTTCTGAAATCAATAATATGTTTTGTTATATGAATAGGAGCGGTATCTGTCGTTATCCCCTTTTTAAATATGATTCCCCAATTTTCTCTATTTACAAAATGCCGCATCACTTTTTCACGAGCTCGGCACAGGAAACCCTTGCTGTTCCCTGTATAATATGTAAATTTAGTGTCAAAAGGGCGATATGAAATAGGAACAAGTCTAGTGGAGTCTAACTTGGTATCTAATAAGTCCTTTTGAGCCCACTGAACTTGCCAATCTTGCACATCTTTGCCCAGTTGAAATTGCAGGCGGGCTATCTCTGGCTCTAAAGAGGCAAAAGTTTGGATAGTGTCTTGCATAGCTTCTTTTGTGTTTTGGATACACAGGCTATCCCGGGCGGTTACAATGCCTACTGAATTTAACGGAAAAAATTCATTAATTTTAAAACCATTATTATATTGGTTTTGGGCAGAGAAGTCTTTGTCTGTGAAAAAATAAAACTCCGTATCCAGATTTAATTTTTTCCAAGGAATAGAACTCATAGTGTTTTTTTCCAGGAAATGGAATTTTTCTTTTCTGGTGCCATACAAATCAGCATAGAAAACCTGGGCCAAAGAGTCCTTCTTGTGTGTTGTTTTAACAAACAAATTGATGCTGACTCCCGTCATAATATTAAAGACATTCTCATCTTTTTCCCCATTAGGGGTTTTTTCTTTTTTACGGGCGCTGCCGTGTAAATTTAAGATATAGATTTTATCAAACGACTGCAAAAGATTGTAGCGCATTCCGCGGAAAGTGGGATTGTCTGTAAAAGCATTATTGGTAATATAGGCCAGCACTCCTTCTTTGTTTTTGTCTATAAACATTTGTGCCAAACGAATGAATTTAACATAATCGTCATTAATCCATTTTGAGTTCTTTTCCTGCAATTTGCCACCATGTGGCTCTTGTTTATAAATAGTTAATTCTTGTTGAAACAAAGGCCCGTTGGAGCTCTCTCCACTATAGGGGGGATTGCCCAAAACAACCATAATGGGCGTATCGTTTTTGATTTCGTAGGCAGAACGAGCTTCTTCTGCCAGCCAAGAGGCAAATAAAGGTTGATTTATGATATTTTGATTTTCCAGCGCATTTGTCAAATATACATTAAATCGTTGGTTATGTGCATGTGATAAGTCGTATCCCGTTTCCCGCAAGACCATTTCTAATTTTAAATGGCACATAACATACGGGGTCATCATAAGCTCAAAACCATACAGACGGGGAATAAGAGCATCTTTGACGTATTGGGGCCAAAGACCTTGCTGATTTTGAAATTTAGCATAAATGGCTTTTATTGTCTCTGCTAAAAAAGTTCCAGTGCCGGTGGCTGGATCTAATAATTGGACTTTAAACACATCTTTTTTATATTTTTTATTGCTAAGATGATCAGTAATCTCAAATTTAATTTTAGATGTATCTGCCAAACCGTAGTTTAACCCAAATTCTTTTTGTAAGATATCGTCTACCACTCTGACTATAAAATTAACAACAGGTTGAGGAGTATAATAAACGCCTCTTTTCTTTTTGGTTACCTTATCGTATGCGGTAAGGAAAGTCTCATAAAAGTATAAAAACGGATCATTTTTCCCTTTTGTAAAGCGGGCCATAATTCCTTTGATGTCGCAGGCTCGGAAGACTTCTACTAAATCTTCTACAATCCAAACAGCACGTTCCTCTAATTGTGCACCGGATATATAATCAAATAAATTTCTTAAAAAAGGATTAGTGCGGCTTACTAAATCGCGGGCTTCCGCACGCGAAAAAGTATCAAAAGAAGGACTGTTTAATCTGGCTACAAAAAGCCCGTAGGTAATAGTTTGCGCATAAACGTCTGCAAATTCTTGCTTTGTGATATTATGAAGCAAGGTTTGGGTAAAGGCCTCCATTTGTTGCTGTAATGAGTTGTTGTCGGTTTCTTCTAAAATTTTTTCTAAAACATCCCGCAAAATAACTGCTTTTTGAGCCATGATTTTTGCCAAATCTTCGGCTGTTTTCAGTGTTTCTCCGCGATAAGTTAAGAAATCCTTTATTAAATTGAGTAATTGGTCAAAATTTTCAGGAAGAGGTAATATTTGTTTATTTTGCAATTTTCCAATACGTACAGTAGCAGTTTTTTTACCGTTTCGGAAAAAATAGAAATCTAAAAAATTAGTAAAAATAAAATTTTCTAACCCTTGTTTGTATCTTTCTAATTGGGCATTATTGTCATTGTCCTTAATGGTATCTAAATCAATATCTATGTCTTTTGCCTCTACATATCCTATGGGTACATTGCCTTTAGCAATCAGATAATCAGGGGCTCCACATTGTTGCCTTTTGGGCTCGTTGATTACAGTTAAGCTGTTATCAAAGCTTTGTAAAAAATCTCGCAAAAAACCACGCAGACTATGTTCGGTAGTCTGCCCGGACAGCAATGCTTTGTTTAAATTGCTAATGTAACCGTATATATCCATATTTTTTCCAAAAGGGGAACTCCCGCCGGGGGCGGGAGTTCTTCGCTCTAATGCGATTTAAAATATTCTTCGGCAGCTTGCAGGTCGTGGGCGGTGTCTATTGCCGGGCCTGCGGAATCTATGACCACGCATTTGAGGGTCATGCCGTCCTCCAGCGCGCGCAGCTGCTCCAGCCGCTCCAACTGTTCCAGCGGGCTGGGCGGCAGGCTGACAAAGCGTTCCAACGCTTTGCGCTGGTAGCCGTAAATGCCGCAATGCTGCCAGTAGGGCACCCGTTTGTTTTCTTCTGTGAGTTCCCGTTTATACGGCACGCGCGAGCGGGAGAAATAAAGCGCCTGGCCCCGTCTGTTTAATACGGCTTTGACGCAGTTAGGGTCGTTGATTTTGTTTTCGTCCAGCGTCGGCGCAACGGCAGAAGCAATGTCACATTGCGGCTCCTGCTGCAATAAATGGGCAATTTTCTGCACGGTAAGCGGGGCGATGAAAGGCTCATCTCCCTGCACATTGATCACAATTTTTTCGGGGCGGTTTTTGGCTGCTTCATACACGCGGTCGGTGCCGCTTTGGCACGCCTCGCTGGTCAGCACGCCTTGGGCGCCAAATTGGGCCACGGCGTCTACCACAATTTGATTTTCGGTGGCGATAAGCACCTCGCCTACGCCGGCTTTGACGCACGCTTCCCACACATGCTGTACCACGGGTTTGCCCGCCAGCAGCTTAAGGGCTTTGCCCGGCAAACGGGTGGACCCGTAGCGGGCCGGAATAACAATTAAAACGTCGCTCACGGCAAGACCTCCTCTACTTCCTGCACGGTCACGGTGGCGGTGCCGCTTTTGCCCACCACAATGCCCGCGGCATAGTTGGAAAGCACCGCCGCTTCATGCAGTTTGGCTCCGCAGGCCAGGGCCAGCGTAAACACGGATATTACCGTATCTCCCGCGCCGGTAACATCAAACACTTCGCGCGCGGTGGCTTTAACGGTAATGGGGGCTTTTTTGCCTTTTTCAAACAGGCTCATACCGTCTGCACTGCGGGTGATTAAAATGGAGTCTGCATTGAGCATTTTCAAAATTTTCCACCCCAAGTTTTCTATGGCTTCCTCTCCGCTTTTAGGCGTCAGGCCGGAGCCTTCCCACGCTTCTTTGGTGTTGGGGGTCATGCAGGTAATGTTTTTATATTTTTTGAAATTGTCAATTTTCGGGTCCACGCAGACGGGGATTTTGCGCTTGCGGCAGGCGGATACCAAGGTTTTGATGTTTTTATCGCTAAGCATGCCTTTGCCGTAGTCGGACAAAATCACCCCTTTGGCGTGGGTTAAGGCCGTATTAAAATTTTTCATGCATTCTGCCGCCACTTCGTGCGAAATGGTTTGTTTGCTTTCCCGGTCAAAGCGGACGATTTGCTGCTGCTCCGCCATCACGCGCACCTTTTGGGTGGTGGGGCGGTCGTAATCTTCGGCAATGCCGCTGATGTTGACGTTTTGTTTGCGCAGGAAATCTTTAAGCAGCTCGCCCCCGGCGTCGCGCCCGACGACGGACACCAGCGTCGGCTTGGCACCCAGCGCGGCTAAATTGACCGCCACATTGCCCGCGCCTCCAGCTACAAAAAATTCTTTATTCACCGCCACCACCGGCACCGGGGCTTCGGGGGAAATGCGTGATACGTCGCCTTTAATAAAGTGGTCCAGCATCACATCACCCACCACAATCATCTCTTTTCCTTTAAAAGCGCGTAAAATTTCTTTCAGTCTTTTGGTTGTTACGGTTTGCATGGACACCTCTTATACTGTTCCATTATAAAATATTTGTCGGCTCTTGTCTTTTATACTCCAGCAGCTTGGCTGATACCGAGCCAATAAACACTTCCACCTGCATTTTGACGGGCATTTTGTATTCGTCGTCTGTGAGCCAAACCTTTAAGCTTTTGCCTTTAGATACAAAAATTCCTTCCCCGCGCAGCTGCGGCTCCACTACAATACAGTCAAAGGTGCCGGCGTCTGTCTTAACTTTTTCTTTTTTAAGCACCTTGACTACCAGCGGGTATTGCTTTTCGCGGTTAACGATGTCAAACACAATGTCCTGCCCGGGTACCAGCTTTTGGGAGCGCACATAATAAAGCGAGGTTAAAATATCCAGCACCTTTATCTCCAGCGGGCCTTTGATGTCCCAGCCGTCTTTTTTCTTTTTGATTTTGCCGCTGTAGGTGTGGTTATTATAGTCAAAAGTCAGCCATTCGTCGCGTATGTAGCTGCCTTCGCGCACGCTTTGCCCGTAGCCTAGGGAATAAAAGTTTTCTGCGTCCAGCCAGGATTGGTTGACATCACGTACTTTGAAAAATGCGTCTATCACCGCGGCGGAAAAAGCGGTGGTCTGCAGTAAATAAGCGGGCCGTCCGTTGATATTGACTAGACCTCGGTTGCGTATATACGCGGTGCCGGCTTTAATAAATGAATAGTACACACCGTATTTTAGCTGTTCATACGCCCACGGCGCGTGCTGGGGGGCTTGGGCGTCGGGTGGTAAGGCGGCGTAGGGGTGTAGTATACGTCCTTCAAAGTCAATCAAATCTTCATTCTCAAATACGGCTTGGTCCGGCGCCGGCTGCTCCGGCTCTGATGAAGCGGCGGCGGTATGGGCGGGCTGCGTTTCGGTTTGCTCCGCTTGGACCGCGGTGGTTTGGGCGGGCTGGGCAGCGCGCTGTGCGGCGGTGGAAGTTGGCTGTTCCAACGGGACGGCTGTTGGGGTTTGCTCAGCGGAGCAGGAAGTAAAATCTTGCGTTTGGACTTGGGGCGGTGTGGTATCGGCGGAGAGGCTGTTTTGCACGGCAGAGGCTAGGGTTTTTACGTCTTGGGCGGGGGCGGCCCCTCGCGGAGCTAGCAGGGTTTGCTGCGGAAGGGAGGCCGTTTTATTCTGCGCGTAACAAGCTGCCAGTAGTGTACAGCCCAGCAGGAGCCCCAGCAGTTTACGCATATTTTTTATCCTCTCTTAGTATATACCGTGCAGCGCAAAGCATATCTTTTGCTACAAAGTCTGGCTTTAAATCGGGGTATTTCTGCAGGTGTTTTTTGCCGTTGGCGGTGGTGAGCAGTACACTGTGAAAACCCAGCCCGCGGCCAAAAAGTACGTCGGCCTTTTTGTCTCCCACCATAAAGGAGCGCGCCGGGTCTATGTGGTATTTGCGCACCAGTTGCTCGCCCAGCAGGGTACCGGGTTTGCGGCAGGCGCATTTTTCATCGGGGCTGTGCGGACAGAAAACGATTTCTTTTACCGTGACGGGCTGAAGCAGTGCTTGCAAACGCGCGTGTACGGCGCGGACTTCTTTTTCCGTAAAATAGCCGCGTCCGATGCCGGACTGATTGGACACAATAAAAAAGACAAAGCCTGCCGCTTGCAGTTTTTGCAGGGCAGGCAAAACGGGGGCGTAGAGCTTGACTTTGGCCGGGTCACTTAAATACGTGCCCGGTTTTTCGTGAATGAGTGTACCGTCCCGGTCAAAAAAGACCGCTTTTATTTGATTTGGCATTCCGGGTGCTCCTCAAACCAGCGCTGGCCTTCTTTTTCTCTTTTCCAGCGGTTGTGTGCCCAAAGCCAGTTTTGGGGGTTTTGGCGTATCCATCCTTCATAAATATCGGTCAGCTGACGCACAAAAAGGCGGATATTGTCCTGGCTGTATTCTTTAGGCGGAAAAACAGGGTCTTCTACCGTGCAGACCAGTTTGTCATGCTCGCGCGTGACCACGACGGGAAACACCGGCACTTGCAGGCGTATAGCCAGCAGTGCTGTAATGGGGGAAATAGCGGCGGGGCGGCCTAAAAAGTGCATAAAAATTTCGCTGGCTACGACGTTTTGATCCGTCAAAATACCAATGAGTTTGCCGCGTTTAAGCCAGCGCGCACAAGCAAAAAACGGGTTGGCGTCGTGATTGCTGTAGAAGGTGCGCCCGCCGAAAATATTGCGCAGGCGGTTGGTTTCTTCGTCCACATACGGGTTGTCCACGCGCTGGGCCAACACGGCTTTGTCTAGCCCGTATACGGAAACGGCCAAGCCGAAGGCTTCCCAGTTGGTAAAATGCCCGATATGAATGATGCCGCCGGTTTTATCTTTTTCGGCCTGCTGCATTTTTTCAATGCCGCGCACTTCTACATGTTTTTTAAATTGTTCCGGAGAATAAGAAGAGAGTTTGATAAATTCTGCTAAAATTTGTCCCATGTTGCGCCAGGAGTTGATGGCAATCTCATATACTTCTTGGGGGGATTTGTCGGGAAAAGCGCGTGCAATATCATTTAAATTGCGGTTAAAACGCTTTTTCATGATACGGGCTGCCATACCCGTGCAGAAGCGGCCTATGGCACGGGCTGCCCGGTAAGGCAGTAGTCGAAACGCCCAGCATACCGTTTTTAGGCCGGCGTATTGCATAAAATAAGAGGGGGACTTTTGAAAACGCATACCCTATTATACTATTTTTACGCTGTTTTACCGTACGCGGGACGGCTCTTTTACCCCGCCCGGTCCGCTGGCGGCGGAGAGGACAGGCTTTTCCTTTCAGATTCATTTTTGCGGTCCAGGCAAATAGGCAAAATAAAAGTGCAGAAATGCTAAAATATATCAAAATATTTGGCGTGAGGTTGAAACTATGGACGCTTTGTCTTTGCGGGAGAAATTTAAACAAAATTGGGCAGGCCGGCTACTGTTGCTGCTTGCCAGCAAAATATATGGTGTGGGGGTATGGATTGACCGCGCCTGCTATGAAAACGGCTGGAAAACCGTCAAAACGGTCAATTCCCGCGTGGTGTGTATTGGCAATATTACCGCCGGAGGGACCGGCAAAACGACCGCTGTGCTTTTGGCGGCTACGGCGCTTGCCAAAGAAGGAATCCGCGTGGCTATTGTTTCGCGCGGCTATAAACGCCAGCAGCACAAAGACGATGTGGTAGTGCTGTTTGACAATCCAGACGCCGACTGGCGCAGCGCCGGCGATGAGCCGTATATGATGAGCCGCGTGCTCAACCAGTACAAGGTGCCTATCGTCATCGGGCGTGACCGCGCCGCCGCCGCCACAGAGGCCCTGCGCCGCTTTAAAAGCCAAATCATTCTCTTAGATGACGGTATGCAACACCACCGCTTAAAACGTGACGCCAATATCGTCTTAATAGACGCCAAAAATCCTTTTGGCGGCGGGCATTTGCTGCCGCTGGGCAATTTGCGTGAGCCGCTTTCCGCACTCAAGCGCGCCTCTTTGGTGGTGCTGACGCATTGCGACCAAGCCTCCGAGCGGGAGCTGGAAGCCGCCCGGGATAAAATCCGCGAATACAATGATTTGGTGGAAATTTTGGAAAGCGAACACAAGCCGGAGTATTACTTTGATATTTGCAAAGGGGAAAAGGTGAATTTGCAGGACGTCAAAGGCGACGCGGCATGTTTTAGCGCTTTAGGGCATCCGGAAACCTTTGAGAACACGCTTAAGGGGTTGGGGCTGACACTTAAGCAGGTGTGGCGCTTTCCGGACCATGAGCGCTATACAGAGGACAACCTTTATACTTTTGAGCAAACCCGTGCGGGCCTGCCGTTGATTACCACATTTAAGGATTTTGTCAAATTCCCCGATAATTGGCGCGATATCCTGACCGGCGGGGTGTATGTGCTGTCAGTTAACTTGAAAATCCGCGGCGGGGAGGCGGAGTTTAATAAATTTACCGATGTGCTCTATCCTAAGTTTTCCCAAATGAGGAGATAGATTTTTGCGTGCAAAAAGCCCCGCGCTCAGCGCGGGGCTTTTTATTATGTTTGTAGTGCCAGACGGCGGGCTGGGGGCTAATTCTTCGTTGGCACTTGTGCAGACCGAGATAAATTTATTGTTTTTACTACAACACGTCAGGCAATTTTTCTTTGGAGCAGGTACGGGCAAGGTTTTGGCTGGGAAGAGTCTTGGCAGGGGTAAACGCGCCGGGTGGTGCTCGTTCTTTCATCGGGATAGCAAGAGCCTTTGGGCAGAAGAGCAGAAAGGGCTTGACTCGTTTTTTTTTTTTGATAAATTTTGCCTATGAGCAAAATTTATCAAAAATCATTCCTTCGTCGTAAAAACGCCGCTAAAAGTAAACTAAGCGGTTTTACGCTTATTGAGCTTTTTGTGGTGGTGTTGATTATTGGCATTTTAGCGGCGGTGGCGTTGCCGCAGTATCAGCTGGCGGTTTTAAAATCAAAATATACCCAGCTCATCATAACAGGCAATGTTATCCGCCAGGCCCAAGACAGATTTTATATGGAAAATGGGAAGTATTCTATAGATTTTTCTCAATTAGATATTTCTTTTGCAGATTGCGCCCCTCTTTCTGGCTTTCCCGGCACCTGTCGGTCCTCCAATGGATATGATTGCGTCATAGCAGATGGAGGCGATTCTGAAAAATCAGGAACAGTTTATTGTTCTCTTCACGGACAAGAATTATTCTATTTTTCTTCCCCAGTGTATGGAAATAAACGCTATTGTGCTGCGCGGCAGGGATATGATCAATCAAAGAAATTGTGTTTATCAATTGGCGGGGTTTATCAAAAGACTACAAATAATGTGGATTATTTTCAGCTTCCGTAGAAATGCAATAATTCCCAGGCTCATAGAGGCGTAAGATAAGGATATATTAAGCCAGACTGTTGCGTTTATACCAGCCTGTTTATACTCCGCCAAAGCGCCGTTTGCGCGCGCGGTAATCTTCCAGCGCTTTTTGCAGCTCTTCTGCATTAAAATCAGGCCACAGCACGGGGGTAAAATAAAACTCGCTGTAGGCCGCCTGCCAAAGCAAAAAGTTAGAAAGCCTTTCCTCACCCGAGGTGCGGATAATCAGCTCCGGGTCCGGTATTTGCGGCTGGTAAAGGCGTAGGGATATGTCTTGCGGCGTTACGGTTTGCAGGCCTTCTTTAATCAGGCGGTTGACTGCGTGGGCTATTTCCTGCCGGGCCCCATAATTTAAAGCCAGGTTGACTGTTAAGCCTTTGTTTTCTGCCGTGGCGCGCACCAAAGCGTCCATTTTAGCCACAATGGCGGCAGGCAGGCGGTCGCGCTCGCCGCTGATAAGAACGCGCCAGTCCTTTTTATTGGCGGATTTTTGGTACTCATCCAGCGTTTTTTCCAGCAGGTCCATAAGCGTCTGTATTTCTTCGGGTGGGCGAGACCAGTTTTCTGTAGAAAAAGCATACAAGGTCAAATACGCTATTCCTAATTGACTGGCGGCTTCCAGCGTGCGTTTTACGGCTTTGGCGCCTTCACGGTGCCCGGCTGAGCGCGGCAAAGCGCGCTGGGCGGCCCAGCGTCCGTTGCCGTCCATAATAATGCCAATGTGACGCGGAAGAGCGTTTTGTTTTTCTGCCATATTTATATTTTACCTAAAAATCTTACGCCGCTGCCAGCCGGTGCGGTGGGCCGGTGCGGACGGCAGAGGCTTTTGCCGCGGGGAGGGGAGAGCCGGTTTATTGGTATCCGCCGCACCGCTTCGCGGCCTAAAGCAAGGCACAAGTGCTTGGCTTTTTAAGCCGCAAGTTCCGGCTGGCGGCGCAAGGCAAAATACTGGAGCCTGGCTTTTTAAGCCGCAAGTTCTGGCTGGCGGCGCAGTAATATGCGGGAAAAAAGCGTAATTTGAAAAAGACTGTAAACAGTGTTTGACTGTATGGGGTCCACCTGCCGCGGGCAACCTGCTGTGCCACACCGCAAAAGCGGGAGCAATATGAAAATATAGAACCAGTCGGCAAAAGCTCCCGCCGCACCGCTCCGGCACAACGGGGCATGCCGAGCCCCAAATATATAACCGAAGAGGAAGCTCCCTTTTGCCGTTTTGCTCCAAAAAGTATGCCACAAAGTATGCCACAAACGCCTACTGCGCCGGGAGCTTCAGATTTTCAGCGTGGCGCCCGGCCCTAAAACGGCTGGTGCTAAGGGTCACGACGCTAGGTGCTTAAAGTTTTCCGGCATGGCGCCCGACACCAAAACAGCTGGTGTAAAGGCATACTAAAGGCATACTGTATCAACACTTCAAGTCTTCAACGTACTGCGCTGCCCCAAAACGGCTGGTGCAAAGGCCCATGACGCTGGTCACCCAGGCTTTCAGCGCGCTGCCCGGTTCCCAAACGGCTGGTACAAAGGCCTTTGTTTTTATAAAATAAACATATGCGTTTTGATAAATACCAAGGGCTTGGCAACGATTTTGTATTTGTCAATGCCGAGCAAGAGAAAATAACCGATTTCGCCCGCGCCGCGCGCACACTGTGCGACCGCCGCTTCGGCGTCGGGGCCGACGGCTTAGTGCTTTTGCGCCGCCAAGAGGACGGCGTGCAAATGCGCATTTTTAATTCGGACGGAAGCGAAGCCGAAATGTGCGGCAATGCCTCACGCTGTGTGCCGCTTTTTGCCCAAGAGCAAGGCTGGCTGAAGGGCTCGCGTTTGACGCTTTATACGCTGGCAGGGCCGGTGGTGACGGAAATTATAGACGCGCAAAAAAATTTAGTTTGCGTGGATATGGGAGCGCCGCGCTTGACGCGGGCGGAAATCCCGATGATTGGTGCGCCGGAAGAACGGGCGGTAGAGGTCAGCCTCTGCGCCGCTGGGCAACACTGGACCGGGACGGCGGTATCTATGGGCAACCCGCATTTTGTGATTTTCGTGCCGGATATGGCGCAAATAGACGTGGCGGCGGTGGGCCCGTTGTTGGAAAAACACGAAGCCTTCCCTAAAAAAACCAATGTAGAGTTTGTTCAGAAGCTGGCGTCGGGCGTGCTTCGTATGCGGGTGTGGGAACGCGGGGCCGGCATTACGCAGGCCTGCGGCACCGGCTCTTGCGCTACTTTGGTGGCGGCGGCGCTCAGCGGCCGCTGCGGCAAAGAGGCGCGCATTATGTTGGACGGGGGGGAACTCTCTGTGCGCTGGGCGGAGGATAATCATATTTTTATGACCGGGCCCGCGCAAAAAGTTTTTACAGGAGAATATATACACGCTTTATGACATTAATCAATGAGAATTATTTAAACTTGCAGGGCAGTTATCTTTTTGCAGAGGTGGCCCGCCGCACCGCCGCCTACAAAGCTTCCCATGCCGGGCAGGAAGTAATCAGTCTGGGCATTGGCGACGTCAGCCGCCCGTTGGTGCCGGCGGTAGTGGAAGCGATGAAAAAAGCCTGCGATGAAATGGGCCAGGCCGAAACCTTCCGCGGGTATGGCCCCTATGAAGGGTATGATTTTTTGCGCAAAGCCATAGCAGAACATGACTACCGCGCGCGCGGCATAGAGATAGGAGAAGATGAAATCTTCGTCAGCGACGGCGCCAAAAGTGACGTGGCGAACTTTCAGGAGCTGTTTTCTTCTTCAGCGCGTGTAGCGCTGCAGGACCCGGTGTACCCGGTGTATTTGGACACCAATGTCATGGCGGGCCGCAGCGGTACATGTAAAGAGGGGCAGTTTGAGCGGATTATTTACTTGCCTTGCACGGCGGAAAATCATTTTGCGCCGCAGCTGCCTAAAGAACACGCCGATTTGGTGTATCTGTGCTCTCCCAACAACCCTACCGGGACCGCCATGAGCAAAGCCCAGCTGAAAAAGTGGGTGGATTGGGCCAATGAGCATAAAGCGGTGATTTTGTATGACTCGGCTTACGAGGCATTTATCCGCGATGAGAATTTGCCGCACAGCATTTATGAAATACCCGGTGCGCAGACTTGCGCGGTGGAGTTCCGCTCTTTCTCCAAAACCGCCGGCTTTACCGGCACGCGCTGCGCTTACTGCGTGGTGCCCAAAGCGCTGAAAATAGAAGATGAAACCGGCTCCGAACACGCGCTTAACGCTTTGTGGCTGCGCCGCCAGAGCACCAAGTTTAACGGCGTGCCTTATATCGTGCAGCGCGGGGCGGAGGCGGTGTTTACGCCGCAGGGGCTTACGCAGACCCGCCAAATTATAGACGGCTATTTGGAAAATGCGCGCGTAATGCTTTCTGCTTTGCGTCAGGCCGGGTTTACGGCCTACGGCGGGGAAAACGCACCGTATGTGTGGCTGAAAACGCCCAAAGGGCTCAGCTCGTGGGATTTCTTTGATTTAATGTTGGAAAAACTGCAAATTGTCGGCACGCCGGGCAGCGGTTTTGGTCGTGCCGGAGAGGGGTATTTCCGCCTTACCGCGTTTAATACGCCTCAGCTGACGCAGCAGGCGGCGCAGCGCATAGCTTCGTTTAGTTTTTAAAGGAGAGAAATATGAAAAAAGGTTTTACATTGGTAGAAGTATTGGTGGTGGTGCTGATTATCGGGATTTTAGCTTCCATTGCTTTGCCCAATTATAAGCGCAGTATAGAGAAATCCCGCGCTACGGAAGCGATGAATATGATTAAATCGTTAAACGACGCCGTGTACGCTTACGCGGCGGAGCGCAATGCCTGCCCTCCTGCTTTTTCTAAACTGCTGATAGAAGTGCCGGGAACAAAAATATCCGACACGCAGGTTAACAGTGATTATTTTATGTATAAGTTAAATGCCGCGGCAAATGCCCCTATTCCCGGTACGATATGCCCCGGCGTTGTGGCGGAGCGCCTTCAGGGGGACGTATACCGCATTTGGAACCCTTACAGCACGGTGGGCAACAGCCGTACCCTGGCCTGCATGGGGGACAATGTAGCAGCGCAGAACATTTGCAAAGCCTTGGGTATCCAGACCACACAGACCCCTTATTAATGTGTTGAAAATTTCAAAAAGATCCGCTCTTTTATACAGAGCGGATTTTTTATATTTACAGGTTTGAGTCAGATTGTTTCATCTTGACTCATTTTTTTTTTTTGATAAATTTTGCTTATGAACAAAATTTATCAAAAATCATTCCTCCGTCGTAAAAATGCCGCCAAAGGCAAATTAGGCGGCTTTACGCTCGTTGAGCTGCTGGTCGTAGTATTGATAATCGGCATATTGGCTTCCATCGCTTTGCCGCAGTATAAAATGGCTGTGGCCAAAGCGCGGATAAACGCATTAATACCCGTATTGCGCAGTATACAGCAGGCCCAAGAAAGATATTATATGGCCAACGGAGAGTTCGCCACCGATATACGTGAATTAGATGTATCCTGTGCGGCCTTCGGAACGGGTGCTCACGAAAACTGGTGCTATTTTAATAAAAAAGGGACCGCCAGAGGTCATTTGGGTGCCGATAGGTATATAGTAGCAGGAGATGATAGAGTAGCGGGGGTTGGTTTGTATTATTTTTATTTTCCAGGAAAAACTTATGCTCGCTGTTATGCTTCTGACGGAAGCAATGAAGAATTTGCCAATCGTGTTTGCCAAAACTTAAGCGGGCTTCGTGAACCCAGCGGCAGAACAAATACCGCTAATGTCTATAAATTGTGGTAATGCACCCCACTAATCTTCCACGTACAGCAGCAGTTTACCGCCGGTAAAAGACACTTCGCAATTTTTAGTCTGCACTACATTGGAAGTGCTCATTGTATCGCCCGCTTTTAAACGGGCGTTTTGGAGCGGGTATTCAAATCCTTTTAAGCTTACGCCCCGGCAGGCTGATACCGGGAGTAAGCTGGCCCGTGCGCCTTTGCGCGCAGAGAAGCGTTTGCTTTTAACCAGCGGATAGACGCTCCAGCCCGCGGCTTTAAAAGAAATATCCATCTTTTTGGCGTATGCAAAGGCCGCCAGCAGGTTGCCTACGGTAAAATCCATGCGTTTGCCGGTGCTTCCGGCTATGTCACAGGCAGTAAACCCGCGGCGGCACAGCCAGGACAAGGCTTTGTCAAAATCCGTATTGTCCTGCCGGGCCACATGTATAAAAGGCGTGTCTTTAAGCTGGCGGCGGGCCCGGGGGGAAACGGAATCCAAATCCCCAATGACGGCGTGCGGGCACACCCCGGCTTTTAAAGCGGCGTCGGCTCCGCCGTCGGCGGCTAAAATGAAATCCGCCTCCTTAGCCAGGCGTTTTAAAAGAGAGGGGCTGTTTTCCCCGTTACAAATCAGTAGAGCCTTTGACATAACTTTTGTTTTGGCGTAAGTTTAAAATTAAAATCACACAGCCTGTTAATACGCCAATGTAAAAGGCGTCCACCCGCTTCCAAAAAGGCGGCAGGGCGCATATTTTCCACAGCGTCATCATAACCGCGCTGGATAAAGCGCTGACCACAAATAAATTATCGCTGATACGGCGCGGATAAATATAGCCCAGCAAAATGGGCATCAGCAAGCACGCCGAAAAGTACGAGCCCAACGTCAGCCAAATCTCTTTAAAACTGCCGTGCAATACATAAGACATGCCTATTGCCAGTGCGCCCACCACAAACAGCGCAATGCGGTTGCTGAGGACAATGTTTTTAAAGCGGTTTCTAAGCAGGTCAAAGCTTAAGGTATTGGCCGCTATGAACAAAAAGGAATTGAGCGTAGAGAGAATAATAGCCAGTATGCCCGCAATAAAGAAGCCTTTAAGCCCCGGCGGCAGCAGCTGCACCGCATAGAAAAAGTAGGCTTCCGCCGGCTCAGCCTGCGGCAAAAGCGCGCGGGCGTATAAAGAACCCGCCGTGGTGCAAATGTCAAAGCAAAACCACACCAGCGTGGAAATCAGCACCCCCTTTTTGACCACTTCGGGGCTTTTGGCGGCAAAACAGCGCTGGTAGAAGCTGGGGTCAATGAGCGTAGCCAGCGCAATAAAGCCCCAAATCAGCGTGTTCATGACGCTGTTGCCCCCGGTTAGGCTGAAGTGGGAGGCGGGCAAATGGGCCTTTAAAAAAGAAAGACCGCCAAAGTCATGCACAGAGTACAGCACCACAATCAGCACCGAAGAGCACATCACCACAAACTGCACCAAATCGGAAAATACGACGGACTTAAACCCGCCCCACGCCGTATATATGCACACAAACAGCGTGCCGAAAACCATGCCTTGCAGTACGCTGATGCCAAAGGCCATGTTTAAAAACAGCCCCAGGCTCAGCACATAAGCCACCGGGGTAATGTAGAAAAAGGTAAATACCGCCGCCACTTTGGCCGCTTTGGGGCCAAACATACTGCCCGCCAGGTCCGGCAGGGTGACGGATTGGTATCGGGCCACTTTGCCGGCGATAAAAAAGGCAAAAATCAAATACGCTGCATACCAAAATACGCCCTGGGTGACAAAATTGTAAATGCCGTAATTAAACGTGATTTCGTTGACGCCGAAAATACCGCCGTACCACGTAGCCACCAGCGTGGCTACAAACAGCGGCAGCGTCAGCTGCCGGCCCATCAGCAGATAATCCAATACATTGTTTTTGGGACGTTTTTTGCGGTAATGCCCGTAGACGGCAGCCGCCAGCGTCAGCGCCAGCACCAGCCCGAACACCCACCAATCGGCGGCGGAAAGATAAGAAACAATTTTGAGCTTAGGCAGCATATGCGTCCTTTTAAAAAAGGCCCCAAGCGGGGCCTTTTTATTTTACAAAATATGCACCCGCTGCGGCGGCTTTACCAGATGTAATAGGCCGGTATTAACAGCACCAAAGACAGGGTAATTAAAATAACTTCCAGCTTCATAAACCATTTGACCCACGCGGTATACGTAATCCCCGCCAAGGCCAGCGCGCCCATCGTGACCGGCGCGGTGGGGATAATGGGGTTTCCCCAGCCTTCTCCAAACTGATAGGCCAAAATGACCGTCTGGCGCGATACTTCCAGCAAATCCCCCAGCGGTATCATAATAGGCATCGTCAGCACCGCCTGCCCGGAACCAGACGCGATAAAGAAGTTCAGCAGCGTCTGTATGCCAAACATGGCCTGCGAAGCCAAAATGGGGTGCAGTCCGTCCAAGCTCTGTGTCATGGCGTGCAGGACCGTATCTAAAATCCGTCCTTCCGAAGCCACAATGACGATAGAGCGCGCCAGCGCCATCAAAATACATACCCCTATCATGCTTTGCGCGCCGGCTAAAATAGCGTCGGTGGCTTCGTTTAATTTTAATTTGCCAAAATAGGCCGCGGCGAGGGTAACGCCTAAAAATACGGCAGCTATTTCCGTCATATACCATTGGTATTTGATAATGCCGAAAAACAGTATGCCCATACCCAGCGCAAAAGAGAGAAACACCAGTTTATGCGCGCGCGTAAGGCGAAAGGTTTCGTCCACCACTACATCATTGACAATGTTGAGCTCCGCCCGGCGTACGATGTCCATTTTGGCGGTCAAGCTTTTGCTGGGGTGTTTGCGCACGCGCTCGCCATACCAGGTAAAAAACGCCGCCACCACCGAGGTAAAAATAAACCACACCGCCACGCGGTACTGCCAGCCCGAATACATCGGCAGCTGGGCAATGGTTTGCGCGATACCCACCGTAAACGGGTTGACAAAGGCCGAGGAAAACCCGGTAAACGCCCCAATAAACGGAATAGACATACCTACTACTGTGTCATACCCCAAAGAGAGTGCCAACGGGATAAAAATGGGAATGAAAATCAGCGTTTCCTCTTCCATGCCAAACAAGGCCCCGCATAAGGAAAACAAAAACATGCACACTGGTATAAATAAAATGCGGTATTGGGGGTGCCGGGCAAAAAAGAAACTTACCTTTTTAATCAGCGTATTGACCGCGCCGGTGCGTTCTATGACGGTAAACAAAGCGCCTACCACCAAAATAAACGCAATAATTTCGGCGCATTGGGCAAAGCCTTGTATGGGGGCCTGCAGCGCCGCGCCCAGCCCTTGCGGCTCCTGCGCTACGGCGTGGTAACTGCCGGCTACGGTGTAGGTGCGCCCGTCTTGTTCCACGCGCTCATATTCGCCGGCAGGCACGCACCACGTCAGCGCGGCTACGCCCAGCATAATGACAAATATCAGAAAGTAGGTGTTGCAGAATTTGGAGAAGAAGTTTTTCATTTTTGTTTTCCTCTTGTGGGCGTAAAAAACGCCTTTTTAAAATAAAAACCTCCCGCCGGCTCAAACAAAATAAAATGCGGCGGGAGGCAAAAACGCGCTTACTGCCAGTGCATGAAATACGGCGGCACCAGCGCGGCAAAAGACAGCAGATACATCATAATTAACAGCGGCAGCAGCCACTTAAGCCACTTGCCATAGGCAATATGCGCAAAGCCGATGGCGGCGATGGTGACCGGATCGGTGGGGAAAATCATATTCAGCCAGCTGCCGCCCAGTTGGAAAGCAAGCACCATCGTCTGGCGCGTAATGCCAATGAGGTCGGCCAGCGGGGCCAAAATGGGCATGGTCAGCACGGCTTTGCTGGAGCCGGAGGGAATAAAGAAGTCAATGACCGTCTGCAGCATCATGGCCGCCCAGGAAGCTACAATCGGGTGCAGTTTGGAAATGCCTTTGGACATAAAGTTAAGCATGGTATCCAAAATCTGCCCCTGCTGGGCAATCAGCACAATGGCCTGGGCAAAGCACAGCAGCATGGCTATAGCCGCCATGCCGCGTACGCCGTCAAAGAAACTGTCGTTAAATTCACTCATGGACAAGCCGCCCACAATGGCGCTGAGGAACCCTACGCCCAAAAACAAAGCCGCAATCTCGCTGATGTACCAGCCGGTGGCTTGCAGGTTTAAAAGCTGCATTAAATCCCAGCCGGTAAAGCCTTTGATAAAATCACACAGCTGCGGTTTAAGTACGCCGGCTACCAGGCCCACCATGCCCAGTGCAAACACCAGCAGGACCAGCTTTTGGCGCAGGGTAATTTTTTCCACTTTTTGGTCCATGCCCAACTCTTTGCGTTTTTCCAAATCGTACTGATAGGTCAAGCTTTTGGTGGGGTCTTTGCGGATTTTGCGCGCATAGAGCATCATAAATGTGATGACTACGGCGGTGCACACCACCCAAATCAGCAGGCGGTAGCCCAAACCGGAATAAAGCGGCACTTGCGCAATGCCCTGGGCAATGCCCACGGTAAAGGGGTTGGTAAACGCGGCGGCAAACCCTACCCCCGCCCCGACGAACGGAATAGCCGTCCCCAAGGCAGAGTCATAGCCCAAAGAGAGAGAAAGCGGTATTAAAATGGGAATAAATATCAGCGCCTCTTCGCACATGCCGAATGTGGCCCCGCACAGAGAGAAAAGGGTAATTCCCAGCGGAATAAACAAAAATTTAAAACGCGGGTGCTTAGAGAAAAACACGCTGGCTGCTTTAATCCCGGCGGTAATGGCGCCCGTTTTTTCCACTACGGCTAATACGCCGCCGATCACAAGCAGAAACACCACCACCAGCGCGGTATTTTCAAACCCGTGAATAGGGGCCTGCAATACGTCAAAAATGCCTTGCGGGTTGGCAGGCACGCTGTGATAGGTGCCGGGCAGTACGGCCATGCGTCCGTCTACTTCCACCCGGTCATAGGCGCCGCTGGGTACAATCCACGTCAGCGCAGTAACCAAAACAATAATGGCCAAAATAATGGCGAATGTGTTGAGCTGGGGCAGCTTCCACTTCAGCTTCATTTGCTTTCTGGGTAACCTCTCAGTATAAAAAATAAAAGACAGCTTTTTACCTCTGTACCACCCGGCTTTCTGCTCAGCAGATACCATAGGGCCCTGTAGGGTCGGCATACACCGACAAGTACAAAAATAAAAATCTGTCCTGCCTATATATTCTACTAAAATACACACAGCGGGGGGAATTTATTTTTAATTGTTCTTTGCCTGGCTTTTAGCAGAAATAAAGCCTAAAATACTTCCACCCCATAGCTTGCGTGACGGGTGCCCATGTGTCTTAACGGAGCGGAAATGGTGTGGCGGCGGGCAAAATAAGAGTTTGGATAAGAGGGGCAAGACAAAAAACTATAAAAGGGTTTTTGAGCAGGAGCCGTGGAAATTTCCAAATAAAAAGGCCGCCCTTTGACGCAGGCGGCTTTTGATAATGCAAAACCCCCGCTATAAACCGGGGGCTCTTTTTTAGAAATACAAATCCCGCTTGCCGCTTTTGATTTTAGAGAGGTTCTCGTCAATCATTTTGCGTATCGGGGTGCCTTCTTGAAAGTTTTCTTTGGTGGTGCTCTCAATTAAGGCGTAGCCTTTGGCCTTTAATGGAGCGGGGGCGAAATCTTCCAAATATTCGGCAAAAGTGAACATAGCATTGGGCAGACAATGTTTTTTAATCAAGCCGGGCTTAGCCATATCCATAAAATCTTTGCCCACGCGGCCCAAGCGGTAGCAGCCGGTGCAGAAAGACGGCATATGCTTGGCGTCCACCACGGCGTCTATCACTTCAGCCAGGGTGCGCTCGTCAGTTAAAGTGAACTGGCTGCCGTTTTGTTTATCGTAAGAATATCCGCCCGGGTTGACGCGTGAAGCGGCGGAAATCTGCGATACGCCCAGCTCCAGGCAGGCGTTGCGCATGGCGGGGGATTCGCGGGTGCTTAAAATAATGCCCGTGTACGGCACCGCCAAACGGATAACCGCCACCACTTTCTTAAAGTCGGTGTCCGTCAGCTGGTAGGGGGGGTGCAGGCTAAAATCAGACCCTTCTGCCGGCTCTATGCGCGGAATGGAAATGGTGTGAGGGCCCACGCCGTAGGTCTTATCCAAATAGGCGGAGTGTTCCAGCGTGGCCAAGACTTCATACTTATAGTCATACAGGCCAAGCAGCGGCCCAATGCCTACGTCATTAATGCCGGCCTGCAGGGCGCGGTCCATAGCGTCTAGGCGAAACTGGTAATCTTTTTTGGCGCCGGCTAAATGCAGTTTTTCATAGGTTTCTTTGTGGTACGTTTCCTGGAAAAGCTGATAGGTGCCAATGCCACATTTTTTGAGCTCTTCAAATTCTTCTTTGACCAGCGGAGCAATGTTGACATTGACGCGGCGGATATTCTGCCCGTTCCAGCGCGTTTCATAAATGGCTTTAATGCTGTCATAAACGTACTGCAGCCCGCCGCCGGGGTAAGCTTCACCGGCCACCATTAAAATGCGTTTGTGCCCTTGCTGTAAAAGGGCGGTGACTTCCTGGTGTATCTCCTCGCGGGTGCTGGCGTGGCGTTTGAGTGCGGTGTTGCTTCTGCGGAAGGCGCAATAAACGCATTCGTTGGTGCAAATATTGGAAATATACAAGGGGGCGAATAAAACAATGCGGTTGCCGTAAATGGCTTCTTTGACGTATCTGGCGGCGTCAAAAAGCTGCTGCAGCAGTTTTTCGTCCGTAATATTTAACAGAACAGCTGCTTCTTGCAGCGAAATGCCTTTTAATTTTTTGGCTTTGTTTAGGATATCCGTCACTTCGGAGTCCGTGTGGGACTTGGCTTTTTCCAAAGTTCGTTGCAGTTTCTCGTCATCAATGATCATAAATATATGATAGCACTTTTTGAAAAGCCGGTTTAAAGCAAGTAATAAACCGGCCATGCGCATAATTACAAGAGCGTAGTATGTAAATTCTATTGGCGGAATTTACCCCTTGAATAATCTGTGTTTTTTTAGTAAATTCAGAGTGAAGGAGTTTGTGGAGGGATTTATGAAAAAATTTATCTTTGCTTTGGCAGGGCTTTGTTTGTTATCTATTCCTGGTTTGGCAGATAACAATATAAAAATGGTTACCTATTTCCCCGTTCCGTATGTTTCTTATGGGGATTTGACTGTTACCAGCACCTGTGATGTGGGGTTGCTGGGCA
>CALVFA010000015.1 GCA_944326725.1 uncultured Elusimicrobiales bacterium | reverse complement strand
TTGGCAAACTGATAACAACGCTGTATACCTGGGCCCGCTCCCAAACCATAACTTACTTTATTGGCTCCTATAACGAAACTGGAATGTGGTTCTATACCCAAATCTTCCCAATTAATGTCCAACGCTGCTTTGTCGGTCGTATAATGACCGTTAGCCATATAAAAACGCTCTTGCGCTTCTTGAATGGCTTTGAGTTGGGGCAATACACGGGCAATGCGCGCTTTGAGAACGGCTTTTTTATACTGTGGTACGACTATGGCGGCTAAGATGCCGATTATCAATACGACCACCAAAAGTTCAATAAGCGTAAAACCGCCAAATCTGCGTTTTACGGAGGTTTTCACGTCGGGGATATGTTTTTGATAAATTTTGCTCATAAGCAAAATTTATCAAAAAAAAAAAAGCAATGCAAGCCCTCTAAAAACTGGCTCCCGCCAGCAATATCCTTTTCTGTTTACAGCACCTTAAAATGCGCTTGCGCCTCTTGCCCTTCGCAGGAAACTTCCAGCACGAAATCCCCTTTTTCCAGCGGCCACCACCAATCTGCTTTGGTGCTCGGCAGTTCTTCTGCGTTTAAGCGCCAGCGGCAAGGCTCCTGCGCGCCGGCTGTTTTAAAATGCAGCTGCTGGCCCGCCGCCGGAAGGGCCGGGTCGTATTTATATACATCGCCTGCTACGGGAAAAGTAATTTGCAATGTATCAGAAATAGATTGGTGGGTGCCGTCACACACTTGCTGGGGCACAGTGCCGGGCACGAACACCTCTTCACGCGTATGAGTGCAAGCGGGGCCTGCCAAAAGCCCACTTTGCTCACATACGCTTACGCGTGTAATCCCCTCCGGCACAGCAAAGGCACCGGCAGGGTATTTGCGCTGGGCATATAAAAGCACATCGTGCATAATCGGCGCCGCGCCGGAAATGCCGGACACCTTTTGCATAGACGAAGCGTCAAAGTTGCCCGCCCATACCGCCACGGTCAAACGCGGGGTGTAACCGACGGCAAAATTATCGCGGTAATCTTTGCTGGTGCCGGTCTTGGCGGCGGCGGGAAAGGTAAAATGCAACGCAGAATTGAGGCCAAAGGCGTCTGCGCGGGCGGCATTGTCAGACAAAATATCCGTAATTACATAGCTAATGTCAGCCGGCAACACTTCTCTGCGCGCCGGTCCCCAAACTATTTGCGGCTGGGTGGAAAAAAGCACCGGGGCCAGCACGCCGCCGCGCGCCAGCGCGGCATAAGCGTTGGCTAATTCCAGCAGCGTCACTTCCCCCCCGCCCAGTGCCAGCCCCAAACCATAAAATTCAGGCGCTTTGTTTAACGAAGCAAAACCCAGCTCATGCAACAAATTAAGCAGCCGCGCCGCGCCCAACGGCTCTGCGGCTTTGACAGCAGGCACATTGTAAGAGCAAGCCAGCGCGCGGCGCAAAGGCACGCCGCCATGGAACTTTTCGTCATAGTTGCGCGGGCGGAAGCCCCCTTCAAAAAACGTGTCTTCATCGTTTAAAATGCTGGCCGCCGTTAATCCGTTTTGCAAAGCCAGTGCATACACAAAAGGCTTTAAAGAAGACCCCGGCTGGCGCAGTGCGGCCACGCCGTCCACCTGTCCGCTGTGGCGCGCGTCATAAAAATCGGCAGAGCCCACATACGCCAGCACCCCGCCGGTGGTGTTATCTAACACCACAACGGCTGCGTTGGTCACATTGTTGTCTTTTAGTTTACTTAAATGGTTTTGCACCGCTCTTTGCGCATACAGCTGTAAATCTTTATCCAGTGTGGTATATACCCGGGCGGTCTGCGGGGCCATTTCATACACGCGGCGCACAAAATGCGGGGCGGAAAAAGGCCGCTCTCCCAAAGAAAGCCCCAGCGGCTCTTTCATGGCCTGCTGATATTGCTCTTGTGTAATAGAGCCGTTTTTATACATGGCCTGCAGCACCCGCCCGCGCCGCAGCAGAGCCCCTTTGGGGTTTTGCACCGGGTTTAAACGAGAGGGGGCCTGTATCACCCCCGCCAGCAACGCCGCCTGCGCCAAAGATAAATCCGAAGCCGGCACATCAAAATAAAATAAGGCCGCGCTCTGCACTCCCTGCGTCAGCTGCCCCAGCTCCACCCGGTTAACATAGTCCTGCAAAATTTCTTCTTTACTTAGTTTTCTCTCTAAATTCCAAGCGTCCCACGCTTCGCGTATTTTGCCCCATAATGTTTTAGGGCGCGGACTACGAAGGCGCACCAACTGCTGGGTAATGGTGGACGCCCCTGACACCACCCCCCCGCCGCGTATGTTCTGCCACATGGCGCGCAGCACCGCCCGCCAGTCTACGCCGTGGTGGGTGTAAAAACGCCTGTCCTCTGCCGCTACCACAGCCAAAACAAACCACGGGGAAACAGCGGACAAGGCTACCGGCTCGCTGTAGGTTTCCTGCGGGGAAAGAAAGGAGCGCAGTTCCCGCCCCTGCCGGTCAAAAAGCTGAACAGAATAAAGAGAAAGCGGCTGAGCTGAAACTTGGGTTTGCGCTGACTTCTGAATCTGCGCGGGTATTTGAGACTGAACTTGCACTTGCGCGGGTGTTTGCGCTGTTATCTGAGCGTGGGTTGGCGTTTGAAGCTGAGCTTGCGCTTCTGTGAGGGTCTGCTCTTTTACCTGCGCCTGCGCCGTGGTTGGTGCTTGGGCCGGGACTTGTGCTTGGGTTGGTGTTGGAACCGGAATTTGCGCCTGGGGTTGCGTCTGGGTTGAGGTTGAGGTTTGGAGCGGAGATTCGGCTTGGGTCTGAGTCTGAACGGGTACTTGAGCCTCAGCCTGGACTTGCGCTGACTTCTGAGTCTGCGCAGGTGTTTGGAGCAAAGCTTGCGTGGTTGACGCCAAGGCCGGAACCTGCGCTGATGTCTGCGCTTTGGCTAGGGCCAAGCCGCAAAGCGGCGCAGAAAACGCTTCCCCGCCTAAAAGGCAGGGAAGCGCCGTCAACAGACAAAAGACAGAAACTATTTTATTCATTGCGGTTTGACAACAATACGCGATGTAGCGTTGCGCCCAAACACCGCCGGCTCATACATTTGGCTGGCCCAAAGGCTGGGGTAGGCAAAATCCCCTGCGGCCCCGGCCTGCACCAAGTAGGAATAGCTATGCTCTCCCGCCGTCAGATAATCGGCAAAGACCAAAATGCGGTCATCGTATTTTTCATCGCGGGCAAAGCCGCCCCAAGTGTCTTGGTTTAAAGAGGCGGCCTGGGTCTGGCTTTCCGTAGCCAAAGAAGTATTGACGATTTCAAAGCCCGCCGGGATAAAATCTTCCAGCACGACAAAACGGCCTGAGGCGCTGCTGCGCACCTGAAGCGTTACTTTATAGCGGCTGCCTGCTCTAAACTCTGTAACGGGGTTCCCCTGTAAATCCGTAATTTGGCGCGACACCTCATAGCCGGCGTTGACCGGCGCTGCATACGCCGCCGGCGCATAGCGCTGCCACAGAGTATAGTAGAGTGTGCCGGTGCCGGTTTTAAGCAAGCGCACCCGCGCCTGGGAAGAGGTCTTATAGACTTGTTCAAAAGGCCACTGCCCGTTGGCGGTTTCAAGCGTGCGGCCTTTAAACGGAGCGGAAAGAACTTCTTTACCGTCTAAAGAAACGGAAGCCGTAAAGTCCGGCTCCGAAGACTCTTTGAGCTGGTAATAGGCGTTTAATGCGCTCAGCACGGCGGCGTTGGAGCTGGTATTAGACCAATAGCCGTTCCCTCCCAGCTGCTCCGTCAGCCACATGACCGCTTGGTACGGCTGGGGCAGATAATCCCCCACCACCAGCAACGCTTCCATAGACAAGGCCGTCACTTTTACATCGTCCATATGCAGCCAGGGCTGCTGGCCTTGGGCGGAAAAATGTACCGTCTGCGCGCCGTATTGGGCGCGGTTTAAGAGGTCTTGGGCCAGCTTAAGTTTAACATCGGCCCCCTGGTTTAATTGTTTGGCCGCCATCAGCAAATAAGCCTGCGCCGGAGCGCTTAAGCTGTTGCGTTTGGCGTAGAGGTTATTAAACTGGCCTTCCATCTTTTCCCCGTACAAAGACAATACCAGCACCGCATAAGCGCGCACGGTTTCATCTTCCGTCACCGAGTAAGGATAAGCCTGGCGCTGGTCTTTGCCAAACACGCCTTTGAGCCACGCCGCGGCGCGGTTTAATGCCGCCGTATCCACTTTATAGCCCGCCTTTTGCGCGCGCCACGCCGTATCCAGCGCGTAGGCGGTTACATAAGGGTCAGGCAAACTGCCCGGCCAATAGGCAAAACCGCCGGCGTCCGTCTGGTACTGGGTCATCTGGTTTAAAATATCCTGCGCTTGTTTTTTGTACTGCGTCAAATCGCCCAAGGCAAAGTCTTTTATCATATCCGCGCCTTCAATAATCGGGCGGATTTTAGACATCTTTTGCTCCAGGCAGTCATAGGGGTAATCCAGCAAATACGCTATCCCGCCGCGCAAATGAATCAGCGCGGTAGAGGCCAAACTGACTGCCGCCTCTGCCGGGACTTCATCATTTACAGAGGCCGGCTTTTCCAGCACCTGCTCCTGGCTTTCCGTCGTGGCGGAATAAAGCGCCAGCGTCTGCTCTTTTTCCACTTCTAAAACAGGCAAGGTGATTTTTACGCCGTCGCTGTCTTGCCCGGCGCGGGCGGTAAAGGCAAATTGTGCTTCTTTATTTTCTACGGCCCGGCAGTCCCAGCTTACCACTTGGGCGGAGCCTTTGGCTACGTGTACTTTTTTCTCTCCGCCTTCCAAACGCACCCCGCCCTGTGCCTGGGCGGAAACGGTGATATCGCCTTTTTCATCTTCGTAATTATACACCACCGCGCCGCATTGGAAAGAGTCCCCCACGCGCGCAAAGCGCGGCATTTTGGGTGTGACCATCAGCGGTTGGGACACTTTGAGCGCCGTCTCCGCGCCGCCAAATTCGCGCACGGTGGCAGATACTGCCATCACGCGGAAGGTGGTCAAATTATCCGGCAGGGTAAACTGCACTGCAGCGCGGCCTTTGGCGTCGGTGCGGACAAAAGATTGAAAATACGGGGTAAACTCAAAGCGGCTGCGCAAATCCGCCCCGCCCAGCTTGTCATTGGAGCCGCCGCCCCCGCCGCGGTTTTCCCCTTTCTCGCCGAAGTTGCGCTGTCCGATAATAAAGACGCGGTTGTCTGCCGTAGAGACAGAGAGCGGCTGCGGCGCGTAAAACACGTCCATTAAGTCCGGGCGTTTGTATCCGGTCAAAGCAAGCACCCCTTCGTCCACTACCATTACAGTTACATAAGCCGGCGCGGCTTTGCCCTGCACAGCGGTTTGCAGTTTAAGCGTTACCTGTTCGCCGGGAAGATACTGGGATTTGTCGGGGATGATTTGAGTCGCCACTTCCCGCTGCTGCTGGGAAACGGTTAAATTGACATAACCCGTTTTGCCCTGCGGTTTAGCCAAGTCCAGCCCTTCTTTGTCATATTCCGGCTCTGCGGCGCGGGGACGGACCAACGTCACCCCTACAAACACATTGGGCAGATAGGAAGATTTAACAGGCACCTCTATATAGTCGGCGCCGGAAGACACCGCCGTCGTCCAGGCGTCCAGCACGCCCTCCCGCTCCACAGTAACTAAGGCCAACGCGCTCTGATAAGGGCTCTTGACTAAAATGCGCGCCGTATCGCCGGGGTTATATTCTTTTTTGTCTTGTTCCAACTGCAAAATATCATCATCGGTTTGCTTCCAAAACGCCTCGCCTTTTCCATACACGGTAAAGCCAAAACCGCCCTGGACTTGGCGGCCCTGGCTGTCTGTGGCGCTTAAAGTTACTTGGTAAGAGCCCGGCTCCGTCGGGTTAAAAGAAAAGTTGTAGCCGTCCTCTTGCACAGTAAACTCTTGGGACGGGAAGTCTTTAACCCGCCGCTGGCTGACCCATTCCAAGCGGCCTGACAAACCATTTTTGCGAATGCTTAAATACTCTTCTTTCTGTATTTTTGCTTTTACTTTTACGCCACCTACGGCCTGCCCCAGCGGGGTAACGGCTACGATATGGGCGCGGGCGGGAGCTCCTTCTTCCACGCTATAGTTTTCCGTCTTGGCGCCTAAAGAGAAATCCGCCGGATTAAGCACAAAGCTGGTGCGGGCAAAAAGCTGCTGGCCTGACGGGGCTTGCACCCCCGCCTCTGCATAGACCTGCTGGGGCAGGGTAACCTGCGGCAAAGCCACGTCAAAATTAATCTTGCCTTCTGTGTCCAGCTCGCCCGACGCCTGGGTAAGCAGGCGGTCTTTTAAATCCCGCTCCACAAAATACGGGACAAAAGTGTATTCGTCATATCCTTTCGGGGAATAGTTGGTAAATGTGTGGCGCACGCTCCAGTTTACTTTGCCGCCGGATACGGGGGCGCCAAACAAATAATCCGCAGACGCGGTAAAATGCGCCGTCTGCCCGCTGATATAAAATGGCTCCAGCGTGCGCAAGTTGACGTTAAAATCCGCCTGTTTGACCGCTTCCACCTGGAAAGAATAATAGGTTTCCTCTTCGCTGGCATCGGGTTTAAATGTCATGTACCAAGACCCGGTTACCGCATCCTGCGGCAGGGTAAACTGCCAGGAGAAACTGCCGCTGCCCGCCGCATAAGAGAGGGTGTGGTTAAAGGCTTCATCCCCGCGGGAATTGTACACTTTCAGGGTGCCTTTGACCGCCGCGGGCAGAGCCCACTGGCCGTTTTGCATACGGCGGGTTAAGCCGGAGACATAGACTTTCTCTCCGGGGCGGTATACGCCACGCTCGGTAAACAAAGCGGTTTTGAGCGGGGCTTTTTGCACGGAATAGTTATAGTTGATATTAAACCGCCACGGCTCCAGCCCGTCATTCCAGGTGCTGGCAAGCACCGCGTCCCCGCCGGGGCTGGTAACAAACACATACACCGGCGGCGTACTCCACTGGTTTTGGGCGGCGGGCTTTAACTCATCAATGCCGGGGGCCAGGACCAGGCCGTTTTCGTCTGTGCTGCCCGTCCAAAGGGTGCGGTTTTTTTGGTCTTTAAGCTCCACGTTGACATTGCCTTGCGCTTCCCCGGTTTGCAAAGAAGTCACCCAGACTAAAATGTTTTCGGCAGAAGTTTTCAGCGTGACGCCCAAGTCGGTAATATTATCGGTCGCGCCGACCCAGCAGTAGCCGTCTTTTCTGTTTTTGCTGGGCACGCGCACCTGGGAGTAAATAATGCTGTTCTGCCCGGTGGGGTTGAATTTTTTCAGGTCCAAATAAGTCTTTTGGGTTTTATTTTCAGAAACGTCAAAAGTATACGCCCCTTTAAACTGCAGGTTGGCCTCCGCAATTTCCGCCGCGGAGCAATACGGAACGCTTTTTTGGGCGAAAGGAATAAAATCGGCCTTGCTAAAGCGTGCGGCGACCACTTCCAGCTCTTTTTCATTGAGCACGTCTATCGGGTGGCGCAGGGGCAGGTAGCTTTCCAGCACGCCTTGACCGCCCTTAAATGTGGCGGCGGGGCAGTAGCCGTCGTTGGTAATGGTAAGGGTTTGGCTCTGGCCCAGGCGGTTGCCGTAAATATCGGCTAAATCTTTATCCAATGTCAGCGTAATCGTTTGGCCCGGTTGTATATTTAAAAAGGAAAGCGGCATTTCAAACCAGCCTTCGCCGGGGTTTTCGCCGCTTCTTTGGCGGCCTAAGGTTTGGGCTTCCTGCTCGCTCACTTCGCGCAAAGCAGAGGCCGGGTCTACTTGAATATGTTTTAATAAGTCCGCCAAGCGCACCGGCGAAGAAAAGGAAATATACGCGTCAAAAGGCAGGCAGCCGCTGTAATTCCCGCCGGTTGTTTTTAACTCCGGATAGGTATAAAAATAAGACACATACGGCTCTGCCAACCCCAGTACGCCCAGTTTGCCGCGCAAAGCACTCTGCAGCGTAAGGGTAACCTGCGTGCCGGTGGGCAAATCCGCCTGCGGCACCAGCACAAAAACATGGTCCCTATCCAAATATGAAAACTCTTTTTCATATTCTTCGTCCGTCAGAGCGCGCACCTGCAAGGGAACGGAGATTTCTTCTCTTTCTTTTTCGCCTGAGGACAAATTAAAAAAAGATTTCAGCTTATCAATCCAGTCCGTTTTTATGCCCATATAGCTCAAACGGGCCGCAGAAGCCACCGAAGAAAATTCCACCGGCTGGCTGAGCGTGACATAAATCAGCGGGCGGCGGCCTATCCACATTTCATTATTATAAGGGGAAATGTTCTGTACGCGGGGGCGGTTGGTAATAAAGGTCCATTGATAATCCTGGCCCAATGGTTTACCAGAAACGGCGGATTTAAAACTGCCGGGCAGGGTAACCGTATATTGCGTGGCTTGCTGCCAGTCCTCTTTGGGTTCAAAAAGCAGAGTCTGCGTGCCGGAGTAGCGGCAAGTGCCCTCTACGCTGGGGCGGATTTGCAGGGGGCAGTCCCCCGAGGCAAAAGAAGCCTCTTCTGACAGTGCCGTTACCGGCTGGTTAAAATTTACATGAATAGCCGTACGGCCGCTGATTTGCGTATCTGCTTTCGGAGCGGCAGATACCACTTGCAAATCCTGCGCGCCCGCAAAAGAAAATAAAAAGGCCAGCCCCAACGCCGCGCCCCAATATTTTAGTCCTTTCATATATACGTCCCCCTTACTCAAGTAATGACTCTATTTCATTGTATCTATTTTATATATAGAAAGGAACCCCGCCTTGGCACCTAGTTCCCTTCCCGCTGGCAAGCGCTGCGTGGGGGCGCGGGGCTTGTTTTGCCCCGTCTAAAGAGCAGAGCACAAGCACAGCCAGGACCTTTGCTGCGTTCGCCCTTGACGGGTTTTATCCAGCTAAGAAGCAGGACCTAAGCACAGACAGCAGCTTTGCCCCGCTCACCCTTGACGGGTTTGCCCCGGCCAAAGACAAGACACAAATATAGCCGGAAGGGCTTTAGTCAAACACTGCTCTTTTGCCGCTAAACCTATGTGAGAAATGTGGCCTGTTTTGTCCAAATACAGCCCAGCACCTTTTGGGGGTGTCAAACGCCCCGGCTCAACGGGGATATGAAACGCTGAGGATACCATTCTACGCTGACAGGATTATAAATCTACAGCAACTCTTGGGCTATGCCCAGCCGATGACGCCAAGCACAACAAAAAACCCCGCCCGTTGCGGGGCGGGGTTTTATCTGTAAAAAACAGATTAGAACTTCACGAGCATACCCAACTGACCAATGGTGTTGTCTTTGGTATCCAAAGCTTCTTTCCAGCTCGTACCATATTTGCCATAGCCAATGCCGGCAAACAACTGCACATAGTCGTTGTGGTTGTATTTGATGTTGAGGTCAGCTTCCAACGTGGCAGATTCGCTGCCGGTGCGGTCTTGGAAGGAGTAGCCGTCCAACGAGAACACCCATTTGCCGGTGGTGTAGTCCACACCCACGTTGAACATTCTCACGCCGGCAGGGAAGGCGCCTTCATCAATAGCATACCCATAAATGCTAGCCACATGACCAATCAACAAGCCCGGGCGATAGTTGCCAAACGGAGATACTTCGCCTTTGGCGTACATGAAGGTGGCGCGCGGAGTGATGGCTTCCATATTCAAAGAGCCGTCCACTTTCACCATATACGGGGTGTCATGGCTTTCTTTGATCAAGCGGTCGCCGTCAAAGCCGCGGGCATATTCCACACTTAAAGCACCCAGCTCAGCCGCATAGCCTGCTTTGGCGCCGTAGAAACCGCTGTGTTTGACATCTTCAATAGAGCTCTTGGCGTCATAACCGTACACCTGCAGGTTCAACGCATCGGTCAAATTGAATTTAGCGTCAATGCCATACAAGTCATACGTCACACCGGGAGTATCAATATCTTCTACTTTACCGGCCAACAAGGTGATGGCTTTAAAGTCATCGCTGTAGACCAGCTTGGCCGCGTCTAAAGAAGGAGCCGCGTTCATATTGAAGATATAGTGATCAGGGCCGAAATACATTACTGCGCTGTCTTCATCGCCGTAGAACTGGCGGCCGACCGTCAGCTCAAAGCGGTCAAACAGGTTAGAAAGCACTACATTGGCTTCCACCAAGTTCACCTGGTTCCAATAGTGGTCCAGATTGCTGCCGGCTGTGGCGCCGTCCCACGCGCTATTATATTGGAACAGCACATTGGCGGTTACGTCTTCTACTAATTCAGCAGACAGACCCGCCAACACGCGGTAGTTCGTGCCGGAACCGTACCGGCCAGCGGCGGTATCATGCAACGCATCGGAGGCGATGGTCTGGATCTCGCCTTTCAACTCTACGTTATTTAATACGTTAGCGCTTACAGGAAAAGCCACAGCCATGGCTGCCAGTAAGCCCAGTAGTTTCTTCATGCAGTACATCCTCCTTAGTAATTTAAACTACCCTACCCCCTCACTTTAACTAATTGCAAAAAGTATTGCAAGCGTTATTTAAATTGGGGCTTGACAAAAATAGTCAAAGAGTGATATTCTATTACCCCCTTAAAAATCGCCCGCTCAAAAACGGGCTTTTTTTACGTCGCGCTTGAAACACAAAAGCGAAATCACTATACTTAATATATACATATATATAAGGAGAATTTATGAAGAAGGGTTTTACTTTGGTTGAACTGTTGGTAGTAGTGCTTATAATTGGGATTTTATCTTCCATTGCCCTGCCCCGTTATGGGCGCAGCGTGCGCCGGGCCGAAATGATGGAAGGCTTAAGTCACGGTAAAACGATTTACGATTCCGCCCTGCGCTATAAAGCAGTCAACGGATCGGCTCCGCTGCAGTTTAGTCAGTTGGATGTAGGCTTTCAGGGGACCAATATTGACGGCAATTCTTTTGTAGACGGAAAATTTACCTATACTTTAGGCACGGACCGTTTGACAGTAACCAATAATGCCAGCGGATATCATCTGCAGATGCTGTTCCCCATTATTTCGGCCTCCGGAGTAACACAGCCCATCTTCTGTTGTGCCAGCGGTGCTGATAAAGACGGAATTTGGCTGTGCAAGAACGCCGGGGAAGGGATTATTGAAGGCTGCCAAGAGTAATTTCTTAGACCGACGTTTCTAAATCTTTTATTCTCCCCGGGCTTATGCCCGGGGTTTCTGTTATGTTAAAATTCCTCTTTATATTCTCACCCCCCTTTATCTGAAAACTTCATCTCCATAGGGTATGTTTTTCTTTCATCTCTCAGAGTGGTTGGCAAACTTTATGTTAAGCGGTATACAAAAAACCCGCCGTAAAAGCGGGTTTTGTAATAAAAAAGAAGCTATTTTTTCTTTCCTTTTCGCCGGCGCTTTCTAGAGCAAAAAACTTTCCCCGCTCCTCTGCCACTTGCAAAGCCGCGCACCCGCCCGATGGCGGAATGTGTAGCTTGGGCGGAAGCGAAAGGGCTGCGCCCTGGTTGTTGCGCAAGCGCGCGCTTTTTGGCGGCTTGTTTTTTGAAACCCACGCGCAATACGGCAAAACCGTTCTGCGTCCAGAAAGCATTTTCTTGTTCTTCCTGCGTCAGCACTTCAGCAGCGCGGGAAGCCTTACGGAAAGTAACTACTCCGCCCTGAGGTTTGGCTGGGGCAGGAGCCTGTCTCTTGGAAGAAACAACAGCTGAGGCAGTGCCCTGTCTTTTAGCAGAAGCAACGGCTGGGGCAGATGCGGCAGATTTTTCTTTTTTCTTTCCCAGCCCCGGCACCGCAGCGGCGGCGCCCGCCTGTTGCGTATTTCCCGCCTGGGCAGCCCGGCGGCGCGGCGGAAAACATGGCGCTTTTTCCGCCCCGGCCTGAGCAGAATCATCTGCGCCGGCTTGGTCCAAATGACCTGCGCGGCTGGTACGCCCGGCACTTCCCTCATCAGCCAAAATATCTCCGCCTCTTAAAAACGAAACACTTTCTCTTTCTTCTGTCCCGCGGCGCAGACTTTCAGCCGCTTCGTCTTTTGCAGGCGTTCGGCCCGCCGCACCCGCGCGCGCCCGTTGGCTGTCAGACGCCGGCTGTGCGCAGCCCGCGCTTTTCTTTTTAACCGGGGCGCCCGGCACAAATTTAGGCGCGGGCAACACTTGGCTGGTTTTGGTCAGCTCGGTCAGTTTACCCAAACGGCAGACGCGGCAAATGGCGGCCCACTTGTCTTTATCTTCCGTCACAAAAGACAGTGCCGTCCCCACGCTGCCGGCGCGGCCTGTGCGGCCTATGCGGTGTATGTAATCTTCGGGGCATTGGGGCAAATCGTAATTAATCACGCAGGAAATCCCGTCCACATCTATTCCGCGCGCGGCTACATCGGTAGCCACCAGCGCCGGCACATCGCCTAGGCGGAACTGCTCCATCACCTGCCGGCGGCGGCTCTGGCGCAAATCCCCATGCAGGGCCGCTACTTTGCAGCCGTAGAGTTTGAGCTGTTTGGCCAGCCGCTCCGCCCCGTGGCGGCTTTTGACAAACACCAGCACCAAGCCTTTGCGCGTTTGCAGTTCGTGCACCAGCTGGGGCAGTTTTTCGCGCGTAGTCAGGCGGACAAATTGCTGCAGCACCAAATCCACCGGGCGCGTCACAGAGCCGATTTGCACCCGCACCGGGTTTTGCAAAAATCCGTCTGAAAGTTCTTCTATTTCTTTAGGCAATGTGGCGGAAAACAAAAAGGTTTGGCGCGCACCGGGCACGGCGGAGCAAATTTTGCGCACATCAGGAATAAAGCCCATATCCAGCATACGGTCGGCCTCGTCCAGCACTAAAAAAGCGGTGTTTTTAAGCGTCAGGCTCTTGCGGCCAATATGGTCTATCACGCGCCCCGGCGTGCCGATAATAATGCGGGGCTTGCGGCGCAAATCCGCATATTGTTTATGGATATTGTCCCCCCCAATAATGAGCGCAGAGGGCATTTCTTCGGGGGTAGTTAAAAGGGATTGCAAAGCGTCTTGCGTCTGCTGGGCCAGCTCCCGCGTGGGCGAAAGAATCAGTGCCGTAGCGTCTGGGCTTTGCTGCAAACGCACCAAAAGCGGAAGCAAAAACGCGAAGGTTTTTCCGGTACCCGTCTGCGATGTAGCCAGCACGTCGCGCCCTTTTAAGGCAAGCGGCAGGGCAGCTTGCTGCACCGGCGTAGGCGTGCTGATATGCAGGCGCGAAAGGGCCGCCTGCAAAGCGGCAGGCAAAGCGTCAAAGGCGCTCATGCGTCGGCCTCTTTGTCTGACATAATTTCTTCGCACTGCTGGCTTAAAAACAGCCAGCGTTCCTCGGCGTTAGAAAGCTGGTCGCCCAGCAGGGCCAGCTCTATGCTGTTGTCGGTATCGTAGCGTTGGAGCAGCAAATTTTCCAGCTCTTGTTTGCGCTTATGCAGCTTATCCAGCTTTTTGTCCAGCTCCCGGATTTCTTTTTTCAGCGGGGCCAGTTCCGCCCGGCGTTGGGCGGCGGTGCGGCGGCGGGTTTCGGCGGCGTTTTCTTTGTCGCTGGCGGGGCTGGCTTTGTCATTGTGTTTGAGCAGGCTGGCTTTATAATCTTCCAAATCCCCGCGGTAAATCTGGCAGGTGCCGCCTTTGACCAGCCACAGCGTGTCGCAGGCCATTTCTATCACATGCAAATCGTGCGTGATCAGCACCACCGCGCCCTCATAGGCGTTGAGCGCTTCCAGCAGGGCCTGGCGGGAAAGAATGTCTAGGTGGTTAGTCGGTTCGTCCAAAATCAGCAGGTGCGGCGCGTCGCGCGTGATAAGCGCCAAAAGTAAGCGGGACTTTTCCCCTCCGGACAGCTTGCCGATCAGCGTGTCGGACTTGGCTTTATTTAACCCAAACGCCCCCAGCTGCGCGCGGATTTGCGTTTCGGTGCTATCCGGCATCAGGGCGGAGAGCTGTTCGTATGGGGTTTTTTCCACATCCAGCTCTTCGGTTTGGTGCTGGGAAAAATAGGCGATTTTAATTTTCTTGGCTATGGTCATACGCCCGCTCATTAAAAGCAAGCGGTGCGAAAGAATTTTAGCCAGCGTGGATTTGCCGTTGCCGTTGGCGCCCAAGAGGGCAATGCGGTCGTCGGGTTCCACGCGCAGGGTTAAATGCTGCAGAACGGGTTTGTCATCATAGCCGGCCACGCCGTCTTCTATGGTAATCAGCGCCTGCGTCAAATGCGCCGGCGAAGGAAACTGAAAATGCACTTCCGGGTCTTTGACCACAGCGGGCGGCTGGCCCATTTTTTCTATCATCTTGATACGGCTTTGGGCCTGTTTGGCTTTGCTGGCTTTGTAGCGGAAGCGGTCCACAAAAGACTGTAAATGCGCCACCACCCGCTCATGCTTGGCCGCGGCCAGGCGGGCGCCCTCCTGCTCGGCTTCGCGCGTGCGCTCGTAGGTATCGTAATTGCCGTTATACATTTTGAGCTGGCTTTGCTCCACATGCACGATTTTATCGCAGAGGCGGTTTAAAATATGGCGGTCGTGGCTGATGAGCAGGACAGTTTTATCCGTCTTAGCCAAATAGTTTTCCAGCCAGGTGGAGGTTTCCAAATCCAGGTGGTTGGTCGGCTCGTCTAAGAGCAGGCAGTTGCTGGGAGCAAAAAGCGTAGCCGCCAGGTTGGCGCGCACCTGCCAGCCGCCGGAAAATTCTTTAAGCGGGCGCTCAAAATCCGCATTTTCAAACCCTAAACCGCTCAAAATGGCGCTGGCGCGCGCTTGGGCGGCGTGGGCGCCCAGGCTGTCTAGGCGGTCGTAAATTTCCGCCATACGCTCGCCGGATAAATCCGGACGCGCGAGCTCCCGGTACAGGCGGGTGATTTCTTTATCCGCTTCCAGCACAAACTCCAGCAGTTTTTTGGAAGGGTCTTTGATGTCCTGGGCCACAGAGGCTATTTGCGTACTGCGGGAGATTTCTATTTTCCCTCCGTCGGGGAACAACTCCCCGGTGATGAGTTTAAACAGCGTGGACTTGCCGCACCCGTTGAGCCCCACCACGCCTACTTTTAACCCGTCAGGCAGCAGCAGATTGGCATTTTCAAACAGGGTGCGCAAACCAAAATGGAAGGATAAATCTTTAATCTCTATCATTAGATATATTATAGAAAATTTTTCTATTTCTCCGTCGTAGGATATGCTTTTTTAGACGGGCCTTCGCCTAGGAAGCCCAAACAGCAAATTTGATAAAATAAGCCTATGAGCCAAAACTTTATCGCGCTGGATTTCGGCAGCGGCAAAATCACCGCCGTACTAACTGTTTACGATGAAAACACGGGCACCTGCCGCGTGCGCCACGCCGCGGCGGAAACTTGCCCCAGCGTCAGCACATGCTATATTTTGGATTTTGACAAAACAGTGCGCGCCTTAAACCGCCTTTTTGCCCAGCTCAACGAATTTATTTCCTTTACGCCCACCGTCGTGGTGGGGCTGCGCGGGGATTTCTTAAGCTTCCGCCGCTGCGGCGGGTTCCACCCCGTGCAAAGCCCAAACCAGCTTATCACCGATAAAGATGTGCGCGCGGTGTTGGATAAATCTATCCCCCCTAACCTGCCCCAAACGCTGGAAGTGGTGGATTTACTGCCGCAAAGCTATACGGTGGACGGAAAAACCGGCGTGCAAAATCCCGTCGGTTTGGCGGGAAACTGTTTGGAGGCGGAAACATTTCTTTCGTTGGGGCTCTCCACCCATTTAAACAATTTAAACCGCGTACTGGCCGCCGCCGGCTGTGAAGATTTTGAAGCCGTACCCACGGTGTTGGCTTTATGTGAAAATCTGCTCAAGCCCGAAGAAAAACAGACGAATACACTGCTTTTAGACATTGGGGCGGCCAACAGTTCCGCCGCGCTTTACCACAAAGGCATGCTGGAAGACGCGCGCGAAATAACGCTGGGGGCGGACCTGATTGTGCAGGAAGTGGCGGACATTTTGCAAAATGATTTAAAAGCCACCCGCGCTCTGCTCAAAGACTACAGCTATGGAGATGATGAAATCATGGACGACGTGCTGGACGACGCCGCCCGCAAACTCATGCGCAAAATACAGGCGGAGCTGCGCCAGTCCCTGCCTTATATTAAATACGGCTCTTCCACTGCGGTAATATGCGGCGGCGGGGCGGACTTGCCCGTCAAAAATGCCGCCAAAAGCGTCTTGGAAGTACGCCGTGTGCGCCTGGCCGCCCATGACGACCTGATTGCCGACAGTGAGGACTTGTTGGCCCCCACCTACACTTCGGCTCTATCTTTGGCTTTATACTCCCAAAAACACGGCGGGCAAAATATGGTGCAGTCTGCCTCTTTGCGCAGCAAAGCCGCCGGTCTGTTTGACCGCATGCTGGCTAAACTGGGATTAAATTAAAAAGCGTTTCCTCCGTTGTCACGCGCCTTTTACAAACAACCTGATAGAAAACCTTTTCCCGCTTAGTTTGTTCTTTACACGTTATAAGGAAGTCAGCCTATCGATGCGATGAACTGTTTTTCCAATCCCCTGCCCGCCGGCGGAATTCCCTTTCTTTGCTGCGGTGGATTTTAACAAGTTTTCAATTTTCGTTAGATCTCTGCTCCACCGGTACAGAAATATCGCCTATTAAGGAATAATTCCCAGCTCTTCAAAAACATAAATTTAAATTTCCCGATGAGCCGAAAATTCCAAAGTACAAATAAATATTTTTTCCGATCCAGCTGAGCTTTGTAAATAGAATAAAAAAACCCCCGGACATATTCGGGGGCAACGGACACAAAGAAAAACTATTTCGTGTTTTTTGCTGCCTGTGCGGCTTGGCTTTGGGCCGCTTCCGCCTCGGCTTTGCGGGCCTCTTCAGCGGCTTGAGCCGCCATACGCGCCTCTTGGTCTTTATTAAACAAATCTTTTACTTGGTTGGGACGCATTTTCAACAATTTGATTACTTCTTCCCGTTTATACTTTTTAGCCACGTCCATAGCAGTTTGGCCATCAGTGGTTTTTAGGGTTTTATCGGCATCGTTGGCCAGTAATATTTTAACCACCGGCGCATACCCTTTCAGTGCGGCCCAGTACAGCGCAGTTTCGCCTTTTTTATTTTGCATATTAATATCGGCGCGGTACTGCATGGTCAGCGGAGCAAGCAGAGCAAGCACTGTTTCCGGGTGATTATAACGGGCAGCATAAAGCATGGCGGTATTGCCGTCATTATTAGCGGCGTTGACATTAGCACGATACGCAAGCAATACACGCACACTTTGCGTATCACCCAAAGAGGCGGAAATAATCAGCGGCGTATTGCCGGGGGCATTTTTTACATTGGGGTTCACTCCCCCTTTAAGCATGGCCAACACCCCAATATAATTGCGTTGCGCGCTGGCACGAAGCAAAGTTTCCCCTTCCAAACCGGCACGCACCCCACTGGTTAAAAACAAATCAATCAATTCGCCTTTTTGCTTTTCTACTGCCAACCCCATGGGTGTTTGGCGGTAATTATTGGGAAGATTTAAATTTGCATCGGCATAAACAAGCAGTTTGGTAATCTCATCGTGGTCGCCATATACACTGCGCAAAATAGGCGTATCACGTGTGTAAGCATTTTGCTTATTAACGTCTGCCCCCATAGCCAACAGACGCTGCACCGCATCTAAATTCCCCAAAGTAGCCGCCGCCAACAACAAGGTATCCCCGTGACTGTTAACAATATTGGGATCTCTGACTTTGGTATCCAAAATATCAAAAAACGCCTGAGTGTCATTATTACGCAAAGCGGTGGTGGCCTCTTCTGCAATTTCCTGCGGGGTTTGAGAGGATACCACGACATCAATATTTACAGCTTTGCGCGAACGCGTAAAAGACGCGCCGCCCTTTACAGTAAAAGCCAGCATAATAACCAACGGTATCAATGCTATCACGCCAATAACAGCCCAAGGCTTCTTTTTGGCTTTTTCAATAGCCTGTTTAACCTGTTTGGGCGGAGTCACTGACGTTTTAGTTGTAGGCTTTTTAAAGGGCACCTTTTGCCTCCGTTTTATTTTTTGGACGGGGTTTGTTGTAGACGGATATAAGCATTGTGTGCGGCGGCTTGCTCGGCCATTTTTTTATTTTTGCCTTTCCCGCTGGCTAATACTTTGCCGTCTAAAGAAACCTCTATGGTAAACACTTTGTCGTGTTCAGGCCCCACCGTTTGCACCACTTCATACTGCGGCGTATGGCGGCTGCGTTTTTGCACATATTCCTGCAGCATGCTCTTATAATCGCCGCTGTCCTGCGTAAGCTGCTGGGTTTTTACCCAAGGGAGCACCACCTGCTCCGCCGCGCTGTAACCGCCGTCAATGTATACGGCGCCGATAACGGCTTCCATGGCGTTGGACAAAATACTGTCACGCTGGCGGCCCCCGGTAGAGAGCTCTCCGTGGCCCAAATACAGAAAGCGCCCCAAATCCAACTCTTTAGCCCACAAATACAAATTATGGCGCGATACCAAGTTGGACTTGATTTTAGAAAGCACTCCCTCTTCGCTGTGCGGACATTGGAGATAAATATAGTTCGCCACGATGGCCCCCAATATACTATCCCCCAAGAACTCCAGCCGCTCATTATGGCACGCGGCACGGTGTTCGCCCGCAAAAGACTTGTGAGTGAGTGCTTCCTTTAAAACAGTTGCGTCTTTAAAGCAATAACCAATAATGCTTTCTAACTCTGTCGGCACGTTTGCTTTATTTTTTGGCGTTGGCTTCAATATAGCTGACCGCTTCGCCCACGGTTTTGATTTTTTCAGCTTTATCGTCGGGAATTTCAATATCAAACTCTTCTTCCAGCGCCATGATTAATTCCACGGTGTCCAGAGAGTCCGCACCCAAATCGTTGACAAACTGGGCTTCCGGCTTCACTTGGTCGGCCTCCACACCCAACTGTTCCACGATGATGTTTTTCACTCTTTCTTGCACGTTTTCTACAGACATGTTGTCCTCCGAATATAATACTTAAATATAAAGTCCGCCGTTGACGGCCAGCACGTGCCCCGTAATATAGGCCGCGTCCTGGCTGGCCAAAAACATAACTGCTTTGGCGATATCCTGCGGTTCTGCAAATCGTTTCAGCGGAACGGCTTCAAATGCCTTTTCCTTCATTTCTTCGCTCAAAGCGTCCGTCATAGCCGTGCGCACAAAACCCGGCGCAACCGCATTGACGCGCACCCCGCGCGAACCAAACTCTTTAGCCAAAGACTTGGTCAGCCCGATAATGCCCGCCTTGCTGGCGGCATAATTGGCTTGCCCGGCATTGCCCATTTCCCCGATGACGGAGGAAATATTGACAATGTTTCCGCTTCTTTGTTTAAACATTACTTTCAATGCGGCTTTAGACATTAAAAACGTACCGGTCAGGTTGACGTTTATTACGCTGTCCCAGTCTTCCGGGCGCATACGCACCACCAGCCCGTCTTTGGTAATGCCGGCATTATTTACCAGCACGTCCAGGCCGCCCAGCTCCTGCACAGCGGCCGCCACAAAGGCCTCACAATCTGCCGCGTTAGAAATATCGGCTTTGCGCGCGCAGACTTTGCCGCCAAAAGAAAGCAAATGCTCTTTGGTCTTTTTTAAAAGTTCTTTGTTAGTGCCGCACACCGCCACGTCCGCACCGGCCCGGGCAAATGCTTCTGCTATAGCCAGCCCTATGCCGCGCGTGGCACCGGTAACGGCGACCTTTTGGCCTTTAAAATCAGGCATTGTTTTCCCCCTCGTGGGCACATTCGGCCTCTATGCGCTCAAAGGTATCTTTCAGAGAAGCCATTTTTTGGGCCACGTCCCCTATAAAATCTTTTTTTACCAATTTTTCAGCTGTTTTTAAAGCATTAAAAATAGCTACTTCATTGGATTTGCCGTGCGATATAATCGCCACGCCGTTTACCCCCACCAGCGGCGCTCCGCCGTAATTGTCAGGGTTGGTGTGATTCTTAACGGCTTTAAACGCGCCTTTGGACAAAAGCGCCCCCGCCATAGCCAGCGGGCGTTTTTTGATTTCGCGCTTAATCATGCGCATCATGGTTTTGGCTAAACCTTCCGCCATTTTCAGCACGATGTTTCCCACAAATCCGTCACAGACGATGACGTCCGTTTCTCCGGTGTTTACGTCCCGCCCTTCCACCGTGCCTTTAAAATTAATACCAATCTCGCGCATATGCGGCACGGTGCATTTGACCAAATGGTTGCCTTTGGTTTCTTCTTCCCCGATAGACAAAATGCCCACGGACGGGTCTTTTACGTCAAAGACTTTTTCCATATAGGCGGATCCCATCACGGCAAATTGCAGCAGGTGGATAGGTTTGCAGTCGGCATTGGCGCCGCCGTCCAGAAGCAGGCTCACTCCTTCATAGGTGGGCATCGGGGTGGCAATCGCCGGGCGCAAAACGCCTTTAATGCGGCCCATGCGCAAAAGCGCCGCCACCATGGCGGCCCCGCTGTGCCCGGCGGACACAAAAGCGTCTGCCTGGCCTTTGTGCACCAATTCAGCGCAGACCACAATGCTGGCTGTTTTCTTAGCGCGTACTTCCCGCGCGGGGTCGGCCCCCATGTCTATGACATCGGGGGCGTTCACCACGGAAATATTTTTGGGTAAATCAGAATGGCCCAACGCCGTCAGTTCACGGCGGATAACGGTTTGGTCGCCTACCAAAATGATTTCAGCGTCCAAACGCTTAGCCGCCTCCAACGCGCCAAGCACGTTGGGTGTGGCTCCAAAATCCCCGCCTAAAGCATCGAGGGCTATTCTAATCATAGGAAGTGTTATTTAGCTTCTTCTTTTTTGGCCGCTTTTTGGGCGACTACAACACGGTCTTTATAAAACCCGCAAGAGGGGCAGACGTTGTGGGGCAGGCGCATTGCCTTGCAGTTGGGGCATTCCACGAGCTGCGCCACTTCAATCACCGAGTTGTGAGAGCGTCTCATGTCTCTTCTGGAACGGGTATGTTTTTTCTTCGGATTAGGCATTGTATTTACTCCTATACATTTGACACATCAAATGAATTTATTTAAATTTTCCTTCTAATGCCGCAAAAGGCGACATTACTTCCGGCTGGCAGGCGCAGGGACCTTCGTTTAAATCTTTGCCGCACTGGGCACAGAGGCCTTTGCAGTCCGGCTGACACAGAAACTGTATGTCTTCGGTCAGCGCAAGCGTTTGCCGCACAAGTAACATTATATCAATTATTTCGCTTTGTACGCTATAACTCTCTAAAAAAGACTCATCAAAATCCTGAACCGTTTCTTTTAAACACCGGTCGCAACGCACACGGCGTTTGCCCCATACGCGGCCCCGGGCCATAATTTCTTTGCCGGCGGGCCAAAACTCCAGCTCGGTGCGGACCTCAGCAATTTTATTGGGCGGCGTAAAAATATTGTCAAAATATTTCGGCGCCAGTTTGACCGTGCATTTCAGCCCCCCGTTGCGCAAAATATCCTGCGTAAAAAAGCGCAAATCCTGGGGCACTTCATAATGTTGGTAGAAATCGTTTTCCGTCATATATGTTATTGTAGCACATTCCCCCGCCCCCTTGCCGCACCCGTTTTAAAAAAGCGTGTATATATAAAGGAATATAAAAGAAAATCTTCCGTGTTTTGGGAAAAAAAGCTAGAATATACCCGTTCATTCAAAATCACAACCGGCCTTTGGGCCATGGATAAGGAGAACTAGTATGAAAAAAATCATTTTGCCCGTTTTGGCGGGCTGTCTGTTAGCTACGGCATGCACCACGCCGGGTACGCGCACGGCCATCGGCGCCGGCGGCGGCGCGGCAGTGGGCGCTTTGGCGGGGGCTATTATTGCCAATAACACCGGCGGCAAGAGCGAAACCGGCGCCATTTACGGCGCGCTGGCTGGCGCGGCTGCGGGCGGATTGCTCGGCAACTATTATGACAAGCAGGCCAAAGAACTGGCGGAAATTGCCGATGTGCAAAAAGTGAAAGACGCAAACGGCAAGACCATTCGCTTGGTCATCACGCTCAAAAACGATATTTTGTTTGACAGCAACAACGCCGCCTTGTCTGCCGCTTCCGTTACCACGCTCAACGGCCTTCTGCGCGTGCTGAAAAAATATCCGAAAAACAACATCATCGTAGCTGGTTATACGGACTCTACCGGCAACGACTCTATCAACAACCCGCTCTCCCAGCAGCGCGCCAAAGCCGTATATGACTATTTAATCGCCAACGGCTTAAAAACCAAGAGCATTCAATACGTCGGCTACGGCTCTGCCAACCCGGTGGCTTCCAACAACACCGCCGCGGGCCGCGCCATGAACCGCCGCGTAGAGCTGCTCATTACCGCCAACGAAAAAGACATTCAATAGCTTTTTCCCGGCATAAAAACCCCCGGTTCAAACCGGGGGTTTTTTAATGCTTCGCCACACAACAACTCAACCGTTGTAAGCTTTTTATGCTCTCCTGCGTAAGAATTAAACCGCCGCAACGGGAATATCTACAGCTCTTAGGGAGGTCTTATATTTGCCTACGCAAAAACCAAAGCCCCATATTGCCGCAACCTTCCAAGCCCTTTCCCGGTGCGGATTTTTCCTTGTTCTATTTCTCTTTCTTCAACGAGGATAATCACCGCAAAAATTAGGCCCCAAAGAGCCGCTTCCTCCGTGCCGCCACCGCTCTAGCCAAAAGCGACAGGAATCCCTCTGATAAAAATCCCCACAAATCCCCCTAAATTTGCTATGTTATAGACATGCCGACAACGGAAAACAACCATATTAAAGCCTTAATTGAACTCTTGGACGGAGAAACCGGCCCCCGGGCCGAAACCCTGCGCCAAGAGCTGGCCCACGTGATTAAAGAACAGCCGCAAGAGCTGCACGAAGTTATTGAGCGGGATTTTCATTCTTCCGTTCCGGCGGCGCTGGTGTGTGCGATGGAAGAGGTCTGCTGGGAAGAACTGGCCGGCGCCTGCGCACGATTCAGCGGCAAAATCAATCCGGATTTGGAAGAAGGACTGGCTATTGTTTCCCGTTTTGTCAATCCGGCGGTCAGCCGCGATGAAATTACCAATCATTTAGATTCTTTTTGCATTATGCTCCGCCCGCTGCTGGCCAACTGCACCGGCCCGGC
>CALVFA010000014.1 GCA_944326725.1 uncultured Elusimicrobiales bacterium | reverse complement strand
GGCTGGCGATTATCGGTTTAATTGCGGCGGCTGCGTTGGTACTGGTAAATAAAGAGAATTTTGCAGACTGGAGCAGCCTCTTATTCTTTGCCGTTTCTTTTTTGTTGGTTTTCCGCTTTAAACTGCATCCCATTCGCTTAATTGTGCTGGCGGGCCTGGTCAGCTGGCTGGTGTATTAGGCTACTGGGCTCAGCGCTTTATACCATTTGAACATGTTTAAAACCCCTGCTTGCCAGGGGTTTTTGTTTGAGGCGATGTGGAAAATAAAAACCAGTGGACCTAAAAGTTAGGTAGGACTAAATTTATTTGTTAGTTTAACCTAACTTTTGTTATAATAAATGCATAAGGAGAGAATAATTATGAAAAAAACAATAGTTTTTCTTTTAGCGGCTGTTCTGTCTGCGGCGGCTTTTGCTTCTCAGAATAGCGGCAATACCCAAGTGCAACAACAAAGCCAGGCAGTAAGCGGCGCCTTGGAAAGAGCCGTTTCCCAGGAGCAGAAGGCGCAGGATTTGGGGCTTTTTACTATTCAGTCTACTTGGGAGCGGTGCGAAGTGCTGGTTTCCCGTCCGCGCGGCAATGGCAAACGGGTGCGCGTGGTAAAACCCTGGACCTGCCGGGACGTTTCCACCACGTGCAGCGCCGTTGTCAATGAGGATAAAGCCTTTGCCAGCGCCGCCTGTTATTATGTGTCTCATAAGGACGACCAACAAGTAACGCTTAAAAATTCATATTTGATTTCTGCCAACGGAAAACGCCGCTCTTTGCTTAAAAATCTGGCCCTTAGGGTAAAAGAGTTTGTGGTGTTTCATTTGCAGTAAAAGGTCATGGGGTAAATCGGCGCGGTATGCGTAAAAGCATGGGGAGCCGCGCCAACTGAATGGGAAAATGCGCCGCATCGGATTTGATGCGGCGTTTTTGTATGCAGAGGGCCGGGCGGGGTATGCTGTGCTTGGTACGCTGGATAAAGTGTAGGCTGCAAAAATTTTTAGTTAAGCTGTGCCAAAAGCGGCGTTTTTGTTACAATAGCGCATAGAGCAAAAGGAGGGGATATGAAAAAAATACTGATTTGGTTTTTGCTTATTTGTGCCGGGGGCGCACAGGCGCAGCCGCTGACGCCGGTTGCTTTGCTGGCGCCGGACAAAACGCGCGGCAAGGCCGTTATGCAGGCGCTTTCAGAGCGTAAATCTACACGGCAGTTTGCCCCGGATAAACTGACGCTGCGGGATTTGTCTGATTTGCTGTGGGCCGCCAACGGGGTCAACCGCCCAGACGGCAAACGCACCGCTCCCTCTGCCTTAAACCGCCAAGATATAGACGTATACGCCGCCTTTGAAGACGGCGCCTACCGCTATGATGCAGGCTCTCATACGCTGATGCCCGTGACGCAGCAGGACGTGCGCCCCGTCAAAGAAGCGCCGGTGGTTCTGCTTTTGGTAGCCAAAGAAGACACCGCCTACGCGCCGATAGACGCCGGCATCGTGGCGCAAAATATTTATTTGTTTTGCTCCGGGGTGGGGCTGGCTACGGTTACGCGGGGTCAAATGGACGCAGACAAATTGGCAAAAGATTTAAAACTGACGGAGAAACAAAAAGTCATTTTAAACCAGCCTGTCGGCTATTTTAAAAAGACGGCGGCAGAGTTAAAACAGGACAAGACCGAAAGCAAATCTGCCAAATAATAAAACCCCGTCTAAAGGCGGGGTTTTTAGATGTTTAAGGCTAGTGCAAAGAGTTTCCTGTTTCTGTCGGGTTGTTTTCTGATTGTGTGTTTATGTGCGGCTGTTGGAGCGGGGCCGGGGCGGACGCTGCGTCCTGCGGGTTTTGCCCGGCCGGGGCGGACGTTTCCTGCAGGGGCTTTTCGGCTTCCGTTGTTTCCTGTTGCGGTTGGGGCGTGTATTTCAAATCCAGCGCGGCAAACACGGCGCCGCGGTTGTCGTTTAGCCAGCGGCGGTGGGTTTTGTAATCCGGGCAATATTGCGCCACCAGCTGCCAATATTCTGCCCCGTGGTTCATATGCACCAAGTGCGCCAGTTCATGCACGATTAAATAGTCGCGTATGGCGGTGGGCATTTTAATGATGTGATAGGTGTAATTGATGTTTTTTTTGGCAGAGCAGCTGGCCCACAGGGTTTGCTGGTTTTTAATGGTGATATTGTTAAATTCAACCCCCATTTTTTGGGCCCATTCGGCTGTTTTGGCGCGCAGTACTTCATTGGCTTTTGCGCGTAGCCATTGGTCTGCCAAAGCGTTGGGATCGGCCGGCTCCGTTTGCAGATACACGTCAAAAGCCGCTCCGTCAAAATCCACCCCTTCTTCCTGATCGGGGGTCAAATGGACGCGGGCGGGATAAAGTTTGCCTTCGTAGAGGATTTTGCCCGCTTCGGTCTCGGCGTTTTCAGCCGGGCCGCCAAACACTTCGGGCAGCTCTTTTTTAAGGCGTTCAATAAAAAGTTTTACATCACTGATAACGGTCTGTGTATCGCTCATAATTTTATTATATCAATTTGCCCGGCCCGCTTGGGTCGTGGCGGAGCGGGTTTGCCTGTGCCGGGTTTGGGCAGGGCACGGGTGTTAGTTGGAGCGGGCGGCGGGTGTATGCGTGGGCGGGGCGGTGTATTTGAGACCGGGGCGTTTGCCCCTGCGGGCGAAATTGGTTTTGGGGGCGTGCCCACGGCTCTTTGGGCGGACCCGTGCGGTGCGTGGCGGGGCGTTGGCGGGATTTTTATGGGCGGGGAAAGCCGTGCAAAGGAAGTTGTTTAAAAACGCGGAATATTTTATACAATACTCCTATATAATGGAGGAACCGTGACCCTAGATAACCTCAAAAAGACTCCGCTTTGCGCCGCCTGTGAGGCCGCTGGCGGGAAAATGGTGGATTTCCACGGGTGGCTGCTGCCCGTACAGTTTGAAAGCATTATCGCCGAGCATAAAGCCGTGCGCGAAGGGGCCGGTATGTTTGACGTGTCCCATATGGGCCAAGTGTTTGTAGAGGGCAAAGACGCGTGGGCCTTTTTGCAATATGTTAACACCAATAACATTAAAAATACGCCCGGTGCGGGCACATATTCCCACATAGTCAACGAGCAAGGCTGTATTATTGATGACGCCATTTCTTTCTGTTTAACCCCTGAGAAATTTTTGGTGGTGGTCAATGCCGCCTGTATTGATACCGACGTGGCTTGGTTTGAAAAACACGCCGCTTCTTTTGATGTCAAAATTACCAACGACAGCGCCCGCTGGGGCATGATAGCCCTGCAAGGGCCCTCTGCTATAGAGAAGGCCGCGGCTCTGATACCGGGCGTAGCGGACATGGCGCGTTTTACCATTCAAGGAATGGAGCTTTTCGGCGCCAAAGGCTACGTCACCCGCACCGGATACACCGGTGAGGACGGCGTAGAAATTATGGCCAGCCCCGAAGCCATTGTAAAGGTATGGGACGCCCTGCTTAAAGCCGGCGTAAAACCCTGCGGTTTGGGTGCGCGCGATGTGCTGCGCCTGGAAGCGGGATACCTGCTCAACGGTACTGACGCAGACGGCAGCCAAACCCCCTATGAAGCCGCCTGCGGCTGGGTGGTCAAGCTGGGCAAGGAAAATTTTATCGGCAAAGCCGCTTTAGAAGCGCAGAAAGCCGCCGGCCTTAAACGCCGCCTGACAGGTTTTGTGCTCACGGGCGCAGGCGTGCCGCGCGGCGGCTGCAAAGTATTTAAAAACGGCACCGAAGTAGGCACGCTGACCAGCGGCACCTATTCGCCGCTGTTTAAAGGGATAGCCGTCGGCTATGCCGATACCGCTTTAGAGGAAGGAGAAGCAGTAGAAATAGAAGTGCACGGGCGCAGAATTGCGGCCAAGAAAGTCAAAACACCGTTTTACAAAAACCGGGTATAACATTTAGTATAAGGAGAAAACTATGCATACGGCAGAAAACAGCAAATACGCCAAAACCCACGAATGGGCCCATATGGACGGCGACATAGCCACCGTGGGTATCAGCGACCACGCCCAGCAGGAAATCGGCGATATCGTTTTTATTGATTTGCCCCAAGTGGGCCAACAGGTAAGCGCGGGGCAGAACTGCTGCGTGATTGAATCCGTCAAATCCGCCAGCGAAATTTACGCTCCCGTCAGCGGCGAAGTGGTGGAAGTGAACGAAGCGTTAAAGACCGACCCCGCCTTGGTCAACCGCGAGGCACACGGCAACGGCTGGCTGTTTAAAATCAAATCTTCCGCTCCGGCCGATTATGAAGCGCTGATGGACTTAAGCGCCTACAAACAAACCATCGGGCAGTAATTCTTTCTCTTTCCCCCGCCCAAGCGGCGGGGGATTTTCTAAGAGGTTTTTTATGTTTATTCCCCATACTCCTGAAGATAAAAAAGAAATGTTGCAAGCCATAGGCTTCCGCTCCGTAGAAGAGCTGTTTGCGCATATTCCGCCTGCGCTGCGCTATCCGGCTTTTGATTTGCCCGCCGCACTGGACGAAAACGCCCTGACGGTACATATGCAGCAGCTGGCGGCTAAAAACAAACCCCTTTTACATTTTATCGGCGCGGGCTGTGAAGAGCATTTTATTCCCGCCGCCGTCAATGCTTTAAGCAGCCGCGGCGAATTTTTAACCGCCTACACCCCTTACCAGGCTGAAGCCAGCCAGGGCACTCTGCAAACCATTTATGAGTTCCAAAGCTGCATTTGCGAATTGTTTGATATGGACGTATGCAGCGCTTCCCACTATGACGGCGCCACCGCTTTGGCGGAAGCCTGCGCCGCCGCGCTGCGCGTGAACAACAAAAGCAAAATTTTGTATTCCGCCGGCTTGCACCCGCATTACAAAGAGGTGCTGAAAACCTATTTAAAACACGTGCCCGGCCTGCAGCTGGAAGAAGTGCCTTTGCAAAACGGCACGGTGGATTTAAATGCGCTTAAAGAAAAACTGACGCCGCAAGTGTCTTGCTTTGCGGTGGCAGGGCCGAACTTTTTAGGCCAGCTGGAGCCGCTGGAGGACATCAGCGCGCTGGTGCACGGGGCGGGGGCTTTGCTGGTGTCTGTAGCCAAACCGCTGGCGCTGGGTGTTTTGCATACGCCGGGCCAATATGGGGCGGATTTTGCTGTGGCGGAAGGGCAGACGCTGGGCAACGCCATGAACTTTGGCGGGCCGGGCTTGGGTATTTTTACTTGCAAAAAAGAGTATATGCGCCAAGTGCCAGGACGCATTGTAGGCATTGCCAAGGACAAAGCGGGCAAACGCTCCTTTGTGCTGACTTTGCAGGCGCGTGAGCAGCATATCCGCCGCGAGCGGGCCGCCTCTAACATTTGCTCCAACCAGGCATTGTGTGCATTAAACGCCGTCATTTACCTGACGCTTTTGGGCTACGCCGGCCTGCGCGAAGTGGCGGAGCTGAATTTGGAAAAAGCCCATACGCTAAAAGACATGCTGGTGGCGGACGGACATAAACTGAAGTTTGACGGGCTTTTCTTTAATGAATTTGTGTTGGAGCTCAACACCCCGGCCAAACAGGTCATTAAGAAACTGGCTAAAAAAGGTATTGCCGCCGGCTTTGATTTGGGCACCGTGCGCAAAGAGTGGAAAAACTGCCTGCTAGTGTGCGTAACGGAAACCAAAACCCGGGCGGATTTGGAAAAATATGTGCAGGCCATGAGGGGGGTTTAATATGCAAGAGATTATCAAACAAAACGCGTTAAGCATAGAGAAATCCCGCCCCGGCCGCCGCGGCGTGCGCTTTGAAAAGCCGCAGTACACGCCCGACCATTATGTGCCGGCCCGTTACCTGCGTACCCATGCGCCTAGATTGCCGCAGCTGAGCGAGCTGGATACAGTGCGCCACTTTACCAACCTCTCGCGCCAAAACTATTGCTTAGACAGCCATTTCTACCCGCTGGGCTCCTGCACGATGAAATACAATCCCAAAGCCTACGACGTGCTCAGCGTACTGCCGGCCCTGGCGCAGGCGCACCCATTTGCCCCGCAAGAAGCGGTGCAGGGTACGTTGGAAATTTTGTACAACCTGCAGGAAATGCTTAAAGAAATTACCGGCCTTTCTGCTTTTACGCTGCAGCCGGCGGCAGGGGCTCAAGGGGAGCTGACCGGCATTTTGACGGCGCGGGCGTATTTTGACGCACAAAAAGACAAAAAACGTACCGAAGTCATTGTACCCGACACCGCCCACGGCACCAACCCGGCCACTTCCCATATGGCGGGCTACAGCGTTATTAACATTAAATCCGGCCCGGACGGCTGTGTAGATAAAGAAGCCCTTAAAAACGCCTTGTCTGAGAGAACAGCCGTAGTAATGCTGACTGTGCCCAATACGGTGGGTTTGTTTGAAAAAGACATTTGCGAAATTGCCGATATGGTGCACGCCGCCGGCGCGCTTTTATATATGGACGGAGCCAACTTTAACGCGCTAATCGGCGTAGCCAAGCCGGCCTCTTTCGGGGTGGACTTAATGCATTTAAATTTGCATAAGACCTTTGCTGCTCCGCACGGCGGCGGAGGGCCCGGCTCCGGCCCGGTGGGTGCCAGCGAAAAACTGGCCCCGTATTTGCCTAAACCGCTGGTGGAAAAGAGAAACGGCAAATTCTTTTTAAACGCCAAAATGCCCAAAAGTCTGGGCCGTATGAAAGCGTTTTACGGCAATATCGCTGTTTGTATGCGGGCGTATTGTTTCCTGCGCCAATATGACGCGCAGACGCTTAAAGACATAGCGGAAAACGCCGTGCTCAACGCCAATTATGTGCGCGTACTGCTTAAAGACGCTTTCCCCGCTTTCTTTGACGCGCCGTGTATGCACGAGTGCGTGCTGACCCTTCAAAAAGACAAAATGAACGGCGTGCGCACGGCAGATATTGCTAAGCGGCTCTTGGACTATGGCTTTTACGCGCCGACCATTTATTTTCCGCTGATTGTGCCTGAGGCGCTGATGATAGAGCCGACGGAAACGGAAAGCAAAGAAATGCTGGACCTGTTTGTGCAGGCGATGCGCTGTATTTTTGAAGAGGCCGCGCACGAGCCGCAAACCGTGCACGACGCACCGCACGCCCAGCCCGTGGGGCGCATAGATGAAGTAAGCGCAGCACGAGAGCCCAACCTGCGCTGGTAATTTAAACGGCGCGGCTTGCGGCCGCGCCGATTTTTTGCAGTTGAGGTAGAAAAGCGCATGATGGGCATTACCCTTTTAACCCCGCCGCTAAACGTATATGAACAAATGGCGTTAGATGAAACGCTGGCCCAAAGCGCGGCAGAGCCGGTGCTGCGTTTTTACCATTGGGCCGTGGGGCCGGCGGTTACTTTTGGCTACAGCCAATTTTGGGATTTTGTGCGCCGCCAGACCCCGCCGCAGGCCGGCCCGCTTTGCCGCAGGCCCACAGGCGGCGGGGTAGTGTTTCACGGGCAGGATTTGACCTTTAGTCTGGTGTTTAGCGGGGCGCAGCCGCGCCCTAAAGAAATTTACGCCGCTTTGCACGCCGCCATAGAGCGCGCGCTGGAGCAAACCGCCGCGCTGCATAGTCAGAGGCAGGGGCAGGTGTCGGCGGCGGCCTATGCTCCTGCGCAGGGGGGCTATGCCAGCGGGTGTTTTGTAAACCCGGTGGAAGATGATTTGCTGCTTAACGGAGAGAAAATTTTAGGCGGTGCCATACGGCGCTTTGGCCAGCGGGTGCTTTATCAAGGCTCCTTGCAATGCGCCGGCGCACGCGGCAACCCGGCTTTGCGCCGGGCGGTGGCGCAAGGAGCGGCGGAGTTTTTGGCAGCGTCATGGCAGCCGCGCGCTATCTCTGCGCAAACCTTGGCGGCGGCGCGCGCGCTGGCCCAAAGCCGCTACGCAAGCGCAGCGTGGAACGAAAAATTTTAGCCGGGCCGTCTTTAAGACCACCGAAATGAAATGCCGCCGGGTGGCTGTAGGCTAAAAAAGTTGCCTCAGTTTCCAGGGCCGTAATGGCAGAGAGAACACCAGGAAGGCTGTCCTTGTAAAGCTGTCATGGCAGGCACAGGGAAAGGAGAGGGCCCCTCTGTTTGCAAAGCCGTAATGGCGGGGTTGGAAAGAGAAAAGCGCTTGCGTTTCTTATGTTGTCATGGGGGAGGGCGAAAAGAAAAGTCGTCCCTGTTTTTAATCTATAATGAAGGCGTCGGCAAGGCCGTAAGAGTATTTCTTTGGCAAGTGGTACCCGGGCGGACAAAAAATGAAAAATTTCTTTAAATTAGTCATTGCCGTTTTGCTCATACCCACCGCTTTTTTTGGCGCGGCGGAAGTGTTGGGCGGTTTTTGGAATGTGCTGAAAGATTTCCAAACCGCCATAGAATTGCTGGCCGGCGGCGCGCTGTATTTGGCTATTCATTTCTGCGGGTATCATTTTGACCGCATGTATGTGTTTGGGCACGAAACCACCCATGCCGCCGCGGCTATGCTGTTTGGGTTTCGGGTGCATTCTATGCAGGTGGGCAGAGACAGCGGCTATGTCAAAATGGACCGCACCAACGCCGCGGTGGTGTTGGCCCCGTACATTGTGCCTTTTTATGCGGTGGTGGCGGCGCTTATTTATGCGGCGGCGGCCATTGTGCTGGCGGACGTAACCCCGTACCGCCCGGTATTTGTATTTTTAGTTGGGTTTTTCATGATGTTTCACTGGGTGCAAACCTGCAAAACGCTGTGGGAGACGCAGCAGCCGGATTTAAAGTTAGCTGGCGGGCGTGTATTCTCGGTGGTGGTGATTATTTTAGCCAATGCAGTCGTGCTGGCTTTGGTACTTAAATGTCTGTTCCCGGATAAGGTGCTTTTGGGGCAAATGGTGCGCGCCACGGCGGTAAGCACCTATAACCTATGGAAAATTGTGATAAACTATATAGTAGAGCAGATATTATCCTCGCGCGCGTAGAACCATGAGCAAGAAACATAAAGAGCAAAAAGAACAGTCTCTCAAGAAGAAACGTCCCCTTTGGAAACGCTTGGTGGGGGGGACGTGCGCTCTGTTTTTTAAGACGATGCTTTTTGTGATAATGCTTGCGCTGCTTTTGGGCTGCGCTTTGTGGGTGTGCGCACTGAAAATGTTTAATGCCCAGCAGATTAGCGAGGCGCTAACCCACCGCCTGCAGCTGATGTTTGACCGGCCGGTGGTGATTTCTTCTTTTGACCTAAAATTTATCAATACTGTGGAGCTGAAAGGCTTTGCCGTGCTGGACAACAATGTCCACCCCGGGGAGCCGTTTTTATCTGCCGAATCTGTTTTAATTCGTTATCAGTTGCTGCCGCTTTTAGAGCAAAAGCTGGTGATTGATGAAATTACCCTGCAGCGCCCGCGCATTAATATCTTGCGCGGACCAGAAGGGAAATACAACACGCCTCCTATCAACGCTTCGGCCCAGGGCACTTATGTCAGCGAGGTAACGGGAAAAAGCATACAGGTCAGTATTGAGGACTGGCGCATTAAGGACGGCGTGCTCAGCTACCGCGATTTGGGCAGCGGCGTCAGCCACGCTGTATACGGGTTGAATATGCACTTTCAGCGGCTGCGGTTTAATGAGCTTTCCCGCTTTAGCTTAGAAACGGTGCTTCGCAACCGCTGGGGGGATAATATTTCTGATTTGGAAATACACGGCACCGGGCAGGTAAATTTTGCCAATTTTGATTGGAGCCAATTTGCCTTGCGCCATTTCCAAACCCAGGTGGCGCTGTTTCGCAAACCGGTGGCGCTAACGGTGGATATAGACAATTTGGTCACGCCCTATTTTTCCGTGCAGATGTCTGCGCCGGCTTTTGACAATCAGGATTTGTCCGTATTTAAAAAAGATTTGCCTGTATTTTCCGTACCGCAGGCGCAAATTACCGCGCGCGGTATGCTGGATACGGGCTACACCCGCCTGACGGTAGATGAACTGACGGTGCAGACCGATAATATCCAGGCCAAGGCTTCCGCCTCTTTGGATTTTGGGGCAGAGCCCTTTTCGGCCCAGGCCCGCGTGCAGACGAATTGGCTGGATTTGGCCCTGCTTTCCAAGCGCTGGCCGGCTATTTCGCGTTTTAAACTAAAGGGGCAGGGCAAACTCTCTGCCGATATAAAACGCGAAAACGGCAAATATACCTTGCCGCTGGCGGAAATAGCGGCCAAAGGGGTGTCTGGCTCTTTTTGGGGTTTTGAAACCGCCGGCGTGAGCGGCAGCCTGACGGCTAAGAGCAATTTTACTGATTTGTATGCACAGACCACAGACGGCAAAGTGACGGTGGCGCAAAGCATATTTGAGAACCTAAAGATGACCGGCACCTACCGCAAAGGAAATGTGTATGCGTATATTTCTTCGGCGCTGCTTAATACGGTGCCGCTGAAGCTGCGCCTGTCTATTAATAACATTAAAAGCAGCCAGCGCAAAATTGACACGTCTATTTACCTGAAGCATTTTGAGCCGATGAAGTTTATTGATACGGTAAAAGACTTTGCAGAGGTTATCTCCGCCATTTCCAAAAAACAGAGCAAGTCCAACGTGCAGACCGGGGAGCTGGCCTGGATGCGCAACTTCCGCGACCGGCTGCCCAAATTTATGCCCGATTTCTCCGGCACGCTGTATGCAGACACTTTTTCCAGCACGGTGCTTTCCGGCAACCGCTTTAATGCGGAATTTGCCTTTACCGGACTTTTGCCGGGGGCGGCTAAACTCAATGGCACGCTGGATATGAAACTGGAAGAGGGCGTCATTCACCAAATGGAAAAACTGGCGGAAGAACAGCAGGCTTTAAACGTTACTTTTACGCCTTTTATTATGATGCACCGCATGGAGCGCAGCGGCAGCTTTAAAGTGGGAGAAGTGCTTAAAGACGTGGCGTTTGATGAGATGGCAGTGTCGGTAGATTTTAAAAACGGAACGATGATTATTAATAATGCCTTTACCCAAGGGCCGGTCATTTCGGCGGCAGTGTCGGGCTGGACGGACTGGGTGAGAGAAACCTTTGAGTTGGTAATCTGGACGATGTTTACCCCCGGCTCTAAGGGCGGGCTGCTGGCGGAAAATTTAACCGATGAGTCCGGCAACCCGGCGCTGGCGTTTAAGGTGTCTTCGTCTATGCTTAAGCCGCGTCTGGAGATGCTGCGCGCCAAAAAAACTGGCGAGCAAATAGAGTCTGCCCGGCGGCGCGGACTGCGTACGGATTTTAATAAAAGCCGCGAATTTGTCAAAGGAGAGTTCAATGCCAAGAAATAATTTAGACTTGCTGTCTTTGTTGCAGGAACACGGGGCCGTAGTGGAAGGCCACTTTGTGATGCCGTCAGGTTTTCACAGCCAGACCTATATTCAGACTTCGCTGCTGCTGCAGCACCCCAATTTGGCGCAGAAAATTGCGCAGGCTATGTCTGACAAATTCCCGGCTAAGGCCGATGTGGTGATGGCGCTGACGCCCTCTAACTCCGTACTGGCCCAGGAAGTAGCACGCGTGCGCGGCGCGCGGGCCATTTTTGCCTCTAAAGACGACAAAGGCCAAATGATTTTAAAACATAATTTTGTGATTAAGCCCGGCGAAACGGTGCTGTTGGTAGACGACGTGACTGTGGGCGGACGCAAAGTGCTGCGCGCAGAAACATTGGTCAAAGAAGCCGGAGCTAAAGTGATGGGTATTGCCGTGATGGTGGACCGCTCTATGGGCATTTTGCCGCTGACGATTCCGCTTCGCGCGCTGCTCTCTTACCCCATTCAAACCTTTACTGCCAAAGACTGCCCGCTGTGCGCCTCCGGCGTGCCGGTGCAGGAAGTGGACGATTTAAATAAGGAAGCCGACCATGATTGAAATTAAACTCAAACCCAAAGAACAGCGCCGTATTGCGGCGGGACATTATTGGATTTTCTCAAACGAAATAGACGGGCTGGACACGTCGGTGGAGCCGGGCTCTTTGGTCTGCGTAAAAGACAGCGACGGCAACACCGTAGGCACCGGGTTTTTCAATCCGCACAGCTTAATTGCGGTGCGCCTAGTGCAAAAAGGCCCGCAAGAGCTGCCGGAAGATTTTATCTTTCAGAATTTAGACGCCGCCTATGACTGGCGCAAAGAAATTGGCGTGCGCAAATACGGCCGTATGTGTTATGGCGAGTCTGACAATATGCCCGGCCTGGTGGTGGACCGCTACGGCGATGTGCTGGTGGCGGAGATTTTAACTGCCGGCATGGAAAAACAAAAAGATGCCATTACCGCGGCGCTGAAAAAGATTTTTAAACCCAAAGGCATTTTGTACCGCGCCGACAGCGCTTTCCGCGCGCTGGAAGGCCTGGGCAATACACCCCTGACGGTGGGCGAAGTACCCGAAACAGTGCAAATAGAGGAAAACGGCGTCAAATACGAAGTGCCGCTTTTGGTGGGGCAAAAAACGGGTTTTTATTATGACCAGCGGGAAAACCGCGCTTTCTTAAAACCCTATTTTAAAGACCGCCTGGTGCTGGATTTGTATAGCTACATTGGCTCTTTTGGCATTACGGCGGCGCTGGCCGGCGCGGCGCAGGTGTGGGGGTGTGATTCTTCCGCCGCGGCGGTGGAATTTGCCAATAAAAACGCAGAGTTAAACGGCGTCAAAGATTTGGCGGTGTATCACCGCGATGACGCAGAGCGCATTCTCTCAGCCATGAAGAAAAAAGAATTGCCCGACCAGCCCGATTTTGTGCTTTTGGACCCGCCTGCTTTTGCCAAAAGCCGCAAAAATTTGCCCAAAGCGGTCGGTTTATATGTAAAATTAGTGAAGATGGCCTTGGAAGGTTTGGAAAAAGGCGGATATCTGGCTTTTTCCACCTGTTCGCATCACATTTCGCGCGAGCTGTTTGCCGATATTATCCGCCAAGGTGTGAGCAAATCGGGCAAACGGGCCGTACTGGTGGAATTGCGCGGGCAGGCCAAAGACCATCCCATTTTGCTTGGAATGCCAGAGACAGATTATTTGCACTTTGCTTTGTTGCAGATCAGATAGTCTGCTGTTTGACAATTTGTTCTCAGGAGAATGTCTCTTATGAAGAAGATAATAGTTTCTTTGTTTTTAATATGTTGTTTGTTCTCTGCGCTTTATGCACAAAAGCCTTCTGAACAAAGATTGAGGGATTACCAACGCATAAAACAACAACAAGAAGAGCTATTAAGCTGGTGCAAAGAGCATCCTTTTAGCAATTATTGGAGTGTTTCCCGCCGCAAAAACGAAGTGAAAAAGTTACAGCAGCAGTTGTACCGGGACTTTAAAGACGTGGAACTGTGGTATTTGCGCCAGGATCAGCAGTATGTCAAAGAGAGCAATGAGCTCTTTCCGCAAGGCATTCCCTATGTTTCCAATAATTTATTTCCCAAAGAGAACTTGCAGCGGCTTTATAAACAACAGCCGGAACTGTTTGAAGAACTGTTGGTTATTTATCCGGGCAATATTGCTTCGGTGGATGCGGAAATCTTGCTGGATATCATGGCACAAGATGAGACCTTTGAAAAATATATAAAGGAATATCTTTTCTATTTGCGCAGTTTTCGCCAAGATCCTGATTGTGTGAAAAATATGCCGGAAAATTATAAGAAACAATTGGCTTTTGTGGAAGGAGAACAACAGCAAAAAAGGATAATTTCCGTTTTGGCGTCCAGCTGTCAGCGTTGCCTTTTCCAACGCCAAAAACACATATCGGCGCAGGAACTGGCCCATAATTTGCGCACTTTAAATCAATAAACAAAGGCCTTTCATGCTTCATAAACGCTACGTAAAGTCTAATGGCAAAGAGAAGCAATTTTCAAAGCGGTTATATTTTTGTATAATATAACAGTAATGCCGAGGTAGCTCAGTGGTAGAGCACTGGTCTGAAAAACCAGGTGTCGACAGTTCGATCCTGTCCCTCGGCATTTCTTTTTGTCTTTTTTATCCCTCGTTTTTACTTGGCGGAAGCTCCCCTTTAGAAAGGCCTTGTTTCGGTTTTTTTTTGATATATTTCGCTTATGTACAAAATATATCAAAAAAACATCTCCTGGAAGAAAAACCCCGCTGCGGGGCGTATAAGCGGTTTTACGCTGGTGGAACTTTTGGTAGTAGTGTTGATTATTGG
>CALVFA010000013.1 GCA_944326725.1 uncultured Elusimicrobiales bacterium | reverse complement strand
AAAACGTCCAAGGTTTTAGAAATTTCCCTGTTTAAAACAGTCTGTTTTTAAACATAAAAAACCGCGCCCGGAAACAAACGGGCGCGGTGTATCAAACGGCTAAACTATTTGTGGCAGGGCTTTAAAGAAGCGGCGTAAATCTCGCGCACGGCTTCTTTGGTGGCTTTGGTGGGCGCGATAGCCAGCAACCCGTCCAAAGACGGCGTGGTAAACGCCAGCTCCACCATTTTGTCCACGTCTTCTGCTTTAAAGCCTTCATCTTCCAGCTTGTGGTCGGCCCCTACGCTAAAGAGCCATTTTTCCACCGCTTGGGCGGCTTTTTCTGCTTCAGCGGGGTCTGCGCTCAGGCCCGGAGCGATAGGTTTCAGTACGGCGGCCAGCGTGGCGCCTTTAACTGTATAAATATTCTTAATCACGGCAGGCAGCAGCATAGCCAGCCCCAAACCGTGCGTCAAATTCGGGTTGACGCCGGAGAGCGGGTGCTCCAAGGCGTGCGTGTAGTGCAAAAGCCCGTTGTCAAAGCTAATGCCGGCAATTAAAGCCGCATACGCCAGGAAGTAGCGCGCTTGCAAATCGGCGGGGTCCTTTAACGCTTTAGGCAGATATTCTGCCACCAGCGCTACCGTAGAAACAGCCAAGTCTACGGCGTAGGGGCTGGTCAGCACGGTGGTAGAAGCTTCCACCACGTGGTTGACGGCGTCAATAGAGACGTAGCGGGTCTGCTTTTCGCTCAGGCCCGTCATTAATTGCGGGTCATCAATGGAGTAGAGCGGATAAATGCAGTCGTAGGCGATAGCGGGTTTGAAATTCTTTTCTTCAATCGTCACTACGGCAAAGCGGTTGGCTTCTGAGCCGGTGCCGTGGGTCAGGTTAATCGCCACGATAGGGGCCGCTTCGGTCGGTGCGAATTTAAACTCATAGAGTTCTTCGGCGGTTTTGCCGGGGTTTTTCATCAAAATAGCGGTGCTTTTGCCGGCGTCAATGGCAGAGCCGCCCCCAATGGCAATAACGGCCTGCGCGCCAAATTCTGCGGCTTGCTTGGCGGCGGCGTTGACCTGGTGGGTATTGGGGTTGGGAGTTACGCCGTCATATAGGGTATAGGCGATACCATACTTTTCAAAGGCTTTAGTCACATAATCCCACGCGCCCGTTTTTTTGTAAGAGCCATGCCCGGTAACGGCCAAAATTTTGTTAATGCCGCGGGCTTTTAAATCTTTGGCGATATCGTCCATCTTAGCAATGGCGCCCACTCCAAAGTAAACCAGCGTTTTGCTGCGTATTTCGCGTACGGCGTTAATGTCAATATCTTTCTCCCACATAAAACCCTCCTATAAATGTGGCGGGGCCTTAAAGCCCTGCCTTCCCTTTTACTTTAATACTTTTAAAGCGGGGTTGCAACCTTTTTATAGATTAAAAACACCCGCTTGGAACGGGTGTTTTAAAAAAGGCTATTTCTGACGGGTAAACACTTTTTCCCCGCCTCGTGTGTCGGTAAGCACCAGGGTGTCTGGCTGGGGAAAAGAAAACGTGTAGTTTTCTGTAAAAAGAATGGTCTGCCCGTTGCCTAGGCTCTGCCCGCTCAGAATTAGCGTGTTTCCGTCTGCCCTCCAGGTTTCATACACAAGCGTAGCCATATGAATACTTTGGGCGGAGCCGTCGGGATTTAATCTGATTCCCTGCACGCGGTCAGGCTGGGCAGCAATGGGCTGCACCCAAACGCCTTCCAATCCCGCGGGTGCAGAGGAACACGCCGCTGTAAATAAAACGGCGGATAAAACGAAAAATAATTTTTTCATATTTGCTCCTTTTTCTACAAGCATTTGCTGTGGCCTTTTTAAGACGGCAGAGCTAGGCTTGTATTAGGTGGCGGTAAAACGCAAATCTACAAATAGTTTAATATTTTCTCTATCACGCTGCCAAGCCACTTCTACAAGTGTTTGCTGTGGTTTTTCAAGACGGCGGCGCTTTGCTTATGTGGGGTAGCGGCAAAAATAAATCCCCAGATAGTCTAGTAGTTTTTTTACTGCGCCGCTGAGAGATTATTTTTTGCCCTCTGTGTTTTGTCAAAACAACATACTAAACCGGCGGCGGAAGAGAAAAATGCCTCGTTTGTTTGAGTTGGAGTCAGCTTCAGCATATTTACAAAAATAAATTTTTTGTACGACTAAACACGCAAATAAAATAAAAAAAGCTTGACTTAGAGCTAACTCCAGCATTTAAAATGTAAATAAGGAGGTACTATGAATATTTCCGAGGTCAGCAAAAAATACAGCATTCCCATAGACACCTTGCGCTACTATGAGAAAGAAGGGCTCATTCCCCCGGTGCACCGCACCGAAAGCGGCCTGCGCGACTACAGCGAGCAGGACTGCGGCTGGGTGGAATTTATCAAATGTATGCGCGGGGCGGGGCTGTCTATAGACACCCTGCGCCAATATATTACGCTTTACGGCAAAGGCAACCGGACTTTGCAAAAACGCAAAAATTTACTTATTGCCGAGCGTGACAAATTGAAAATGCGTATAGATGAAATGCAGCATACATTGGCGCGGCTTAATGGTAAAATTGAAACATATGAAGAGCGTATAGTGGCTTGTGAAAAAGAATTGTTAAAAAAGAGGAAAAGCAAATGAGTAAAAAAGTGTTGATTGTTTCCGCCAGCCCCAGAAAATGCGGCAATTCCGACATATTGTGCGACCGTTTTTTAGCCGGAGCGCAAGAGGCCGGACACCAAGCGGAAAAGATTTTCCTGCGGGATTATAAAATTAATTATTGCATGGGCTGCGGCCTTTGCAACAACAGCCATAAATGCCTGCAAAACGACGATATGGCCCCGCTTTTGGACAAAATGGTGGCGGCGGACGTCATCGTATTTGCCACGCCGGTTTATTTCTATTCCTGCGACGCACAGCTGAAAACGTTTATTGACCGCTGTTTGCCCCGTTACATGGAAATCAGCAATAAAGAGTTTTACTTTATTCTGACCGCAGCTGATAAAGACAAAAAAATGCTGCGCCGCACCCTGGAAGCCTTGCGCGGATTTACCGAAGACTGCCTGGACGGCACCCAAGAAAAAGCGGTTATTTACGGCACCGGCGCCTGGCAAACCGGCGATGTAAAAAATCTGCCGGCTTATCAGGAAGCCTACGAAGCAGGCAAAAACTGTTAACTGAGAGGTAAAAATGAAAAAAATCATTTGGGCGCTGGCGGCCGTATTGGCGGCCGTCTGCGTTGGGTGGTATTGTTGTCAATTCAACCAAAAAGAGGCAAAAGAAAATATGAAAAAATCCCCTATTGATACTGTATTTGCGCAGGGAGAAGTAAACCCCTACGGACAGTTTTTTACTGGCACCACTTATTTGACTATGCTCAGCCCGGGCGGAGATGAGTTCAACGCCCCTATCGGCAATGTAACCTTTGAGCCCGGCGCGCGGACCCACTGGCACAAACACGCCGGCGGGCAAATTTTGCTGGTGTTAAACGGAGAGGGCCGCTACCAGGCCCGCGGAGAGGAAATCCAAATCCTGCGCAAGGGCGACGTGGTGCGCATTCCCCCGGAGGTGGAACATTGGCACGGGGCCGCGCCGCAGAGCTGGTTTGTGCATATTTCGGTGGAGACTAATCCACAAAAAGGCCCCGCCACGTGGCTAGATCCGGTAACAGAGCAGGAGTATAAATAGCTATATTGGAGCTCAAGGCCGGCCGGGGCAAACCCGCAGGAAATAAAGAGTTTATTTTCTTAGGTTCCATTTTCGTTGTTGCCGGTATAAAATCTGAAGTGCTAAACGGACCGGGCACAGCGCAAAAATACCGGCAAGGCGATTGCCCCGCCTCGCCAGAAAACATGATATGGCGGGTATGTATTGTCCTCTGCCTAGGCAGAAAAATATGACGCGGCGGGTATGTGTTATTCCCCCTGCCCCGGCAGAAAGACATAATATGGCGGAATAAATGTTTTTCCGCTTAGTAGGAGAAGATGAAATGACAAAACATGCTATTTTTTTAACAGCGCTTTGTTTACTGGGCTTTATGGCCTGTTCCCCGTCGCCGCAGGCGGCGCAGACGCAGGCGCAAGCTTCCGGCGCACCCAGTGCAGAGGAGCCAACAAATCCGCTAAAGGAGAGTTCTATGCCGCAAAAAGTGTTAGTGGCTTATTTTTCTTATTCCGGCAATACGGCTGCCGTAGCGCGCCAAATTGCCGCCAAGACGGGCGGGGATTTGTATGAAATCCGCCCCCAGGCGTCTTATCCGGCGCAGTATGACCAATTGCTGGACCAGGCCAAAAGTGAAATCCGCTCCGGCTTTCACCCCCCGCTTCAAGAGCCGCTGCCGGACCTGGCAGGCTATGACGTAATATTTATCGGCTCACCTAATTGGTGGGGCACTTATGCCCCGGCGGCAGGGGCTTTTTTAGCTCGCTATGACTGGAGCGGCAAGCAAGTGGCGCCCTTTTTTACACATGGCGGCGGCGGATTGCAAAACTGCGCTAAGGATATGCAGAAACTGCTTTCTTCCGCCCAAGTGCTGCCGGCGGCGGCCTTTCGCGGGCGTGCAGACGGAGCCAAAGACGCGGAGCTGGACGCGTGGCTCTCTAAAATAGGATACTAAACACATGCCCAAAATGCGCTTTATTAAAATTACAACAGACGTGCTTTTGGCTCTTTTGCTTTTGGCTACGCTGGCCTATCCGTGGACGGGCCGCCATATACATACTTGGGTAGTGTATGCCTGGGCTTTCGTGGTGCTGCTGCATGCGGTGTGGAACCGGGGCTGGTATGCCAGCCTGTGGCGCGGCAGTTATTCCCCCCGCTGCATTTTAACCGTCGTTTTGGCCTTGCTGTTGTGGACGGCGGCGGTGGGAGCGCTGGCGTCTGGGGTGGTGTTGGCGCATTTCCGGCACGCGGTCGGCTCTGCCTTGTGGTGGCGCCAGCTGCATATAGGGAGTGCTTATTGGCTGCTGGTGTTGTGCGGGCTGCATGCCGGGCTGCACCTGGAGGCATGGGCCGCCCCTTTGCGCCAAAAAGCATTCTTTAATAAGATAAAGAAGATATTGGCTTTGGCGGCCTGGGCCGCGGCGGCAGGCGGTTTGTGGGCGTGTTGGCGGCTGCACATTGGGCAGGTGCTGTGGTTTTCTGCTTCGTTTTCTGCCGACGGAGGAACTTGGTATTATTTGGCACTGCAGACGGCGGGCGTGTTTTGGCTGTGTGCGTTTGCAGCGCATATTTTGACAAGGAGAGTATTATGCAAATAAAAAAATATGGATATGCAGTATGGGGTGTAGGTTTATGTGCCTGTTTGTGCGCCTGCGCTACGGAAGCGGAAAACACTTCCCCCGCCCCGCAGCAAGCCCAGACGCAAAAGGCGGTGGTGTATTTTACGCGGGATTTGTCTGCCGAAGGGCTGCAGAAGGTGTACAACAAAATTAACCAAAATATGACCGGCAAAATAGCCATTAAACTGCACACCGGGGAGCCGCACGGCCCCAATATTATCCCGCGCGAATGGGTCAAAGCCTTGCAGGCGCAAATTCCCAACAGCAATATCGTGGAAACCAATGTGCTGTATGAAAGCCCCCGCCAAACCACCGAAGGGCACCGCGAAACTTTAAAAATCAACGGCTGGGATTTCTGCCCCGTGGATATTATGGACGAGGACGGCGCCGTCATGCTGCCCATTAAAGGCGGCAAACATTTCACAGAAATGTCTATGGGCAAGAATATCTTAAACTATGACTCTATGCTGGTGCTGACCCATTTTAAAGGACACACGATGGGCGGCTATGGCGGGTCTTTAAAAAATATCGCCATTGGCTGTGCAGACGGCAAAGTGGGCAAGGCCATGATTCACGGCAGCGTGCCGGAGAATACCTGGGCCACCAGCGGGGAGCGTTTTCAGGAGAATATGGTAGAGTCTGCCAAAGCTACGGTGGACCACTTCGCCCCGCATATTGCCTATATTAACGTGCTGCGCAATATGTCGGTGGATTGCGACTGTGCCGGCACTTCCGCCGCACCCGTAAAAGCGGGCGACATCGGCATTTTGGCTTCTACGGATTTAGCCGCGGTGGACCAGGCCTCTATTGACATGGTATGGGCCCTGCCGGAAGAAGAAGGGCACGACCTCAAAGAGCGTATTCTTTCGCGCAAAGGCCTGCGCCAGCTCTCTTATATGAAAGAGCTGGGTATGGGCGACGGGCAATACGAACTGGTGGACTTGGATAAATAGTTTTCCTTTGTGAAAAATACGGCGGCTTTTTAGGCCGCCGTATTTTTTTTGCTTCATGTTTTCAAGAGGAAAGAAAAAAAGGTGGCGGTATTTTTACAAGCGGCTAAAACACGCGGGCAGGAAATAAAAAACGGGCTATTGCGAGGAGCTTTTGGGGAGTTGCTGTTTGTTTTGAAAATGTAAGCAGAAAATAAAAACAGCCTCTACCCCCCCTTTGCCATTCGCTAAAACATGCCTGAGGACGCGGGCGGGAAAGAAGAACAGACAGCCGCTGGGGTTTATTGGGTAGCTAGTGTTTGTTTGCTGTGGGGCTGATAGGAAACAAGACAAAATTGCCGCGGAGTTTTATTAGGGCGTTGGCGTTTATTTGCCAAAATACCCAGGCAGAAAATAAAAATAGATTGCCGTGTTTTTTGTAAGCCGCTAAAGCTGGGCAGAAAATAAAACAGCGTTTTTTAGCGTTAGAGTATAAAAAAACTCCCCGGCGTGTGGGCCAGGGAGTTCGCCTAAGAAAACAGCTTAGGAAAAGCGCATGGTTTGCACATCAAATTTGCCGGAAAGTTCTTTTATCATTTCTTCTTCTTTATTGATTACTTCCAACAAAATCACGCCCCCTGCGGCGCATTGGCCTTCTGCCACATCGTGCAAGCCGATGCGCGTTTTAATGCTGCAGCCGTAGCGGGTTAAAATTTCCTGCAGGCCGGCGGCCTGTTGGGTGCGGTTTTTTAAACAAATGCCAATAATGGTGTGTGCCATAACCCCTCCTTATTTTTTACACTGTAGCATATTCTGCGTGCGGCGCGGTATAATAAAAGAAAAGCGGGAGGAATTATGGCTTACAGAGAAATTGCCTTAGAGAAAGCGTTGACATTTATAGAGCCCGGCCCGGTGGTGTTAATTACCACCTTTGATGGCAAGAAAAACAATGTGATGACCATTTCCTGGATTATGCCTATAGACTTTGACGGGCATTTTGTCATAGCCAGCGGGCCATGGAATTTGTCTTTTAAAACTTTGCTTAAAACAAAACAGTGTGTGGTGTGTATTCCGGCAGAAAATATGCTGCAGACGACCGTAAAAATCGGCGATGTAAGCGGCGCCGAGTGTGATAAATTTGCCCACTTTGGCCTGAAGGCCCTGCCGGCTAAAACGGTCCAAGCACCGCTGATTGCCGGCTGCCAGGCTTGTTTGGAGTGTGAAGTAAGCGACGTCATCAGCCGCTACGGTTTTGTGGTGCTGCACGTAAAGCGTATCGTGCGCGATAGCCGCCTGGCCCGCGGACGCCTCTGGCACGCCGTAGGGGACGGCACGTTTACTTTAGACGGCAAAAAGAGCAGCTGCCGCCAGTTAATGAAAGACAAATTGCCGCCCGGATTATAACAGGTTTTTTAGAACATAAAAACCCCGCTTCAGGCGGGGTTTTATATGCCACAAAACTCTTTACTCTGCCTCTGCCCATACCCGGCCGGGCGGTAAATAACCGGCTTAGGGGTTTTGGGGCTTAGCGGAGTTTATCAGCTGTTGGAACCCTTGCTCAATTTGCGGGTAGGCGCTTTGGGCGTCGTCTAAATGGCGGGCCACCGTTTCCATGGGGCAGCTGCCGGTTTTGCTGCGGTTTAAAATATAGGGCACCGTCTTTTGGGCGGTATATTTGATGTTGTATTTTTCCAAAATGGGGATAGCTTCTTGGGACAAAAGCCCCGTATGCAGCTCTTTGGCGCCGCCATAGGCTAACAGCAAAGAAGAAGCCCGCCCGGTCACTTTGTCATACACATAGGCGTCTTTTACGCCGTTGTCTGCCAAGGCGTCAAACAAAGGCTGCAGCCCGCGCCCGTCATAGGTGCGTATTTGTCCGTCCGGCAAAGCCACCACCAAGGCGTGCTGGGGCGAAAGCTCCTGCACGCGTTTTTGTACGTCTGCAGACACCGCGGTCTGCGGCGCGGAGGCGGCGCAAGCCATCAGCAAGGCGCCGCAAGCAAGCAAAAAACAAGATTTTATCAGGTGCATAAAATTCTCCTTTTTATAGTATACCCGCTGGAGCGGGATCCAAGTCAAGTTTTGACTGTTTCATTAGGGCCCAGAGGGTCCTTTTCCCCCCTTGACATTATGCCATTTCGGCTTAGACTAAGGAGCCGGAAGGTGCAGGCGGGTGCGGAGTTGTATCTTGAAATACCATTATTTTGAATTAAACTATAAATAAGAAGGAGGCGGCTTATGAAAAAGATATGCTTGTTGCTACTTTTTTTATGTGCCGCTTTTCCACTAAATGCGTGGGTATTCTTGGACAGCGTGGAAAAGGACGGCAGCGGCTGGCTGTTGCCTAAAATGCTTTCCGGCCAGCCTGTGCGCGTATGCGTCGATGTGCTGGACTCCCCGCAGAATGGACAACAAACCTATTATACCGGTCCCCAGCGCGCGGCGTATTATGCCATGAGCGCGCAAATTGTTTACAGCGCGTATCAGAACTGGTTTGACAATGTGCGGGAGCAAATCCGCCTTTCCGAGCGCAAAAAAGAGTTTAAAGACCTGCTTGCCTTTTGGCCTAAAAAAGCGCCTATCCAGTTTATTAATATCAGTCCTTCGGCCAAAGTATATAAATCCTGCCGCGATTATGCGCCGGGAGAAGTGGACTTGCGCGTGCGGGCCACTCTTTATGAAGAGGCCGCCCAGCCGCCAGAGCGCGGGGTCGTTTCTTTCCGCCTGCAGCCGGACAATACGGGCTTAATGGACACGTCGGGCGGTGCGGCGGGGCCGTCTTCTTTGGCGGCGGCTTTGCGCCAGACCGGTTATACTTTGGGGCTGGCAGATTATGCGGCGGTAAAAGAAGGCTTCTCCAGCCCGGTTTATGCCTTTAAAGACAGCGCGGTCCCCACGGGGGCCCGTCAAACAGCGGCTTTGACCTGTGACGAGGCGGAAGGGCTGGTCAATTTGGCTGATTTCTTTTCTACCAAGCCCTCTCCTCGCGCCCAAACGGGGTGGCTGGGCTTTTGCCCGGGGCGCTCTGTAGTTTATGCGCAAGGGATGGCCGTACCGGTAAGTGCAGAGCAGGCGGCGGCCCAGGAAACATTTGTAGAGCAAGGGCGGCAGGGACCGGCCCCGCTCTCAGCCTCTATTTCCGCTGCTGTGCAAAAAGCCGCACGCTACCAGCGCGTCAAGGCGGCAGAACAGCAAAAACAAAAAGAAAAACTGCAACGCCAAGTGGTGCAAACCATTACTTCACATAAACAGCCGTAAGCATACTTTTAATCCCCGTCTGATGACGGGGATTTTGCTGTCCGCTCAACCCTTGCCCCGCATGGCACAATGCAGCTGGAGCAAGTATGCCAGCGGCGGAAGGGAAAATTTATATAATAATAACTGCAAATATGATGCGGAGCTTTTTATGAATTCCCAATTTAAATTTTCTCGTGCTAAACTGTTTGACAAATGGCGCACCTCTATATTTAGACGCATTTTGTTTCTTAAATTCGGCAAAGGTTACCGCCATTTACATGCCTATTGGCCGTATTTAAAAATTAACTTTAAAGAGGACGGCAGAAACGAGCTGTTTTTTAAAGGCAAGAAAATTGCGACCACCCGAAGTTTTGCCGAGCTGAAAAACAAATCTTTTGAAGAGCTGGTTATTTTTGGCGCAGGCCCTTCGGTGCGTGATGTGGACCTGTCCAAAGTCAAACCCCAAACGGCTATCTTGGTCAACGGGGCCATGGCGCTGGCCAACCGCCTGCCCGGCGGGCCGCTGCTTTGTATTGTGTTTGATTATGCTTTTTTATGGAATGAAAGATGTTGGGAAATGCTGCGGCAGCTGCCGCCGGGCACCAACCTGCTGACCAGCGATGAATTTGTAGGTTATGCGCTGCGCCAAGACCGCCATTTGCTGGATAAATTTAATCTCTATGTAACCTGCGGACTGCCCTATCCGTATATGGCTAAAGAAAGACCCTTAGATCAGCTGCCCGCCCAATACGCCCGGGTAAGCGGGCGGAGTGCTTTTTCTTTTGACCCGGCTTACGGCTTGTTTGACGGAGGAACGGTTTTGACTTGGGCCATTCAAATGGCGTATTACCTGCACCCTGCGGTAACCTACATTTGCGGCTTGGACTTGGGCAACTTCCAGCAGCCGCATTTCTATGAGTCGGAAAAGACCAAAATCGTCAGCAAAGGGCTGCTGAGCGATTACCAGGATATAGAAGATTTCATGCGTTTGGCTTGCGCTGTGTTTAAGGAGGCCGGCCTGGCTATTTACAATTGTTCTGCGGTTACAAAACTGCCGTATGAGATTTTCCCCTACAGCGACCATTTTGTCATTTCCAAATGAACTACTGTATATCTTCTAATTTCAGAGGGGTGCCAAAAGGCAAATCTCTGGCGGCGGTTTTGCCTAAGACTTCTTCATAGTATTTGGGATGTAGTCCGTTTGAAGGGCGAATGGAACGGATATTCTGCGGGGTCAATCGATCGCCTTTTTTAATATCCTGAACTACATATAAAGAGCGGGCAAATTTGCGATTTTTTTCATTTACGCTATAGTCTATATGCCCCAATGTCTTTTCCGTTTCCCGTACTGCTTGTACCATGGCGGCAAATTCTTCTTTATTTAAAGAGAAACCACTGTCTGCCCCGCCTAAAGCGCGGTCCAGCGTAAAATGTTTTTCTATCACAGTGGCGCCTAAAGCCACCGCCGTTATAACCGGCACCAAGCTCATAGAATGGTCCGAAAGCCCCACCTCAACGCCTTGCGGTCTAAAACGCTGCTGCATATCCTGCAGGGTCAATAGGTTCATGTCTTCGGGTTTAGCCGGATAAGCGGAGGTACATTTGAGCAGTGTAATGTCGTAATTACCAACACTATGGCAGGCGGCAACGGCGGCTTCTATTTCTTCTAAAGAAGATACGCCTGTAGAAATAATCATCGGTTTATGAAGGCGTGCCGTATATTTAATCAGCGGATAATCAAACGCTTCAAAACTGGCTATTTTATATAGAGGCACATTTAATTTTTCCAAGAAATCTACGGCGGAATAATCAAACGGCGTGGAGAAAAAATCAATTCCTATTTCATCTGCATATTGCTTCAGCTGGGCCTGCCATTGCCAAGGGGTACTGGCTTTTTGGTATAAGCTGTAGAGATTTTCCCCGTTCCAAAGATTTTCTTTGTCTTTTATTTGAAATTCTTCGTTGGAGCAATTTATCGTCAATGTGTCAGCCGTATAGGTCTGTATTTTTACAGCGTCTGCGCCGATTTCGTGGGCGGTTTTAATGATTTTTTTGGCCAGCTCAAAATCTCCGCAGTGATTAGCAGACATTTCCGCAATGATATAAACCGGTTTTTTATAGATAAGAGTCTGGTATTCAGCGTCTTCTTTAAACGGCTTATAGCCGGCTTTTTGGAAAGCTTTTAAAGACGCTAGGTTGCCCTTTTTAATAACGGCATAAATGCGGCGGTAGCGGCACTTTTGGCTGCATTGCTTAATAATTTCCGCCGCCAGCCCCTGCCCGCGGAAAGATTTGGAAATACTCAGAGAAATAACCGGATCGCTGAGCGGCCCTAAACGGACCTGAGCGATAAAAGAGCCGTTTGGATCCTCCACAATATAAAAAGGCTCTGCCGTTTTGGCTATTCTATCTGTAAACCAAAGCTGGTGTTCCTGCCAGCTGATGGGCTTAGTCCGAATGGAACGGGCCCGTACTTCCGGGTCATTGGATAGGTCAAAAACTTTCTTGATATCTTCTGCTTTGGCTGGACGGATCTTTATTTCCGTATGCATTGTACATCTCCAATAAAATCGTTCAGATTTTCTTTGCTGTTTTTGTCCGTTTCTAAAGAAATAATGGCGTTTGGCGGCAAAATATCGCGTTTTAAGCGGGCAATGTCTAAAGAGCCGGTGCCTAAATGCGGGTGCGCATCATAGGCAGAAGTCATATCCAATACATCAGACAAATGGAACATTTTGGGCTGTAAACTGCAAAGCTCCTGAATAAATACATAGGGGTCTTTGTGCTGAGAGCTGGCAGAGCATACTGCGTGACCGAAATCCAAACAAAAACCGCAGTGGGCCTGGCTAATGATCATTTTCAATTCTTCATAAGTGGCCCCCCGGCAGAAATTTCCCCCCATTCGGTTAGGCAAAGCAATAAAAGGTTTGTTTTCAATCAGTGCGCGCGGTTCGTTTAAAGCCGCCAGCTGACGGGCTGTTTCGGCTGGGTCGCCGTCAATGCCCCCATGAAAAATAATATATTTGGCATGTAACTGGTCGGCAAATTGTTTGACTTCCTGGTAAATGGTGCGGTTAGAGCTTTCCTTTTCTTTTTTAGCCAAATTAAATCCATGTGCAAAGTGAGGACAATGGATAATAAAAGGGGCTTTTTGTTCTTTCCATTTGGGCAAAGCCGCTATACTGCCGGGGACTACATAAAGCTCTATGTAATCAAACATGCCTTCGGCGTATAGGCGGGCCGCTTCCTGATAATAATGCTCTGTGTTTACAGACCAAAGTTTTAAACCGATTTGATACATTTATTTTGCCTCTTTTAAGTGAATGTTTTCCTTGAGCCGGGTTATGCATGCCTCAATATCGGCAAATGGCAAGGTAACGATAAATTCTTTCGGGTAATCCCACCACTTAAGCGCGGTTAATTCTTGGATAATTTCCGGGGAAAAGCGGTACTTGATAATTTTGGCGGGAACGCCCCCCACCACCGCATATGGCGGGACATCTTTGGTCACAACTGCCCCAGCCGCCACGACAGCGCCGTCTGCAATTTTAACGCCAGGCATAATAATAGCCCTCAGCCCAATCCATACATCATTGCCTATCATGACAGGGGCTGAGAGGGCTTTTTCCGGCTTGACCAAATTTTCTTTCGGTACCAGGATGGCATTGTCTATGGTGCTGTTTTCCTCTCTTTCAATGAATGAATGTGTTGTCAGGTGATGCAGGGCGTGGGAAGTGGGGCCTATATAGACCTCATGGGAAATGGAGCAAAACTTGCCTATTTGGGTTTGAGCCGGGTTGGAAATGACGGTGCCGTCCCCAATATACGAACATTCCCCGATATGGTATTTTTCTCTGTTTTCGGCATAGCGGGTAAGGCCATGTTTAAAGCGGAAAGCTCTCCTGCGTGAGCGGTTGATAATCAAGCAGGAGAAAAGACGCAGCAGAGAGCGCTTCCAAGGGTGGGTGTTTTTATTTTTCATAATGCAGCAATTTGTATTTCAGCTCCGCCATTTTCCAGTCGGTTTCGTTGTCAATATCTTGGCATTGCATTTCGTCTAATACATAGGCCCCGGTATGTTCTGCCACTAATGAGCGGTATTGGTACATTTTATCCGTTTTGCAGAAATAAAACATACCAACATCAAAATATTTAGGCGTTAAATCCTGAGACCGCATATTTTTGGCTTGGCGGTCATTGAGATAAAGCAGTCCGTTTTCTATTTTCATCGCCCATTCTATGGGGGTAGGATATTGGCATACCGGGATAACCGCGTCCCAACCATGTTGTTGCAATTGCAGCCAAGCCTGTTGCAGGGTCTCGGGCTTTAAAAACGGGACACAGGGATAAATACAGCAGAGCGTGTCATAGTTTTTCCCTTGCTTTTTATATTCTGTAATCACTTCGTCTAATACATCAAAAGTGGTGGCGGTATCGTTGGCGGTTTTGGCCGAGCGCAAAAAAGGCACCCGGGCCCCGTATTGGCGGGCAATATCGGCAATTTCAGCATCTTCGGTAGACACCATAATTTCATCAAAAATACCGGCTTTTAACGCAGCGGAAATGGCATAGGCAATCATGGGTTTGCCCATGAAATTTTTGATGTTTTTGCGCGGGATTCTTTTACTGCCGCCGCGGGCTGTTATAATAGCTATTAAAGACATACTATCTCCTGGAGTTTAATCCCTCATTGTCTCCGGCGGCAGACTCTGCATGGGGACGCCTTGCTGCCCTTTATGCGGGCCGCTTCGTCTGCGGCGGCTTGGGCGAAAGGGCCGTTTAGAGAATACTTTTTATTCTGCGTATAATCTCTTTTAAATCTGCGTTTGTCAAATCGTAATACAGCGGCAGGGAAACGCAGTGTGCATAATAATTTTCCGCTTTGGGATAATCCCCTTTTTTGTATCCGAATTGACGGTAATAAGGCTGCGTGTGAACCGGGATATAATGCACCTGTAAATTTAATCCCGCCTTTTTGGCTTTGTGAAAGAATTCCCGCCGGTTATCTACCAATATGGGATAAAGATGAAAACAGGCATTGGAAAAAGGCTGCTCCTGCAAGTGTTTCAAGCCCAGGTGTTTATTGTAAAAATCTACAATTTGGCGGCGCCGTTTTTTAAATTTTTCCAATTTTTTTAATTGGGAAATGCCCAACGCGGCCTGAATATCGGTCATGCGGTAGTTGAGGCCTAGTTCCAGCATTTTATATTCCCAGTCTTGGGTATGATGCATGCCATGGCTGCGGTAGGCCAAAAGTTTTTTATACAGCTGTTCGCTATTGGTCGTTACGGCACCGCCTTCTGCTGTAGTAATAGTTTTGACCGGGTGGAAAGAAAATACCGTCATATCCGAGTATTTGCAGGACCCTACTTTGCTTCCTTTGTATTCGGAACCGATAGCGTGGGCGGCGTCTTCTATGATATAGATTTTTTTCTTGCTTTTTTTGACCGTTTCTTTGATGGCCTGCATGTCACAAGATTGCCCGGCAAAATGGACCGGCACTAGCGCTTTTGTTTTAGCGGAGAGGTGTTTTTTAATTTCTGCGGGGTCAATGTTGGCCGTTTGCGGAATAATATCGGCAAATTTTACATCTGCTCCTACAAAGCGCGCACAGTTGGCGCTGGATAAAAAGGTAATGGGGGTGGTAATAACCTCATCTCCCGGTCCTACGCCGGCAGCCAACATAGCAATATGCAGCCCGCTGGTGGCGGAGTTAACCGCTACGCAGTATTTGGCCCCGGTATATCGGCACAGGGCTTTTTCAAATTCCGCCACTTTGGGCCCACAGGTCAAATAGGGGGATTTTAATGTTTCTAGTACGGCGCGGCAGTCTGCTGCGTCTATATGTTGTTTGCCATAGTTATATGTTTTCATTTAAATCTCACTGATTAGTTTGCGCATTTCTTCCACAGTCAGCCAGCGGTCATTGTTGCCGGAGTTGTATTCAAAATCCGCCGCTACGCGCTTGGCGTGAGGATAGTGTTTTTCAATATCCTTGTTTTCCATTTTGATTTGCGGAAGCACAATGTAGAAATCATTCAGTTCAATGGTATTGGGGGCGTCTTCCTTGGTGATCATTTGCTCATGAATTTTTTCACCCGGGCGGATACCCACTTCTTTGAGCTTTAAATTAGGGGCAATGGCTTTGGCCAAGTCGGGCATATGCATGGACGGGATTTTTTTAACATACAATTCCCCCCCGTGCATGTTTTCCAACGCTTCCAGCACCATTTCCACTGCTTGCTCCAGTTTAAGCCAAAAGCGGGTCATTTTCATGTCCGTAATGGGCAGCTCGGTGGCGCCCTGCGCCACTAACTTTTGGAAAAACGGAATAACCGAGCCGCGCGAGCCGGCCACATTGCCATAGCGCACCACGGCAAAACGGGTATCTTTGCTGCCGCAGTAGCAGTTGCCGGCGATGAAAAGTTTGTCAGAGCAGAGCTTGGTGGCGCCGTATAAATTGATAGGGGCGCAGGCTTTGTCGGTAGACAGGGCCACCACTCTTTTTACGCCTCTGTCTATAGCGGCGTCAATGACGTTTTTGGCGCCGATGACATTGGTGCGTACGGCTTCAAAGGGGTTATATTCGCAGGCGGGCACTTGTTTTAATGCAGCGGCATGGACCACATAGTCTACATTTTCAAAGGAGCGGTAGAGGCGTTCTTTATCGCGCACGTCACCGATAAAAAAGCGCATTCTGGACAGATACGGCTTAAACTGCGGCATATTTTGCATGACAAATTGTTTATATTCGTCGCGGGAGAAGATGATTACTTTTTTGATATCCGGGTATTTTGCAAATACGGTTTCGGTAAATTTCTTGCCAAAGCTGCCCGTTCCGCCGGTGATTAATACAGTTTTTCCATTTAACATAATGTTTCCTTTGAGTATAAATTTTTAAGGCTTTGCCTGCTATTTAATTATACTATATAATCTCTTGTTAGGAAATGTGTACAAAGAGGTATTTTGTATAGGAAAAATATGGAATAATTTCCCGCTTTTTTCTCTTTTTTGTTTACTTTGCCAAAATCCCCTCATTTTCTCTGCCTAGAATTGCTATAATCATAAATACCTTACTGTATAAAGAGGACCCAATGTTTGCTAATTTTAACCCATGGCACCATGTATCTCCCGGCAATAAAGATACCCTGCCCTATGTAGTAAACGGTATTATAGAGATTCCCAAAGGCACCCGCGCCAAATACGAGCTGGACAAAGCCAGCGGTCTTTTGCGCTTGGACCGTGTATTGTATTCTTCCGTCTATTATCCGGCCAATTACGGCTTTATTCCGCGTACATTGGGAGAAGATAAGGACCCGCTGGATATTTTGATTCTTTCCCAGGCTGAAGTGGTGCCTATGTGCATTGTGCCGGCGCGCATTATCGGGGTAATGCGCATGTTGGATAACGGAGAAGCCGACGATAAGATTATCGGTGTGGCGCAAGGAGACCCCAACGTCAGCCACTATACGGAAGTGGAACAGCTGCCGGAGCATTTAATATCGGAAACGATGAGCTTCTTTGAAGATTACAAAAAACTGGAAAACAAGACGGTGGTGGTGGAAAAAATCTTTGACAAAAAAACCGCCATCAAAATTCTGCAGGAAGCATTTATCGCTTATGAAGAAAAGTTTGTAACCTACAGCAACTTTTCCCATTTGGCTGATAAATAGCCTGCTGTATTTGGTTTCACAGCAGAATATCTAAACATAAAAAAGCGCCTTTTTGCAGGCGCTTTTTATGTGTTTTTCAGTAAAAAGGACTAAGCCCGTTTGTTTCTTTATTAAAGCCGGAAATTCCTTTTATTAAGGTCGTATTAGTTCTCTCTCTGCCCCGTCGTCAGTTGTTTGTTCAGCAGGGGAAACTTTTTGGAAGCGTATTTATAGGCGCTTTCCATTAAAAACAAAAGGACCAAGGAAGTTAAAAAAGCGCTCAGCAAAAAAGGCAACGCTAATGTATAACAGCTTATCAGTCCCTCTTTGGTGTGCGGATACCAAGCATACCAGCAAGACAGGTTGGTAATAAGCCAAAACAGTATATTACTGTTTAAACAGGCTACAAACAGGTTGCCTTTGGAAGTGAAACAATAAATAAGCAGCATAGACAACACAATGCTTAGGGCCACTATGGGTTCATTAAGAAAGGCATATCCTACCAGCAGAAGTACCATAATTTTGGAGGAAAGGCCGTTTCTTTTAAGAAACATGGGCAGCGCAATATTAAACATAAAATTTTCTCCTTTTTTTAGTGTAACTTATTTTTTTACATTTAAATTCAAATTTTTCTTTTGCAGCAAAGCTTCCCCTAAAAATAAAAGGGAGTTAACAAAGGACAAATATTTGAAATTGGCTTTAAAACGTTTCCAAATATTGCCAAAAGAATAATAGGCTTTCCAGGCGGCGTAAAATTCTCGCTCCAATTCTTGTTTAGTCATATTCTTGGGCTCAAAAACGCAGTCGCCATATTTGTAATTTTTATCCAGCCACCATTTGTCGGGGCTCATTCTGCCTTCAGCCAAAAGACGTTTGTATAGCCGGGTGCCGGGCATGGGTTGGAGCATGGTAAAAAATGCTTTTGTAAAATGATGCTTCATGGCAAAATTGAAATGTTCCCAAATAGTGTCAATGGTGTCGTTGTCATAGCCTGAAATAAAGCCGGCGGTTATCATAAGACCGTGTTTGTAAATATTATTTATCGCTTCCTCATAATTCTTAATACGCATATTGGCGCCCTTATTCATTTGCTTTAATGTTTCCGGGTTAATAGCCTCAAAGCCAATCATCACCATCACAAAGCCGGCTTCTTTCATAGCCGTCAGAATTTTATCGTTATAGGCCACGTCCATGCTGATTTGGCAGTGCCACATTTTTTTAAGCGGTTTTAATTTTTTCAGCAAGTGCAGGGTAGTCTGTTCATCTATAAATAAGTTGTCATCGGCCAGAAAGATGATTTTCTCCGGCATGGCTTTAATTTCTTCTATAAAATCATCTATGTTTTTGGTGCGCACTTTACCGGGGTACATGGCTTTAATGGAGCAGAAATCACAATTAAACTTGCACCCTCTGGAAAATTGCGCCAAACCAATCGGACTGTATTTTTTGTCTTTAAAATAGGCTAAATGCAAGTCTGGTTTGGCTGGGGGCACCTCTAGGGATGATTTGTATATCTTTTTTAAATGGCCGGACTTTATGTCTTCTAAGATCTGGGGCCAGGTGTCTTCCGCATCGCCGATAGTGACGGCGTCTGCATATTCCAAGCATTCTTCCGGCATAACGGAAGGATGAAATCCCCCCACCACGATGACATTGTTTTTTGTTTTATGTTTTAACGCAAAATCACGCGCTTTGCGCGCCGTCAAGGTTTCAACTGAGAGAGCAATCACATCGGCGTCTATTGTGTCGGGCAGATCCTCTACGTGTTCATCTACAAACTCCAATTGTATGTCTTTGGGCGTCAGCGCGCTGATAATTTGAAAAACCAGCGGTTTAAATGAGGTGTTGTATTTCCTTTCAAAAATAGAAAAGCGTATAAAAGTAATTTTCATAGGCAGACTCTCCTTAATATTTTTTCCAAATCATCATAGGCAAAACCAGATGATTGATAAAACAGCAAAATCCTTTCCAAAAAAACTTTCTATACAGGGGTAAATGCCGGTAGAAGATAAGAGAATATTCCGTTGTTCCCAGCGCGCCGCGGCAGCGTTTGAAATCAGATACGCCGGAGCTGAAATTTATTTTCAAATGGCTGCCCCGGTTGATTAAGTCAATCCCCCACAAAGACAGCACCCTATATAATCCCTCTTCTCTGGGAGCGGCAGGAGAATAGCCAAATATGGGGGCCGTAATCCCTCCGCCGGCAGAAAACAGACCGCAAACACCTTTAGACAACGTTTCTTGTTTCAGCATGTATATGTCAAAAAGATTATATTTTATGATGTTCTTGTAAAAAATTTCTGTAAATTGGGGATTTAATTTGGAATATTTCTCCAAATATAAACTGTCATAGAAATATTTTACATCGGCCACATCCTCCTCGGACGCTTTTGTAAAGCGGTAGTGGTTTTTTTCTATCAGTTTTTGGTCTTTTCTTAGATTTTTCCTGTGAATGGATTTGATGTTTTCTTTTTTAAGCAAATAGACCCTTCTGGACATCAGCTTTTGGCAGTGTAAAGAAGTTAATATGTCTATTTCCTTTTTATTGTAATCTTCATTTAACGAGCGAAACATGATTAAGTGGTACGGAAAGCAGCGCGTCAAAAAGGCCAAAATATTTTGGTATTGTTCCTTAGAAAGCGGAGAATAAAGATTGGTGGAAAGCATAAAATTGTTGACGATGATAACCTGGTTGATTTTAGCCGCTTTGCTTATCCGGCCCAGTATTTTTAAAAGCAAAAACAAAAACGCTTTGCCCCACTTAAGTTTGACGATATTTATTTCTTCTTTGGCATAAGTAATATAATGGGTAAAAAGAGAGGTGACGTAGGAATTTTGGTACTGGGTTTCATTTTTGGTAACCGGCAATAAAATGCCGTCCACTTCCAGCAGCATAGTTTCCGTTTGCAGGTTGGATATAACGTGCCAGCTGCCCAATTGCATAAAGGGCTGCATATATTGATAAACAAAAGCCGCCTGTCGGCTCTTTGGCGCAGTATAGCTGGGAAACTCTTGGGCGGTAATCAGTTTAATCATATATAAAATTGCGTTTTACCCGTTTCTGCTTCAAGGACAAATCTTTGCAAGGTTCAAAAGGCCGTATGGTGATTTGTATGGGTATGATTTGATGTAAGGCCTGCAATAAAAGCTCCTTTTCAGCAGGGCAGGACAAATACAGCACCGCCTGGCTGGGCGTTTGCTGTTCAAAGCGGAACTCTTCCCCTGCGGGCAGATGCTTTAACAGCGCACGTACGATAAAATCCGGAAAAACAATTTTTTCTGCCCCCGTTTTGTCCTTATAAACCAAAATATCGTCTGCACGGCCTTCTATGCTTTGTATACGCAAGAATGGGCTGCCGCAGGGGCATGGCTGCGTATTTTCTATTAAAATATCGTTGAGCTCGTAATTTATAATAGGCTGGGTCGTTCTGTTAAAGTCTGTAATAATGGGAATAAAGCGGCCGCTCTGTTTGTCTATATATTTTTTCCTCACGGCCAGGATATCTTCATTTAAATGCAGGTTTCC
>CALVFA010000012.1 GCA_944326725.1 uncultured Elusimicrobiales bacterium | reverse complement strand
GCTCCCCGAGTAGGACTCGAACCTACAACCTACCGGTTAACAGCCGGTCGCTCCACCATTGAGCTATCGGGGAATAAATCGGTTTTACTTCCAACATATTTATTGTACTTAAAAAAAAATAGTTTGTAAATAGTTCTGTTTTCCGTCGGGAAAAATAGACTGCCTGGGTTTTGCCTTCTGTGCTTCAGCCTAGGAGCCAGGAGCCTCTGTTCCTGCCGGATAAAATTATATAAAATGAGGGCGAAGGGGGAAATATGGCTCAATATAAAGATTATTATAAAATTTTAGGCGTCAATAAAAACGCCACAGACGCGGAAATTAAAAAAGCGTTTAAGACGGCCGCGCGCAAGTATCACCCGGATTTGCACCCGGAAGCGCAAAAGGCCGCTATGACGGAAAAATTTAAAGATGTCAATGAAGCGTATGCCGTACTGTCTGACAAACAAAAACGCGCCATTTATGACCAGGTAGGAGAAGAAGGATACCAAAATTATGCCCGAGGCGGCGGCGCTTCTGCCGGCGGGCGGACGCGTTCCTCTTACGGCGGGGCCAATCCGTTTGGCGGGGCTTACCAGCAATATGCCGGGGGCAACGGAAACACCTATTATAATTTCAGCTCCAGCGGCGGCGGAGATTTCGGCGGCGGTGCAGACTTTAGCGATTTTTTCCAAAGTATTTTTGGCGGCGGCTTTGGCGGTATGGGCGGTTTTAGCGGTTTTGGCGGTGGACGGCGCGGCGCGGCAGCCAGCCAACAACACAGCGGCGATATGGACGCGGAGCTGGCCCTAAACTTAGAGGACGCCCACCGCGGCGGTCAAATGCAGCTGACGCTGCCGGGCGGACGCAATGTAACGGTGAAGTTGCCTGCCGGCGTGGGGGAAGGCAAACGCATTAAATTGAAAGGCTTGGGCAATCCTACCCAGCGCGGCAACGGGGATTTGTATTTGACGATTAAAATCCGCCCGCACTTGACATTCCGCCTGGAAGGGGACGACTTGTATGTGCCTGTGACGCTTATGCCCTGGACGGCGGCCCTGGGCGGCACGATTTTTGTGCCGACGCTGGATGGTCCGGTTAAAGTAAAAGTGCCGGCCGGTACGCATAACGGTAAAAAACTCAAACTCAGCGGCAAAGGATTAAACAGCAAGGGCAGCCTGTATGTAACGCTGACTATTGATGTGCCGCGCACGCTGACAAAAGAGCAAAAAGACTTATTTAATAAGTTGGCGCAAATCAGTTAAGTGTTTTTTACAGCAAAAACCCGCAGATTTTTCTGCGGGTTTTTTTATTATAAAAACCAAGGGGGAACTAGGGCAGGAAGAGTAAAGGCCGTTACAGAAAGATGAAGTTTTTAGCAGCAGTTTAGTAGGGGGGAAAATAGGATAAAAAACTTGAGATGAAGGAAAGCAAAATGCGGCCTGGGGCTTTATAAGTGTCAATTTCCTGGAGGGGAGTTCTATCTTTGGTATTTGTTCGGCAGGGTAATGAAGGCTTGACTCATTTTTTTTTTTTGATAGATTTTGCATATGAAAGCAAAAAATGAAAAAATATTTCTTAGACGAGAAAAACGCAATATGGCCTGTTTTTGCACGGGTTTTACGCTTATAGAACTGCTGGTTGTAGTGCTAATTATTGGTATCTTGGCAGGGATCGCTTTTCCGCAATACCGTAAAATAGTTTTTCGGACGAAAATGAAAAATATGGCCCGGTTAATGCAAAGTATACAAAGGGCCAAGGAATTATGCAAAATAGCCGATACGTCTCAGCCATGTAATACATTGGAAGAATTATCCATTAGATTTCCCTGTGATGAAGCTACGGGCAATGTCTGCGGCAAAAAAGACAGCAAAGGACGGGCCCTTTATCGGTTTGTTTTATCTGGTGGGGGAGCTTATGGTTCTGTGATTTATGGAACAGTAAAGGATTTTGCTGGTGAGTTGGCTTTAAAAAGTGATGGCAAATTCTATTGCTATACTCATCGCAATTCTGCTAATGAGGCGGCGAAACAATGCCGTATGTTGGGTGGTACGGTGTATAAAGCGCCGGGATATGCTTTGCCGGAGGATTTTTGAGGGGAATAAGTATTTAAACGGAGAAAAAATATTTCCCCCGTTTTTGTTACAATAACTGCATGAAAAAATTAGCCGAAGCGATAGACCCTTACCGACAGAGCTTTATATATTTTCAATGGAGTTTTTGGAGCATACTGTGTTTTGCCTCGGCGGTGTGCTGGCTGTTTGCGAACGCGCAGGGTGCTTTTGTAAAAGCGGCGCTGGATAATATTTTTGTTTACCTTCCTAACTATTTAATTCACGAATTTTCACACCGCTTTTGGTGTGCTTTGCGCTGGCAGTGGTGGTGTTATGCGTCCGGCAATGGCATGCAAACGCTGGTGCCTTTAGCATTGTGCTGGGGGGCCCTGCGTCTGCGCGGCGGGCGGTATGTGCTGCCGGTGCTGATGTATTGGCTGGCTACGGCGCTCTACGGGGCAGGGATATACGCCGCCGACGCGCGGGCTTCAGCGCTGCCGCTTACTTCTTCGGATATGCTTAGTTATGCCGCGCCCGGCACAGTAAAAGGGGACTGGTATTATATTTTGCAGCCGCTTGGCCTGTTAGAATATGATGTGTGGATAGGCAAAGGATTGGTTTTTTTAAGCGTGTTTTGTTTGGTGTTGGCGGTATGGAGTTTATATTATTATTGGACTCATACCGAACAGTATTTGGCGCAAGGGGAGTGGCATTAGATGAGAAAAGCTGGCCTTTGGGTGTGTGTTGGGAAAAGCCAGCCGGTTTTTTTCGCTCCAATGAATCTTGCCGATAAGACAACGGGCCAAATTTCGCCTTTGTGGCAGCAATATTTTGCCCAACATGGCGCTGCCATTCCGCAGGGGGTACCCGGCACAAATCCGGGGGATAAGTTTAACTAGAGAGGGCATGCCGCTATTATGAGGCGGCGGATCAAAAAACGGGGCTGTTTTGGCAGAGCTATTAAAGAAAAATTAGATTTTTTTTGAGCAGGATTTGCCGGCTTTTTTAAGTGCGGAAATTATGGCTGCGCTTTGTTCATTGGCGTCAGCCAATTCCAACAGCGTTTCATCTCCATAACGGCGGCAGGGATCTGCCTTAAAGTCTAAAAGCAGCTGAACGGTTGCCGGGTCTTTTAATTCTGTAACAGCATAGAACAACGCATCTGTGCCCATAATAGTTTGCAAATTAGGATCCGCCCCGCGTTTGAGCAGGTATTCTATTAGTGAGAGGCGTTCTTTCTCGGTAGGAAAGTCCGCCACCATAGCCAATATGAGCGCAGTGGCCCCGGTGTCGGTTTGAATGTTGGGGTTGGCCCCGGCGTACACCAGCTGGGCGGCCGACTCGGCGTGTCCGTCCCGTACGGCTATAAATAGCGGGGTCCAGCCTTGTATATTGGCTTGTGAAGGGTTTTGGCCCTGTTTAATTAAATACAATAAAACTTTTTTGTTGCCGCCGGAGGCGGCCGCCAATAAAGGGGTAAATTGCGCCGATTGGTAATGGCGGGCCGGGTCGGAGATATACATCAGCCAGTTCAGCGGGGCGCCGTCTTCCAGGGCGTTTTTGACGCCGGTTAAATCCCCATCGTAAGCGGCCCAAATAAGGGTTTCTGCTTTTTGGGCTTCTTCCCCTTGTCTGTACCACAGATAACAACTGCCTGCCAACAGAACAAGTAAAAAAATAATTGCTTTTTTCATGTCGTGTGTATTTCCCCGGGGATATATAGAGTATATAAAATTTGTTATCAAAAACAGAGAAGGAACTGCTGCCGCAGCGGAACATGGGGAACAGTTATATGGGGCGGGAATTTGCCTCGGGCGGATATAAAAAGAAGGCCTTGACTCATTTTTTTTTTTTGATAAATTTTGCGTATGAACAAAATTTATCAAAAAACATTCCCCGGCGTAAAAAACGCCGCAAAATGCCGTTTAGGCGGCTTTACGCTAATAGAACTATTAGTCGTCGTTTTAATTATTGGTATTTTGGCCGCTGTTGCCGTACCCAAATATCAAAAAGCCGTCAAGCGTTCCCGCGCGTCGGTGGCTTTGCCTTGGATTAGAGAAATATACAACGCCCAAATGCAATATTATACCAGTAATGGAAAGACTACCCCTTGTTTGAATGAATTTTTTGAAGATAATTCCTTTTCCTCTTCCGGTGGAAATTGCGTAGCAATAATGAGTAAGGGAGCAGGAAATAAAAAAATAACACTTCATTCCTCTTATACAAATGGAGGAGGCGTGGGGTTTGCTGTATATGTGGGCAATTATACTCAGTCTGGTAATGGAGGGTATGGTATTTTACTTAATCCAGGAAAAATGAATTATTCTCTTTATTGTGCAGAATATGCCTGTTATGCGGTGGAAGCCGGATCGTTTTGCCCAACTATTATGGCCTCTGCACAGGAATCTGTATCTGTAAAGGAAGAGGCTTGGTGTCGGCGTTCTTATCCTATGAATTAGGTTATACAGTTAATCACTAGGGTTGACACTGGAGGGATTGTGAGTGGTATTTATAAAACCCCCGGTTTGCTTATGCAAACCGGGGGTCTTTGCGTCTTTATTTACAAACTATTTTTCAACCTTCACAGCCGGCTGGATAGCGGCCAGTTGTTTGTACAGGTCGCGTCTCCAGGCATATTCGGATTCGGCGCGTTTAATCAGTTCTTTGGCCAATTCCGGATTGTCGCGCATGAGGCCTTTGAAGCGGTTTTCGCCGCTCATATAGTCCACCAGCGGCAGCGTGGGGTCCGTCAGCGGGCTGTCCACATGCAGCGGGTTTTTGCCTTCATAGCGGGCCTGCGGGTTGAAGCGGTAGAGGATCCAGCGTCCGGCCTGCACCGCGCGTTTGGCTTCGCCCATACCTTTAGACATATCAATACCATGGGCAATGCAGTGAGAGTAGGCGATAACCAAAGCCGGGCCGTCGTAAGCGTCGGCTTCCGCCAGGGCCTGAATGGTCTGGTTCATATTGGCGCCCATAGCCACCTGCGCCACATAGATGTTGCCGTAAGTCATGGCAATCATACCCAGGTCTTTCTTCGGCATGGTTTTGCCGCCCGCGGCAAACAGGGCTTTGGCGCCCAACGGGGTGGCTTTAGACATCTGGCCGCCGGTGTTGGAGTACACTTCCGTATCCAGCACCAAGATTTTGATGTTCTTGCCGCTGGCTAACACGTGGTCCAAACCGCCGTAGCCAATATCGTAGGCCCAGCCGTCACCGCCCAAGATCCAGACGGATTTGCGCACCAAGTAGTCGGCAAAGCTTAAGAGGCGTTTGCCTTTTTCGCAGTTGGTTTTCTCCAAGATAGCTTTCAGTTCAGCCACGCTCTTGCGCTGCGCTTCCACTTCTTCGTCGGTTTTCTGCGCATTGTTCAAGATAGCGTCCACCAAGGCGGCATGGTCTTTGAGGCAGCCTTCTTTTACTTCACTGAGCAAGGCTTTGGCGTCGCTGTTGAGTTGGTCATAAGCTACGCGGATACCCAAGCCAAATTCGGCATTGTCTTCAAACAAGGAGTTAGACCAGGCGGGGCCTTTGCCGTCGTCGCGTTTGCAGTACGGCGTGGTAGGCAGGTTGCCGCCGTAAATGGAGGAGCAGCCCGTCGCGTTGGCCACGGCCAAGCGGTCGCCGAACAGTTGGGTCAAAAGTTTTACATACGGGGTTTCACCGCAGCCCGCGCACGCGCCGGAGAACTCAAACAAAGGTTTGCGCAGCTGGGAACCTTTGACGGTTTCTTTCTTGGTTTTGACTTCGGCTTGTTTGAGGCCCAAGAAGAAAGCAAAGTTGTCAATTTCATTGTCGCGCACTTCCAGCTGGTGCACCATATTGATGGCTTTCTTGTCCGGGTTTTCTTTATTCTTGGCGGGGCAGTTAAACACACACGCGCCGCAGCCTGTGCAGTCTTCCACCGCTACTTGTACCGTAAATTTCAAACCGGCCAAGTCGGCTTTGCCGTCGGCGGATTTAAAGGTTTTCGGAGCGTCTTTGAGCGCCGCGCCGTCATAGGCTTTAATGCGGATAGCCGCATGCGGGCACACTAAAGAGCAGAAACCGCACTGAATGCAGGTGTTGGGGTCCCACTGCGGAACCTGAATGGCGATGTTGCGTTTTTCATACTGCGTGGTGCCGGTGGGATAGACGCCGCCTTCGGGCATGGCAGAGGTCGGCAACGCATCGCCGCGGCCGGCAATCATTTCACCCAGCACGTCTTTGACAAACGCGGGGGCATCGGCCGGGACGGGGGCTTTGGTGTGCAGTTTAGAGGTTACCTGAGCCGGATATTTCACTTCGTGCAAACCGGCCAAAGCCGCGTCTACGGCTTTGTAGTTTTTCTGTACGATTTCTTCGCCTTTTTTGGAATAGGTTTTCTTAATGGCTTCTTTAATGTCGGCGATGGCTTTTTCCGTCGGGATTACACCGGCAATACCAAAGAACGCCGTCTGCATGATGGTGTTGGTGCGGCTGCCCATGCCGGTAGCCAAAGCAATGTCAGAAGCGTCAATGACATAGACGTTGAGTTTTTTGTCAATGATTTGTTTCTGCACTTCGGCGGTTAAATGGTTCCACACTTCTTCGGCGGAGTACGGGGAGTTGATCAGCACCGTAGCGCCTTCTTTGGCTTTGCCCAGCACATCGTATTTGTCCAGGAAGTCAAACATGTGTACGCCGATAAAATCAGCAGACTGAATGAGGTACGGAGCACGGATATAGTTTTTGCCAAAGCGAATGTGAGAGGTGGTCATGGAGCCGGATTTCTTGGAGTCATACACAAAGTAACCTTGTGCAAAGAAACCGTTGGCGCTGATGATTTTCATCGTGTTTTTGTTGGCGCCGACCGTACCGTCAGAACCCAGACCGTAGAACATAGCGGCAAAAATATCGTTGCCGGCTTTGTTGTCCAGTTTGGTCACAGGCAGGGAAGAGTGGGTCAAATCGTCATTGATACCCACGGTAAAGTTCTTTTTGGGTTCTTTGAGGTCCAAGTTATCAAATACGGCTTTGACATCGGAGGGGGTAAAGTCTTTAGAACCAATGCCATAGCGACCGCCGATGATGAGCGGGGTGGCCGGGAATTTGGCCTTGGCTTCGTTGGTCAAGAAAGCCGCGCAGACATCTTGGAACAAGGGTTCGCCCAGGGCGCCCGGTTCTTTGGTGCGGTCCAACACAGCCACTTTTTTAACGGTGTTGGGAATGACGCGGATAAAATCGGCAATGCTGAAGGGGCGGAACAGTTTGACTTTGAGCACGCCCACTTTTTGGCCTTTCATCGCTTCGGCGGCAATTTGCGCCACATCGGCGCCGGAGCCCATAACCACGACCAGTCTTTCCGCATCGGCGTCACCGACATATTGGAACAGGTCGTATTTGCGGCCGGTCAATTTTTCAAAAGCGGCCATTTCGTTCTTCACGATTTCGGGCACGGCGTTGTAAAATTTGTTGACGGCTTCGCGGGATTGGAAGTATACATCCGGGTTGGCGGCGGTGCCGCGTACGGTCGGGTGTTCGGGGTTGAGGCCGCGGGCTTTGTGCTCGGCGATGGCCTTTTCGTCAATCATAGAGGCCATTTGTTCTTTGGTCAAAGGCTCTACCATGTTCAGCTCGTGGCTGGTGCGGAACCCGTCAAAGCAATGCACAAACGGCACGCGCGCTTTGAGCGTGGCGGCCTGGGCAATTAAAGCCATATCCATGGCTTCCTGCGGATTGTCGGAGCACAGCATGGCCCAGCCGGTCTGGCGTACGGACATCACGTCGGAATGGTCGCCGAAAATAGACAAAGCGGTGGTGGCCAGGGCGCGGGCGGACACGTGGAAAACCGTCGGGGTCAGTTCACCGGCGATTTTGTACATGTTCGGAATCATCAAAAGCAAGCCCTGGGAGGCGGTGAAAGTGGTGGTCAGCGCACCGGCGGTTAAAGACCCATGCACCGCACCGGAGGCGCCGCCTTCGGATTGCATTTCCGTCACGACGGGCACATTGCCCCAGATATTGGTTTCGCCTTTGGCGCTTTTTGCGTCGCAGATTTCACCCATCGTAGAAGACGGAGTGATAGGGTAAATCGCGATGACTTCGTTGGTAGCGTGCGCGACATGGGATACTGCCGCGTTGCCGTCCATAGCGACTAGTTTGGCCATAGAGTAAATCTCCTTTTGGTAATATAAAACGAGTTTTCCGCCTGGAAGCCAGGCGGTAGGTTAAACAAGGTGCCGTATAAGCAGGTCTAAGCAGTATTTAACTACCTATACATTGTATAATTTTAACTTTGCGCGCGCAAATACGCGCGCGTAAGGGAAGTACGGCAGTTTGATTAGGTATTCTTTGCAGAAAAAGCAGTGGGCGGCTTGGGAGCAAAAAGGGTGCCAGGGCGGACCGTTTGTGTAAGAGGCGGAAGCACAGCTCCGCGGTACCCTGGAGCAGGGGACGAAGCAAAAGCGCAACACCGCTGTAGTACTAGGGGGCAAGAGGCAGAAGCACAATGCCGCTGCATTGCCGGAGCGGGAGAGAAACAAAATCATAATACCGCCGCATGACAGCAGAACAACAGGGGTGCCGGAACGGGCCGTTTGTACAAAAGACAGAAGCGCAACACCGCAGCAGCCTAGAGTGGGGAAAACGGGCCTTGCGGGGGAGAGCCAGTATATTTTTTCTGCGTATGCGGCAAACGGGGCTTTTTATCGGCGTCTGCGCTTGGGGCGTTTGCGCACAGGGAGGTTGTCGCCTGGGACGGGGCTTGGGCGGTTTGGGGCGCTTTTGCTTGTGGGTTGTGCTTTGGCGGCTGTGTGTGTTTTTGTTTGCGGACTCTTCTTTGGTGCTTTGGCGTGGTTTGGCTTGCGGGCTATTCTTGGGCGGTTCGGCTTGCAGGCTGTTCTTTGGCGGTTGGGCCGGAGTTTGGTACTGACGCGTGGGAATTTGATACACTAAAGCTATGAATAAACACTCTTTTCGTCAATTTTTGTATACCCACCGCACTTTGTGTGTAATCTATGAAACATTGCGCTGGCTGTGGCACAAAATCTTTTTCTTTATCCATACCCATACGCCGGTATGGTACCGTTTTGACCGCAAACACCAGCCGGGGGAAACAGTACGCGAAACATTGCCTTTTAACAAAGCGTGGTACCGCATCAACCGTCCGCTTTACCGTCATGAACATGTCTATTATGACTTTGACAAGGCGTTGGCGGTTAATCCGCAGGTGAAAGGGCTGGCGCTTGTTTTTTTTATGGGGATAGGGGATTATTTGTATGCTACGCCGATGATAGAAGCGTTGAAACAGAAATATCCGCAGTTGCCTTTTTACGGCTATGTAGGGGCGGATTTTGACCGCAACAATTCCCCATTGGTGGGCAAACTGCTGCAGACAAACCCCCATATAGAAAAGGTGTTTTATTTTAAAGGGCAGCGCCACCCGCTGATTTGGAAAAACTATGATTATGAGGCGGCGTTTAAAGATATTCCCGAAGGGTTTTTGGCGGTGCCGGTGTATTATGATTACAGCGTGTGTGTGCCGCATCGCGTAAAAAGTTTGTTTGAAACCTTTGGCCTGCCCGTGCCACAGCAAGTGCCTGCGCCTAAAATGTATTTTCCGGCCCAGCCTGCGGCGGTGGTGCAGGAGTATGGGGCAGATATTTCCCGCCGGGCAGAAGGCAAAAAAGGCATTGTGTTTTTACAGCTGGATTCGCGCGGGTCCAATTATGTTTACCCGCATATCAAACAGTTGGCTGAAATGCTGATACAAGAGGGCTATTTTGTTATGAGCGTGACCAAAGGCGGCCCGTTGGACAATGCAGCCTATTGTGAAATTGACATTAAAAAATTTACCATTAATGAAACCTGGCATTTGTTGTCTTTGCTAAGAGAAAAATTCCCGTTGTATGTAATAGCGGTCAATTCCGTCTTTTGGGCGGCCTCGGCGGGACTCAGCTTACCCAATTTGGGCCTGCAGCATTGGATAGATAAAAAAGTGCATAATTTGTGGTACCCTAACATAGAAGTGGTGACGGATTATATCTATCCGCTCTTGCCCCGCGAAAAGCAAATACCTGCCCCGGCGCAAAGCTATACCCGGCACAATAAGAAGATTATTGATTATAAGCCCGAATGGGTGGTGAAATGGTTTAAAGAGAAGTTTGACTGCCGTTGAGCGGCTTACGCCTCTTTGGTGCGTCCACAATAGTGTTTGTTTTTAAAAATCCCCGCTCTGTAAAAGCGGGGTTTTTAAAAAATGCCGGGGAATCTATTATTTATATTGGTTATAACTGACGATTTCTTCCAGGCTTTTGCGCGGGCGGGGCTGCGGCTCTTCCGCCGGGTAACCCATAGAAATCAAGTGCTCCACTTTTTTTCCTTTGGGAAGTTTTAAAAATTTGGCGGCCTTTTCTCCGTTAAGCCAGCCTATCCAGCAGGTACCCAAGCCCAAATCATGTGCGCGCAGGACCAGATGTTCGCAGGAAATCCCCTGGTCTACCAAATAAAACTCCGTCCGGCGGAAGAAATTGCCAATGCGAGAGGTAAAATTGCCAGCGTCTGACACCACGGCAATCAGCACCGGCGCGGCGGCGGCCCATTTGGTCATGGCGTATACGCCGCCAAATACTTCTTTGCAGAAATCCTCTTTTACTTTTGGGTCGTCTAATACCACAAAATGCCACGGCTGGGAATTGCAGGCCGACGGCGCCAGTCGCGCCGCCTCCAGGCAGGCGTTTATTTTTTCCCGTTCAACGGGTCTGTCTTGGTATTTGCGTACACTGCGCCGCTGGGTGATAACTTGTTCTAATTCCATATAAGCTCCTAAAATTAACTACTTTTATCTTAGCAAAAAACAACATTTTTACGGGGGATAATATATAATTAAAAAATTTTCTTGTTCTTAAAGTGAAAAATTAATATATAATGTTTAAAAATGATAAAATTAATGTTTTTTAATTATAATTAGAATTTCCGGGGGGAAATGATGAGAGAGAAAGAAGACTTCGCCGTCTGTCCCTGTGATGACAAGGCCGCAGGTGCTTTGGCGGCTTCCAGCGTGGCAAAATATTTTAAAGAGAACCGCTGGAAAATTATTTCCTTTTTTCCAAATGCTAAATGCGCCGGGCAGGGCCATAAGGTGCTAAAAAGCGGGCGCAAAAAGAAAAAACCTTCGGAAAAGTCAGAATAGGCCCTCGCACATTCCCCATAAAGCCGCGTAGCGTATAGTGCGGCTTATCGCGGCGGCCCCGGAAAAAAGCGCCGGGCTTACGCGCGACATGCCGGCGGTAATTGCTACTGCGTCCCCTATCAGCGGCATACCGCATAAAAGTAAACTGATTTTGCCGTGCCGCTGCAAAATGCTTTCGGCTTTTTCTAAGTATTCTTGTTTAACGGGAAACCATTTTTTCTTTTCAAATATCTGTATATAGCGGCCGATGTAGTAATTGACTAATCCGCCTAAAACGCTTCCAGCTACGGCGGTAATTAGCAGCAGCCAGGCGCGGTACTGGTTGGTGGCAAACAAAGCCACCAGCAGTACGTCTGTTTGAGGCGGAATCAGCGTGGCTGATTCTACCGCTACAAAAAATAAGATAATTAAAACATGTATTTCCGCCATAACACCTCCACCACAGCATAGTAAATTACAAGCGAAAATAGCGGATAAAAAATAATTAGCCTAAAGATTTCCGGGAGTTTGGAGTAAGCGCTAGAAGGAGCAGGACGTATTTCTAGAATTTTTGGTCTGCAAGGGCCGCCGGCGGTGCGGGGTCGTGAGAGGGTAAGAGAGCCTTTATTGTAAAATTTGCGCTCTTTGCAGGGCGGCCCACCACAAAGCTGTTTTTTCTTCATAAAAGCGGCTGGCGTGTGCGGGGCTGATGGAGGGACAAACAGCCTTTACTGTAAAATTTGCGCTCTTTGCCGGGCGGCCTGCCACAAAGCCTTTTTGTCTTCATAAGAGCGGCTGGCGTGTGCGGGGCTGGTGGAGGGACAAACAGCCTTTACTGTAAAATTCGCGCTCTTTGCAGGGCGGCCTGCCACAAAGCCTTTTTGTCTTCATAAGAGCGGCTGGCATGTGCGGGGCTGGTGGAGGGCAGCTGGAAAAACGTACAGGGGGGTAAACCAAAAGCGCGTTTATAAAATGTAAAAGCCGCCGCTCCGTTAAACAGCAGAGTATGAATATGGGGGAAACGGCGCAGCAAGGCCGGGAAATTATTGGGCGTCTGGTGGGTAATATCGGCGTCTAAACTGCCGGTGCGGCGGCAGGCAGCCAGGCTATCCCACAAGCCCAAACCATGCTTTAAAATGACGGCTTTTTTATCTGCATAATTTTGCGGGGTACGCCCTCCTTCAAATACATCAAAAATAATACGCCAAAACTGGTTGCGTGGGTGGGCGTAATACTGCTGTGCGTCCAACGAAGCCTGCCCCGGCATACTGCCGACAATTAAAATACGCGTTTGCGGGCCGACGACGGGGGGAAAACTTTTCAGCATGCCGCTTTCTCCAGCAATTTTTGGTAAATAGCCAAATCCGTTTCTAAAAAGCAGACAAAATAAATTTTCTCAAAAGTGTTTGGGTGCAAAGCGAGAAATTGCCTTACGGCAGAAAGAGCCGTCTGGGCGGCCAGCTCATGCGGAAAGCCGTATACGCCGGTGGAAATACACGGGAAAGCTACCGTTTTGGCCTGATAGTTCAAAGCCAGCTCTAAAGCGCGCGTGTAGCAGCTGGCCAGCAGCTGCGGCTCCTGGCTTTTGCCGCCGTGCCATACCGGACCGGGAGTATGAATGACAAATTGGGCGGGCAGGTTAAAGCCCGGCGTGATTTTCGCTTCCCCGGTGCGGCAGCCGTTTAGCGCGCGGCAGGCTTGCAGCAGCTGCGGCCCGGCGGCGCGGTGTATGGCGCCGTCCACCCCGCCGCCGCCCAAAAGAGAGCAGTTGGCGGCGTTGACAATAGCGTCCACCCGCAGGCGGGTAATATCGGTTTGCAAAGCAATCAGTTGGCACATGGTTTTATCTTAGCAATTTTGTATGGGCCTTTCGGACCGGTTTTTTTGGGACTTAGGGCCCTTGTGAGCCCAAATAGAGAATACCTATACTAAAAATATATGGCAAGGCGTATTATTTCTCTATTTCTTTCTGTTTTGCTCCTGTTGCAGGGGACGGCTGAACTGTGGGCTTTGGAGCGCCCCAAAAAAACGTTTTATGAAAAAGCCGGCTGGCTGGACCATTTGTCCAATACACTTCGCCGCGTAGCCCAGCGCGGGGAGGCCGGCGCTTACAATACCTACAAAAACCCTAATCCTTCTCCGCGCAACGCTTATGAAAGCGTAAATATCCACCAGGCTAATCTGACGGATTTGGGGCTCTATCGCAACAGTGAAATTTATAGACGTGCCAAACAGATACGGGACGCCTTTGTATCAGAAACGGCACAGGAAGAAGAAGCGGAAGAAACCTTAACGCAGGAAGATTTGCAGGAAATCCGTCTGGCAGTGGCGGAGCTGATGGATTTGTACCGCGCCCAGGGAACATATTATCCTATCGTTACCCAAAGCGTGCTGGAGGTGGCGCGGCAGCTGTTGGCTTTGCAGAAACAATATCAGTTTTTTAAGCCGCAGGATTTACCTGTTTTAAAAGATTTGTATGTGCGGATTTTAAGCTTGCCGGCCCAATGCGCTCAGGGGGAAGGGTACCGTATTTTCTGTGAGGGCCGCGCAGACGCCTTGGACGGGTTTGCCTTGTTGGCCCAGAGCCAAGAGGACGCCCAGCTGATAGCTCATGTTTTGAAATCAGACTTGCAGCAGCCTTTTATCTCCCGTGAACTTTTGACCGGGACGCAGGCTCTGTTGGTGTTGGGCAAAGAATATTTGCTGGAGTCTGTGTTGCAAAAAGCAATTGATGAAGAAGGGGAAAGTTTTTGGCAAAAAATAGATGTGTTCATGACAGGCTGGTGGATACAAAAAATCCAGTATCAAAAAGGCCGTTATTTAGGCAATATAACATCTTTGACTGTTTTGCCCGGTATGTATGGGAAAGCTGATGGAAACACCTGGGAAGAAGTGGCCCGTATGCTCTATAACCAAGGCCGGCCCAGCCCAGCCTCCGCCCGGCTGTTGGCCCGGTATGGATTAGGCAGCTGTCAGGTAGATTTAAACGATTGGGACAAAGGCAAAGCTGTGATGACGCCCCAAGGCCGGCCGGTATTTGCTTCCGTGCAGTGCAAAACGCTGCTTCCTTTTTTGGTGGGTGCCATAGCCAGCGGCGTGCAGAACGGGGCTGATGAGGATTTGCAAAAAGCGGCAAAGCAGGTCTTGCTTTCCCCCGCTTCTTTTGTGGCCCGGCTGTACTTTGAACATGTGATGGGCGACCTGAGTGCGGAAACGGAATTGCGCATTGACAATATGCTTTATGACGTGTTTGAAAAAGATCTAAAAGCCGCTGAAACACGCCGCCAAGAGGCCCTGAAACATAACCGCCAAATTGACCAACAAATCAAAGAACTGCGTGATTATGCCTACGAAGTCATGCAACACACTCATAACCCTCTTTACAAAGAACCGGGATCGGTTTTCCCGTTAGAAACAGAAACCCGCGTTCAAATTTCCACTCTGAATAAACAAAAAGTACCTGTGCCGGATATGCCCGACGGGTTCTTAAAACGCTATGACCGTAACAGCCAAGTATATAAACGTAAAGAAACGGGACAAAAAATATATACGGCTGTTGCGGAAGTGTCCTCTATGATAGATGTGGGGCTGGGTATATATTATGCCTTGGCAATACCGGGTATGGCGGTAAAAGGGGTGCAATGGGGCATGTCTTTGCAGCGGGGTTTGGCTGCGGTGCGGGCGGGGCGTGTTACGGCAGATGTGCGCAGACTGGCGGCACTGTCGGCCCGGTTGAAAAAAATACGTTCGTTAAATTTATCTAAAGTGGCTCAGAATACAAAAAAAGTTTTTGCCCAGGCCCTGTCTACTCTTCAACAAGATCCCGTGTATCCTACTTCCGGTTTGACACTGGCGCATGCGTCGCCAAATGCAAATGTGCCAACAGTACAGGTAAATCCTGTTTCAAATAAAAGAGCCGCCGCCCAGCCGCAGTCCCGTTATACAGCCGCACAGGCGGGCAAAGTAAGCCAAATGACAGCGTCAAATGCGCCCGCTCACGCTTCCGCCAAAACAGCTTCTCCCCGTGTTTCGGCTGATATGCTGCGTCAGGTCCGTGTGGCGTCGGTTAAATTACCGGAGCAGGCGGGCTGGTCTGCCGCCATTGATCTGCCGAAGGTGCGTTTAGCCGCTTATGCTACGGCAAATGAAATGCAGAAAATAATGGCACGCTACCCGGAAAGTATGCAGAATATTTTGAGCCTTTTGGAAAAAGAACCGGCGCGCATAGGATCTGTGTTGCGGGATATACGTGACTATGCCCGCATGGAAAAAGACATGGCTTTTTATCAGCGTTTGCGCGCCGATAAAGGCTTATCTGCTGAGAATTTTCCAGTACTTTCTTCGTCTTTGCAGATAGGTATTTCCGGGGCTCAGGGGCGGCTGCAATTAGCGGAAGATTGTGTTAAACTGCTGAAAAAACAGATGGCGTCTTTGCCGGAAGGGAGCTCCGTAAAGAAAGCGGCCTTAGGCAAGGAGCTGAAAGGGGCCTTGGATATAAGAGATGAGCTGGCGGGCCCGCAGGCGTTGATTTGGCCCAAAGAAGGAGCAGCCAGCCCGGCTGCAATACACCATCGTCTTGTCACGTTGGAACAGTCCGGCACGCTTTCTCCTTTACAACAACGGGAAGTGAAAACATTGCTTAAGGAAATGATGGCTCCTGAAATTGATGGCGAACAATATGCCTTATTGCAGCTGCGCACGCTTAATGTCCCCTTTTTGCAGCCATCTCCTAATACTTTATGGATACGGGGAGACGGCTTTTCCGGTGTGAATATGCTGACGCGCAAGACGCCGTTAGGCTTCCCAATGGACCAAATGTTGGAGAGCTTGCCTTTTCCGCAAATTGTGCCTTTTTTCAAGCGGGGCAAAGAAAATGTATTGTTTGTAAATGGTCATGGATATGTGGCGCAAAACGGCAGTTGGAAAGCGGTCTTGCGGCAGGCCCGTGTAGGGGAAACCCGCCCCGCGGCTACATTTTCAGCAGAAAAAGTAATAGAAGCGGCGTTGCAGTCCCAGTCGCCGCGTACATCGGTGTATGTGCACAGTTGTCAAACCGGGGCGATATTTCAGGATTTGCCGAAACTGTTTGAAAAGTATCCTCAGGCGGCCCAGAAAACGGAATGGTTTACTATTACCGCTCCGCTGCAGCCGGCTTCTTCCAATCCCATTCCGGCTGTAGATTTGGGGGTGGGCGTACGGGAGCGGCTGTTAAATAAATTATTGCTGCAAATTACTGACAACGGCAATGGCCTGGCTGCGCGTGCGTGGGTAAAAGGACGGGACGTCTATCCGCTGCGCGCCAGCGTACAGCGCTTGGAAAGAGAGATGGCCTCTGCCCCGGCGGCCCAACAGGCCTCTTTACAAACGTTGCATGACGATTTGGAATTGTTGCTTAATATAGCCGATGCCACTTCCTCTTCAGAATTGCAACAAGCTTTGTTCATGTTCCGCGCCCGTTACCCGGGACATGTAAAAGATTGGGACAGAGCGTTGTTTGCAGACGCGCTGATGCAAGACGGCGGAAGTGAATTTCTTTGGGGATTAACTCATTTAAAAGAGGATGCTGTGTTGAATATGGCTCCGTTTATTAAATTAGAGCCGAAATGGGTGGATTATGTGGCAGACACTGCACGGGGAATGTTTGGTCTGCTGAAAGAAGATTCCTCTGCCGCTTCCCTTTTGTCTAGCACCAGCGCCAGGTTGCGTTCCCTCAAAACAGCGCAGCAGCATTTACAAGGCGCCCCTGAACTGCTGGCCCAGGTGCGGCATTGGCAGAAAGAGGACGCAACAGGCTGGGGTAAAAAGCTGCTGAGCAAAACCTTTGTGCAGGATTTCCCGGAAACAGTAGAAAAGAGCCGTTCTTTTATGAAGGGTTTAGAAGACAAATGGGCAAGCCGTGGCGTGAAAACTTTGGCGGACGTACATAATGACCCGGCCCTTATGCGTCAGTTGCTGCCGGATTTGTCTGATTATGCTTTGTTGGAAAGACAGACGGAAGCGGCAGAGGAATTGACCAAACTGTACAATCAGCAGGCCGGGTTTGAGGTTTGGAATACGCCTTCTATGGAAATAAATCCTGCCAGTGTTTTTTCCCAGGCACAGCGCAAGGAATTGGGAAGAAGTTATATAAAGTATCTTGAAAACTTGCGTAACAGCCAGCCTGCCGCAAGGACTGCTTCTGCGGACCGGGAAATGGCCCGGGCGATTAAATGGATGGATTCTTTCGGCCCGGATTTCTCTTTGGTGTGGAACACGGATTTCTTGCCTTCGGGTGCGGTGCTGCGGCACCAATTGGACGTCTTGGGGCGCCAGAAGGCTTCCTTCTCACCGCTTCAGAAAAAAGAGTATGCCTCTTTGCAGCGGGCTTTATATCGCAAACCGATACTGGGCAGAACTCCTTTGTTGGAGTTGCAAAACCGTATATCGTTTTTCCCGCGGTTGGAGCGTACCCCCAATACAATTTTCCTGTGGGGGGATGACTTGACTGTGTCGGATGTGTGGGACCGCAAGACACTGACCGGATTTTTCCGCCCTAAGTTGAAACAGTATACTCCGTTTTCGGAAGCCTTGCGCAGTTTTAAACCGCAAGAAGAAAATGTCTTGTTGATTCATAATCATGGGGGAATATCACGCAAAGGTGATTGGAAAGGCATTTTGGTGAACGGGGAGGAACACCCTACCGTTTTTGTGCGTGCGCAGGAAATATTGCAAGGACTTTCAAAAAGCAAGTCAATATACAACTATATCTATATCAATGGCTGTTTCTCAGGCAAATTAATAGAAAACGTACGAAAATTGCAGACTGATTTTGCTAGTACGGTGCGGCGCAGCGATTGGTTTGTGACAGCGGGCGTCAGACAGTATTCTGCGCCGGAAGTGCTGCCTGCGGATTTTGTATCCGGCACGGCGCGCCAAAAGCTGTTTGGCAAAATGTTGCTGCGCATGCGCTATAACGGAGACGCTTTGGCAGGGAAAGCCTTGATAGAGGGGAAAGAACTTTATCCTCTGAAAGAAAGTATTGCCAAACTGGGCCGCCAGATTAAGAAGGCCGCTGGAGAAGAAAAGCAGTCTTTGATCAGTTTGCGGCAAGATTTGATACTGCTTAAAAACGTAGCAGATGCCAAGACGAATCATCAGTTGTTTTTGGCTTTGCGCGCTATGGAGCAGGCTCATCCCGGCAGTGTAAAGAATTTTAAATTATGGCAGCCAGGCTCTGCTTTATTAGATGAAATGTCCCACCGTATTCCCCAGTCTATGTGCGGGCCCAGCGGTTTTTGTTGGGGAATAGATAAAGCCAAAAATTCTAATTCCGCTATGGATCCTTTTATCACTTTGCAGCCCAAGTGGGTGAATTATGTAGCGCAAACGGCGGAAGAGATGTTTGCAAAAGCCGGCAAAGCCCCCAAAAGTGTTAAACCCCATTTTGAAGCGGAAGCCTTCCGCCCGGCTTATTCCTCCCAGACGGCAGAGTATATTATGAAACACCGTTCTGCCAGAGCAGCCGGTCAGAATTTGGAAGAGAGTTTTTTCCGTATTCCAGTGCAAATGCCTAAAGCGCAAGAGATAAATTGGGGCAAAAATATTTCTGCAGCCCATAAAAAAGAATTGGTCGCTCAGTACCAAGCTTTGGAGCAAGAATTTGAAAGTATTAAAAAAGATATGACGACTTCTTTGTATTATCTGCGCAACAGAATGAATACATTAGATGCTTTCCAAAGAAAAAAACTGAGTAACAGCCTGCTGGATCTGCGCCAGAAAATACTGATTTTCCAACATGAGAACAGAATAAATAATCCATTTCAGCCGGCAGTAGATTGGTTGGAAAATGCGGTTGAAATTGTGTTTCCTGCCCAGCGGGGGCGTGTAATGGCTCAGCCTACATTTCCGCGTCCGGACCGGGTATATAACCGGCGGGAATTTTTCTTGCGCGGCAGCGACGGCCGGTCTTTTAAAACGCCTAAACAGTTTGCTTCCGCAGCTAAGAAACAACAGTGGCTCTCCCAGCAGAGAGATATGCTGCCTAAAGGACTGCGGGTAGCGGTGTTAAATGATGAGCCTTCTGTGTTGGCTAATTATAAGACCTGGCTGGCCAAAGACGGCTTGGGGGCGGATAGTAAATGGTCTTTTTATACGAAGATAGACGACTTTTTAAAAGAGCTGGATAATGGCACCCAATTTGATTTGATTTTGACGGATTTAAATTTTGCCGATGGCGGAGCGCATTATTTTGTTTCTTGGATGCGCACCCACGGAGATATTCATACGCCGGTTATAGCTTCCAGCAGTTTTGCCGATGAGGTGGTGGACGGAGCCCGCCTGATGAGGGAAGGGTTTGACGGATATCTTTCCACGAGGAATTTGTCGTTGGCTAACGGAGAAGAAAATCTGCTGCGGGCATTAAATAATTATTTTAAATACCGGGAAAAAAATAACTGGATACGTTAGAGCTTGCGGATATTTTCCTAAAAGCCGGCTTTCGGGCCGGTTTTTATGTGCAAAGATACCGCCGGGGAAAGGCAACTGACTAGCTTTATAAATAAAGGAGCCCCGGTTTTGGCGGCGTAAAAGAGAATGTTTCGCGCGGAAAAGTTCCAACACTGGGCACATAACATGTATCAGCGTATGGGGATTGCGCCGTCTTTTTGGGGGTGCCCCGGGTCCAAGAGTGCAATTTGCTGCATTTCCTCTTCGGTAAGCTCAAAATCAAACACACCTAGATTTTCTTTCATGCGGCTGGCGTTGGCAGCTTTGGGCAGCGGGATCACGTCCTTTTGCATCGCCCAGCGCAGTACGATTTGCGCCAGGGTTTTGTTGTGTCGGTCAGCCAGTTTGCCAATAAGCGGCGGCTTTAACGCTTCCCCGCGCATCAGCGGGCTGTAGGCCTGCAGTTTGATATCCAGGCGGTCACAGTAGGCTTTCAGTTTTTTTTGTTGACAGAGTGGGTGGTATTGCACTTGGTTAATCATAGGGACAATGTCGCCCTGCTCTACTAGTTCTTCCAGTTGAAGGCCATCAAAGTTAGATACGCCTATGGCTTTAACGCGGCCCTCTTTATACAGCGTTTCTAAGGCCTGCCAGGTTTGCAGATTTTTTTCTCCCGGCCAATGAATAAGATATAAGTCCAAATAGTCTGTGCCCAGCTTGCGCAAAGAGGCGTCAAAGGCGTTTAACGTGGCGTCGTAGCCGTGCTGGTCGTTCCATACCTTACTGCTAAGAAACACATCTTTTCTTTTTAAACCGCTTTGGCGCAGTGCTTGGCCCACATATTCTTCATTCTGATAGAAAGAGGCCGTGTCCAGCAGGCGGTACCCGCAGCCCAGCGCCTGCGTGATGATATGGACGGCTTGGGCCGGGTCGTCAATTTGATAGGTGCCAAAGCCGATGAGCGGAATTTCGTGTCCATTTTTAAGCCGCGTGTATTGCATATTTCCCCCTGGTGTGCACTCCAGCTGCGTGCAAAACCTCTTAGCAGATTATATAATAAAACAACGGAGGAACTTATGAGCAAATCTAAAGTATATTTCACCAGTATGCGCACCAAACTGGGCGAAGGGTTGCCCAAAAAACTCCAGCGGCTGATTAAAGCCGCCGGCATAGAGCAGATTGATTTTAAAAATAAATTTGTCGCTATTAAAATCCACTTTGGAGAGCCGGGCAACCTGGCTTTTCTGCGGCCCAATTATGCCACCGCCGTGGCGGAAGTGGTCAAAGAACTGGGGGGAAAGCCCTTTTTGACCGACTGCAACACGCTGTATGTGGGCGGGCGGAAAAACGCGCTGGACCATTTGGCTTCCGCCGCCTATAACGGCTACACCGCACAGACCACCGGCTGCCAAATTATTATTGCAGACGGCTTAAAAGGCACCGATGAAACCTTGGTGCCGGTGCACGGCGGCAAATATGTAAAAGAAGCCAAAATAGGCCACGCCATTATGGACGCGGATATTATTATTTCGCTCAGCCACTTTAAGGGCCACGAATGTGCCGGTACGGGCGGAGCCTTAAAAAACATCGGTATGGGCTGCGGTTCGCGCGCGGGCAAAATGGAAATGCATAATGCGGGCAAACCCTATGTGCACACTGAAAAATGTGTGGGTTGCGGGGCCTGCGTGCGCATTTGCGCGCACGACGCACCGCATATTACAGACGGCAAAGCTTCCATTGACCATAGCAAATGCGTGGGCTGCGGGCGCTGCATTGGCGTCTGCCCGATGGACGCAGTAACGGCGCCGAACGACGAGTCTAACGATATTCTCAATAAGAAAATTGTGGAATATTCCGAGGCGGTGCTGCACGGGCGGCCGCATTTTCACATCAGTTTAGCCATAGATATTTCGCCGTATTGCGACTGCCATGCCGAAAACGACGTGCCCATCGTGCCCGATATTGGTATGTTTGCTTCGTTTGACCCGGTGGCTTTAGACACCGCCTGTGGCGACGCCGCCAACCGCCAGCCTGTTATGCAGGGTAGTTTGCTTGCGGAGCGCAAACATACGCATGGGGACCACTTTACCGACCTCACGCCCGTAACCAACTGGCGCGTTTGCGTAGATTACGCCCAGGAAATGGGTTTAGGAAGCACCGACTACGAACTGATAGAAATTAAATAATACAGCGGCGGCCCGCTGACCGGGCCGCCTTTTTTATGGAATTTTATAAAAACCCTTTTAACAAAGTGCTCTCTGCCTTACATAAGCAACTGCGCCGCACGCAGGGGCCTTTTATTGTAGCTATAGACGGGGCGTGCTGCAGCGGCAAAACCACGCTGGCCCAGGCGCTGGGCCAAGCGCTGCAGGCACCGGTATTTCATATGGACGATTTTTATCTGCCTTTTGCCCTGCGTACGCCGCAGCGCTTGCAAATGCCGGGCGGACATATGGATTGGGAGCGCCTGGCGCAGGAAGTGTTGGAGCCAGCCAGGCAGGGCGGTCCTCTCATCTACCGCGCCTATGACGCGCATACAGAGAGCTGGAAAGGGGAATGGAATATACCCCCGCAGCCGGTTTATATTGTGGAAGGCACCTATTCGCTATTGCCTACACTGGAAGAGTTTTATGATTTTAAGGTTTTCTTAAAGCTGGACATAGACAGCCAGTACCGCCGTTTGCAAAAGCGTGAGAGCAAAGAAAAATTGATAGGTTTTATCAACCGCTGGATACCGGAAGAAGAGCGTTATTTCCGGGGGTATTATACCGACTCTTGCGCCGATATTATTTTTGACACTTCCGATAAAAAATAAATTAAAAATCCGGATTATACGCCCACTGCAAAAGCGCCTGGCGCTGGCGGGGGCGGCACTCGCTATGGCCCGGCGGGCAGTGTTTTTGCACTTGCACCAGGTGGCGTCTAAATGCGCGCCAGCGTTTGATTTGCAGTGCGTCCACTTCGGGCAATCGGCGGCCCAGATAATAGCGGCAATACCATTGGAACCAGCCCCGCACATCGGGCAGGATAATCCAGCCTTTTTCGCGCCACACCGAAAGAGGCTGGCGGGATTTGACTTTGAATTGATTTAAAGAGATGTCCGGCCCGCCGGGGGAAAGTTTGGCCTTGGCAAACCACTGCGCAGGGAACTCATCTTGGCAATCGGTCAAATAATGCCCCTCAAACACTCCGCGCGACAGCATTTGCGCGGGGGTTAACTGCGGCGCAAAATCCGGCGCAAAGTTTTGCCCCGGCCGGCAGGTAAGGCGGTATTGGTAATTTTGTTGCATTTTGTCATGAACGCAGATGAGCCGCCCGGGAAGGAAGTCTTTTTCTTTTTGCATAGTATCTTTATAGCAAAACAGCGGCAGGAGCGGACGGAAAATTTTGCAGTAGAAAACGCCCCGCCAGGCGGGCGGGGCGTTTGTAGAGTACTTAAAAAAATGGGACGCAAAAGCGTCTGTTTAGGGCCGCTTCTTTAAAAGCTCTTCCATCAGACCGGCGGCAAAAGCCACTTTTTCGGCGCAGGGGCGGACTTTGTAGTATTGCGGGGTGCGTTTTTCCGGCTCCGGGTTTTGCGCACCGGGCAGGCCTAACAGCTCACGGCAGATGATGGAGCCGTTTTCTTTTTTAAATTTTTCCGCCAACTCTTGAATAAGCGCATAGTGGGCGGTTTTGGCGGCGTGGTCGTTGGGGTCTGCCGGACCGTATTTAAGCCCGGCCGCCATAAACAGGCCGCTTACCGCGCCGCATACTTCGCGCAGGCGGCCCATACCGCCGCCAAAGGAAGAGGCCAGGCGCAGGGCTTGCTCTTCATTTAAATTCAGTTCTTCTTTAAAAGCCAGCAGGACGGACTGGGCACAGTTATAGCCGCTTTTAAATAAAGCGGCCGCTTGTTCTTTTTTATTCATAGCTGTATTATAGAAAATCCACTATTTGCCCGTCCTCTTTTACCGCACAACTTAATATATTAAAATAGTAGAAAAGGAGAAAAATGATGAAACGCAGCCTTACTTTTATTTCTGTATTTTCCGCCCTGCTGCTCTTTGCCGCCGCTTGTGCCAAGGCGCCTGCCACGGATAATACAACTTCTGCTTCTTCTGCCGGAAGCGCAAAGGGGTTTTATGGAGTGTATGAGGGCGTTCTCCCCGCGGCCGATTGCCCGGGTATCCGTACGGAGCTGACTTTAAACGCAGACGGTACATTTTCCAAATTGTCCGAATATCTGGAGCGGGACAGCAAATATGTGGACGAAGGGACATTTGTGCTGGAGGAAGGCCTGCTGACCACGACGGATAAAACGGGCGAAGTGTTTTACTATCAACTGCAAGAAGGGGCCTTGCAACAGCTGGATATGCAAGGGCAGCCTATTGAGGGGGAAATGGCGTCTTTTTATATTTTGAAGCAAAAATAACAACGCCCCGCCCATGTAAGCTCCGCTTTGGCGGGGCTTTTTTATCTCAGGCAAAAGAGCTGAAAATAAAAGGAAGTGCTAAAATAAAGCTATGAAAGCAATTATTGTAACTATTGGAGATGAAATCCTGCTGGGGCAGATTTTGGACACCAATTCCCGTTTTGCCGCCGCCGCTTTGGCGCAGCTGGGGATAGAGACGGTGCAAATGCTCTCGGTGGCGGATACGCCGCAGCAAATCCGCTGTGCCGCAGATGCGGCTTTAAAGCAGGCCGATATTGTGATTATGACCGGCGGCCTGGGCCCCACCAAAGACGATTTAACCAAAAAAACTTTAGCCGATTATTTCGGCACCCGCCTGGTGTTTAATGAGCAGGCTTACAAGTGGGTGGAAGAATTTGTTTCCCATTATCCCAAAGGGAGTATGAACCTCTATAACAAAAATCAGGCCCTGCTGCCGCAGGAATGCGTGCTGCTGCGCAACCGCAAAGGCACCGCCTGCGGTATGTGGTTTGAAAAGGACGGGCGGGTGCTGGTGTCTTTGCCGGGGGTGCCTTTTGAGGCAGAACATTTGCTTAAAGAGGAAGTAATCCCCCGGTTGGAAAAACGTTTGGCCGGGGATTTGCTGAGCTATAAAATGCTGACTGTATTTGATGTGCCGGAATCTGAGCTGGCTATGAGCCTGGCCAATTATGAAGAGAGCCTGCCGGCGGGGATAGGCCTGGCTTATTTGCCTTCGCCGGGGTTTGTGCGCCTGCGTTTAACAGCCAAAGGCAAAGCCAAAGAACAGCTGGCGCAGTATTGGACCCACTTAAAGCGCGCTTTAATAGGCAAAAGATTTACCGAAAGCATGCATGGCGCACCGGAAGATGTGTTTGCGGAAAAGATAGCCCGTCTGGGGGTAACGGTAGCCACAGCGGAAAGCTGCACCGGGGGTAATATCGCCCATATGATTACGGCGGTGGCGGGGGCTTCGCGCTATTTTTTAGGCGGGGTGGTGTCTTACGCCAATGAAGTAAAAGTAAATGTGCTGGGCGTGAATGCGGAAGATTTGGAGAAGTATGGCGCGGTGAGTGAGCCGGTGGCTTTGCAAATGGCCCAGGGCGTGCGTAAATTGACGGGGGCGGATTTTGCAGTAGCGACCACCGGCGTGGCCGGACCGAACGGCGGCAGCGCTGAAAAGCCCGTCGGTACGGTGTGGATAGCGGTGGCCGGGCCGCAGGGCGCGGCGGCGCAGCGGTTCCATTTTTCCGCCACGCGGGAGCGCAACATTGCCAAAGCTTCAGTAAAGGCGCTGGAGCTGTTATTGGAAGCGGCGGCCCAGAAAGACCGCTAAAGAAAAATGTGTTTTGCAAAAACCGGCTAACAAAGTGTCCGGCCCTTTAGGAGCCGGAACTTGTTCATTCAGGAAGAAGATACGCATGAAGATCTTCCAATAAATATAACACTCCCCGTTGGAATTTTATTGCAATATTTCCCCTGACAAAAAAACAAATGAGCAGAAAGAGCCGATTATTTGATAAAATAAACATATAGACAATTTGGGATCGGTAGCTTAGCTGGTAGAGCGCCTGCTTTACACGCAGGAGGTCACAGGTTCGAGTCCTGTCCGGTCCACCATTTATTAAGGCACTCTTGGTAGAGTGCCTTTTTTGTTGGGTAATTTTTCCCACTCCCGTCGGTAAAATTGCGCGGTTTTTATCTATCCAGGTCATAGAGTACTTTTAGGTGAGCACAAAAAAGGCCCATTTCGGGCCTTTTTCTCTAACTGCCAAATTCGCAAGATCCAAAATTTTAAATAAATCGCCATATTTAGTATATATATAGTTATGGACTATACAAAATCAGCAACAGTTATACAAACACAATTTTTTATAAGATGGCAAAATTTATTAAAAATACTCAATAATATAGCGCCATCTATTCCTAACACTGCAGATTCTCGTGTTTTTATACTTTTAATCAATAAGATTAATTCCAATTGTATCGCTGCCATTAGTCTAATTTTAAAGAATTTTATAAATGAAGGCTTCATGATATTTCGAAGTGCTATCGAAACAACAATTTATGCAAAATATTTGAAGTTATACCCTAATGAACAAAAACATTTTCTTGAAAAATCACTTGCTATTAAAATAAAATATCAACTTGGTCTATATAAAGACTTAAGAACATTTCCACGATTAAGGGAAATAATAGAATTACAACAAAACATAGAAAATAATATCAAAGAATTTATTAGAAATAATGAAATATTAAATAAAAAATTTCCTCAATCAATTATTAATTTCACTGATAAAGAAATACAAACTCTTGATAATTTTTTTCAAAAACAGAGATTAGGTTCACAAAATGTATATATTTTATTAAAAGAAATACAAAAGATAGAACCTAAATTTGCAAATACAAAATATAATTTACATGATGTGTTCTATCATTTTTATGATGAGAATTCTACAATTCTCCATGGTAATCTTTATTATTGGAATGACCAGCCTACTTTAGACAAATATAACTTATTAATAATCAGTAGCCATTTAATACGCATATTAACAAGTATCGAAGATATAATTAAAGATAAACTTTCCCCAACCATTCAAGAAGATTTAAAGCAGGAAATAAAAAAATTAATAGAATTAGAGTCTAAAATAGATTTATTTTCCACATCTTTTCCTGCTTGCTAAAATCAACATTTCCTTCGGCAAGATTCATAAGTTCGCGCAATGTTAAATTATTCGGATTCTTGTATTCCAAGATATCCGCTACAATACGCGGGGATAAATAGCATAAGTTAATATATCGCGAAATGGTACGCTTTGTCATGTGCACTTCTTTTTCCAAAACTCTCATTCCCTCGCCGCGTTCGCTTATCTTTTTAAGTTGCCAACCCCGCGCCAATGCGCGGACTAAACTTTCATTAAGTTGTCGTATCGTTAAAATATTGCGCGCTGTGCCATTTCGCAATTTTACAGAGGATACATTGGCAACCATAAATTTCCCGCGCACATATAAATTACCTTCCATCCGTTCTAACGAAAGGGATTTTCTCTCTAATTTCTCCGTTATTTTCGGGCAATTGATTAAATCAGTTTTTATTTGTTTTTCATCTAAAAGAATCGTCAAATAATGCGCTTTCCCTGCCGTCTGGCATGTTGCCTTAACAATCCAAGACTGCATTTGTTTATCCGTTATGCCGATTCTATCGGCCAAGGGCTCTAATCCCTCCAAATCAGTCTGCCGGAGCATATCAAGCACAAATCCATCCAACTGCTCCACGGGCAAATAATGCCCGCCCACGCCATTGTAGTAATACAATATTTTTCTCCCGTGGCTTTTTGAGGAAGTAAACCGGAATTTTTTCCCTTTATCATCGTATAACTTATCTGCCAAAACCGTTTTATGGAATTTGTAGTGACAAAATGCATTTGGGTCGTTAATTCTCCGCCTTATTACCTGCTGCACTCGATCCCACAGCTCACGGGAAATAATGGGTTTATGCACCCCGTTATAAATTTTGTTTTGTCTGTAATGCGTAATTTTTCCAAGGTAAACAGGATTAGTCAACATACGCTGCACGGTGTTTTTCTTAAAAGGTTCGCCGCCCCGTGTACGCTGGCTGTGTTTGGTAACCCATTTCTTGGTATAAATCCCCTGTTTATTTAGCCATTCAGCCACTTCAAGCATATTTTGCACTTCAAGATATTTTTGAAATACTTGCCGCACGATTTCGGCTTCCGGCTCATTTACCACCAGATGTCTATCGTTAAGGTCATATCCCAACGGCAAATTACCCCCCATCCATAGCCCTTTGGCCTTACTGGCAGCAATTTTATCACGCACACGCTCGGCGGATACTTCGCGTTCAAACTGGGCAAAAGATAGAAGCATATTGAGTGTGAGTTTTCCCATAGAATTGCTCGTATCAAACGATTGAGTTATAGATACAAAGTTACACTCGTACTTGGCAAATTCCTGCATCATTTTATGGAAATCAAAGATAGAGCGCGAAAGACGGTCCACTTTATAGACGACAACTACCTGTATGTTGCGCTCGCGGATTTCTTCCAAAAGTGCTTGCAAGCCGGGGCGCTCCATCGTACCGCCGCTAATCCCGCCGTCCTCAAAGGTTTTATAATACTCCCACCCATTAAACGCTTGCGAGAGGATATAGGCCTTACACGCCTCTTCTTGGTTTTGGAGTGAGTTAAACTCCATTTCCAGCCCGCGCTCCGTAGATTTACGGGTGTATATTGCACAATTAATTTTTGCCATTTAGTATAATTCTCCTATACACATTCACGCTTACTATTGGGAGATAAGTCAAGTATGAAAAGAGGAATTACATATTACGTAAGTACATTTATTAAAGACGAATGCAATAGTCCGGATGGCCGTTACAAATCATGGGAGTTTTGTTATCAATTTTTTTTCAAAAAATTCGACAAGCGGGATTGGGATAAAGCTGCCCTTATGCTAGCTTTTTATTTGGCCAGTTGGGGAATGTACCGTGGTAGCTCGTTCCTCTTGCAATACACATATACCATACATATACCCGCTCTAAAAATTATATTCTCATCCAAATATAAACAGTTACATGATTCTCAAATACTTGATGGACCCAAAATTGGCCTTCTATTTCAATTAATTCAAGACCTAAAAAGCTATTATTTTACTAAACAACATCAAATACGGCCTAATATAACCGATTCCGCTTTGGTATCTGATACACTTATCTCCAAGATTTTGATGGGCGTTCTGGGTAATATTCCCGCCTATGACCGTTTTGTCAAAGCAGGTCTCAAAAAGAGCCATTTACTACAGACAATGTCTCCAAAAGGTTATAAACAGCTATGCGACTTTTATAAGAAAAATCAAAAAGAAATAGATGCTCTCCATAAAACATACCATATATATCCGCCAATGAAGATATTGGATATGTATTTTTGGGGATTAGGACAATGATCTATTAGTTAATCCGAAAAATTTGGGGCCGCTGACGTGACTTCGCACGATCTTCTCCGCTAGTGCTGTTAAATTGGGATATATTTTCCCTTCCCACTCATAGGCATTTTCCCCTTTTACGGTCACTTGATACGTCCGCCCTTTATAAGTTTTTGTGAGTATCGTGCCCACGGCCAACGCATAGCGTTTTTTATGCGCATGCTCGATATACTTGTCGGGATTGCTCGCATACCGGTCAAGCCGCGTGATGTATTTTTCTTGTAGTTGACAACGCCCTAGCTCACATTGGATGGCATACCACAAAGGGCGCAACTTGGCCTTAGCCCCTCTCAAAGGGCTGGTATAGAAAACATTCCAATAAAACCGCAGTTCTTTGGGGGATAGCCCTTTTAATTCTTCATAACTTTTAGGCAAGTAGCACTTTCTTCTCATGACAAAATATCCTTAATCTGACGGATTTTTTCCACCGAACGGCTTTGATTACAATAGGCCTTGGCTAAAGTTTCAAAGAATTTAGCGACTAACAAGAGAATATCTCTTTCGCGAAAATTTCGGGAAGGCCGCCCCAGAGGATTACCCGAGCGGCCCTTTACAAATCGCCCTGAAGTCGGCGGCAAATGGCGCGGTGTCATTTGGAAAGCCCAAAGAATACATAACCGCTGATTTGGCGTTTGACGATCGTCATTGCCACACGTGAGATGCTTTTGAATACTTTCCCTTCGTATTCAAAGCCGTTTCCCAGCACTTTTACTTCTATGGTTTTGCCACGATAAGTTTTTGTGATGATGCTCCCTGGCGCGGGCAAGCGGTTATCGCGTGGCCGGACAGGCAGGTTTTCAAGCGGTGTTTCTTCGGTAATAATAGGACTCACTACCCGTAAAACAGCAGGTTGCGCGGGTTTAGTTTTTGTTACTGATTTTTTAGTGTTTTTCTTCATAACTTATCTCCTTAAGTAAGCGATTTTTACTTCGTACTACATTCACGCTTACTATTGGGAGATAAGTCAAGTAGGATATTAAATGTATGGCCGTTCCAAATTATGAAATGCAAGATTCCAAATAACAATTTAAAAATTTATCATTCACCATATCAGGGGTGACACCTCGGCGTTGCAGCAAAGAATATAACTCATCCACCGCCGAATACGGCATATACATGGCTTTTAATGAATGGAATTGGGGTTTATTGGCTTCCCGGTACACTTTATCCCGGTCTTCATCAGGGGCTACGATAATCCACCGTGTTGGAAAAGGCGGAATACGGTCCTGAAAATTTTTCATACGGGATAAACCGCTCGTCACGCCTGTAGAATGTTCTACTTCTATTACCGCAGGCATAAAACGGTCTCCTTCGAACCAAATACCATCTATCAACAGTGCGGCATGGACAGCATCAGGATATGCTTGTAACATTTTTTCATCTTCCAAACGATGAATAACCCCTTCCAGTTCTCCCACCTTTTTATCGCCATATGTGAGTCCTTGATCATTACGGGCTATCCATGTTCGAAAACCGAAATGACGTCCGATAATTACCAATGCGATTTGAATTTGCAAGTGCCGTCTCTTGGCTTCAATATCCATTCCATTGTCAACAGGAGTATCCGGCAATGCAATGGCTTCATAAACAGCTGATGCTGTCGGAATTTCCGAAATAGTTACATCTGTTTCATATTTTTCAGCAACGCCATTACGGTGAGGTTTCTCTGGTATCCAGACCAAGTGTTTATGGCCTCGTTTAATTTGGGAAGTAGAATCTACAAGTTCAATGCGACCAGGGAGGCACCAATAAAACTCTGGAGTATGGGCTAACAAAGTTTCCAATGCAGACCGGGTATTATAGCTGGCTCCCAGCACACGGTCAATATTTACTGGAACTCCGGGTTGGATTGCATTAGCCACCCGCCATAACATATTGCCCGAAATATTGGCTTCTTTGGCGCTAATGACCGTTTGTTTGCGGGATGGATCATAACGCTTAATGACAACAGGTCCCTCGGGTAACTGGGCAGATACAACCTGTATCTTCCCTTTTGAGTGTTCCCCAATATAGTCAAACCATTGGTTTCGTGGCAGATTATTTATTGCTTTTACGATGTTTTCCGGAGTTATCCTCATACTTATAGTTTATAAACTCTAATATGGTTTTTGCAATACCATATGCAGCTTTATAAGGGACTCCGTTTCCTATCGTCTTAAACATGTCTGATAAAGACATATCGGGAGGAAGAACAAATTCTCTTGGAAGAGACTGAATAGCTAACGCTTCAGCCGCTGAAATACGGCGGGCTTCATAAGGGTGGATATGTACTTCATTATTTCCATAGGCAGCTGTCGGAGAATAACGCCAACGGTGCAAACGTTTAAAGGATTTCTTGGCCACATCCCCTTCCGGGATAGTTTTAAATTTGCTTAGAGCCGATCTGGGCGTAAAACAGTGGGCTTGGTTAGGATGGTTCAGAACCCGGTTTTTATCAAACCAATATTGAACGGTTAATGACTTGATAATTCCCTTGGGAGCTGTACGGTCTTTTTTAGGGAGTTCTGTATCCGGCCATGCCTGTTTCTTTACTTGTTCCCGGGTAAACAATATTTGGGAATTCCACGGCATTTCTTTAGGTAAATTCTTCAAAATCTTAGATTTTTTGTTAAATCCGATCAGGATAATGCGTTCGCGGTCTTGAGGAGCACCGTATTCTAATGCATTGATTAACCGTTCAAACAACACATACCCATTACTTTCGAATTGTTTTTTAATTTCTTCGTAGAAAGCCCGGTGTATTTTCGTCCGCCACAAGCCTTTTACATTTTCGAATACAAAGAAATCAGGCTTATACTGACAAATAATATCCGCATATACTTGGGTTAACCGTCCGTTTGAACCAGTTTTGCCGCGGTTTTTTCCACCGACAGAGAAATCCGGGCAAGGTGGTCCTCCGATAAAGCCAACAGGTGAACCGCTTTTTTGGGCTGCTGAAAAAATCTTCTTAAAATTATTTGCGTCTTTACCGGTTAAAACAGATTCGGCAGATCCCTGAAGATAACCATACAAAGGAGGTTGTATATGCATTTGTTTCCTGGCGTACTGGTAGGCATGCAAAAAATCAGGATCAAATTCATTTACAAAGGCAGATACAAACCCCGCTTTCTCAAAGCCTAAATCTAAAAATCCTATGCCGGAAAAAAATGAAAATATTTGCGGTGCCTTCATAAATATTCCTTTCTTAAATTATACCTTTTACAATTCATATTTGGATATCAGATATTTTTTGTTGAAATATTACTTCTTCAATATTTTGTTCTATTTCATTAATACAAGCAGGAAGATTTTTCTTAATTTCCGTTTCCCAAAAACGTAATACCCGCCATCCGTTTCTTTTTAATTGGGCTGTTACTTCACGGTCTCTTTCACGGTTTCTTAAAATTTTATTTTTCCAAAATTCTTTATTAGTTCCGATCCTTTTGGCAGTTTTTTTGAAATCTTTTCCATGCCAAAATTCACTGTCACAAAAAACAGCGATCTTATATTTTCTGAACACAATATCCGGTTTCCCGATAATATTTTTACAATTTTTCCGGTAACGGTATCCTTTATGCCACAATGCTTTCGCCAGCATGAGTTCTATCTCCGTTCCCGAAGACCGGATTGCTTGCATGTTGCGGTGGCGTTGTTCTTTTGTTAAACGGTCCATAAGCCCTCTTGTTCTATTTAGGCTTACTATGAGGCAAAAAGTCAAGAAGAAATCGCACGTATACCGAATTGTAATTAATTCTTTAATACTGTTTTTAATTTTTTCTGGAGTTGCGCGTCTGTTCTTGGAGTATAACCAAGGCTGGAACACACCGACTTAATTTTCTCGATAAATATAGTTATATCCCGTTCAGAGAAGCTTAACTTATTGTTCTTTCGGTCAAAACCACACTCAAACCATTCGGTATCTATATCTAATGGCTTTTTCGGCTTAAACTCACGGATATTGAATACTTTATGTTTAGATTGAGTAATCCACCCAGCTCCCACTTCCAGCATAGGAGACCAACGATGAGACATCTCTTCACTGGTCACATATATAACATACATTTTTTCATCAGAGAGACTATCAACAAAGAATTTCCTCAGATAGTCCAACACGGCCAATCCTTCAGGTATCATGGAATCGGGATTGTCAGAACTGGTATAGAGAATCTCGTCTTCTGGGATACCATTATATACCAACAAATCATAAATTAAATCCGATAATCTTTTGTCTCCTCCCGAATGGCTTAGTAGAATTTTCTTCTTAATAGAATGAATTTGTCTTTTTAACCCGAGAAGAGGATTTTCTCCCTCAAGAATATTTTTAATATCAGAAGTTATTTTTTCTTTAGCGACATTTTGACTGGATTCCTGACATATAGAATCCGCTATTTTTTTACTCACTTTATCCTTATATTCAGTAGCTTTTGCTTTTAATTCATCTTCAAATTTTTTCAATTTTTCCACTTTCTTTTTGGGGCGTTCTCTTCTCCAATTTTCTTCGATAAATTTAATGACTTCCTGTAAATATTGTTCTAAACCTTCGGCAGCAATTGAAGACCAGTCAATAGCCTGTCTGTTTGTTGTAATAATTTCTTCTGTTAAATCATCGTCTATAAAATCGACCTTTAATACCCCTGTTAAATATGCATATATATAACTTGAAGTTTTTAGATTGAAGAATGAAGGCGCGCTAACCATGCGTCCGTTGGCATACAGAGCAATGCCCCTACAATTATTCGGTTTGGGAGTGGTGAATAATTTCCCTGTGACTTTGCTTCTATTAGGGTAATTTTGTCCTATGTCATTTGGAATATCCTTCGGAAGATCCCATTCAAATTCTTTTTCCAATTTCGCAAAACGTAATTGCTGGCTCACTTCTATAATCGGCTGCTCATCAATTTGTACATAAACGTGAAATGAGTCGTCCAGACCATAAAATAATTGGGAAAGATCCTCAGCCAATTCCTGTGCTGAGAATGAAATCCTCTTTTTAAGATTAGAAAGAGTAACCGTTGTTCCATGACTTTCCCTTGATTTTTCAAAATAAGTAGCCTTGGTTTCATATTCAGTTTGATGTCTTAATTCATCCCAATCCAAAGTGAAGGATACTCCTAGTGTTTCATTTTCTACTTGTGTTCTAATTTGAACGGTATTTCCGAGGCCAAATAGGGCTAATTTCCCCAAACCTTTTCTTCCCATAATATGTCTATTTTTGGAATTTGTTAATTTATTTTCCTCTTCTCTTCGGTTGCGTCCTATAACCAAAAACTTACTGTTTACTTCTTCTGGGGTCATGCCGATTCCATCATCGATTACCTGTATTGACTTTTCTCCTGTTGTTACAATTTTGATATCCACACGGGTAGCTTCTGCGTCATAAGCATTTGCAATTAATTCGGCTAATGCAATCGGAAAAGTGGCATACATCTTTATTCCCAAATGTTCGATTGTTTTGGGATATACCGTCATTTTAAACGTTTCAATTGTCATATTAATCTCCAGACGCTGATAATAGTGTTTTTATTATGTGTTTAGCAAGAAGCGGAGGAACTGCATTTCCAATTTGCCGTGCTATGCTTTGCATAGAACCTGCAAACTTATAATTATCTGGAAAACTTTGTAAAGCGGCACCTTCCCTTAGGGATATAGCTCTGTTCTGTTGCGGATGGGCGTAACGGCCGTTACTTATAGAAAAAAATTTAGTAGTGAGAGTGGGAGCAGGTTTGTCCCAGGACATTCTACCATAGGTATCTGAATGGCTGGTGTTGCTTTTATGGCACTCCAAGATTAAATTTGGCGGCAATTCTTTTCTATTATGTTTGATGAATTTTAATCTCAACAGATTTTTTTCTGATAATCCGGCACACCTGTGGTTGGGAAAAGAGTCATTACTTTGCCCGGCTTGAATCGCAGGGAAAGACGAAATAGTTTCTTTAACTGTTTTGTATTTATCAGGTGCATATAGCGGAGATGGTATAGAGACTGATGATCGGGCAGATGCCAGGAGAACAAATCTCCTACGATTTTGCGGAACACCGTAATCTTTAGCATTCACTACTCCATAATCTATACTCTCAAGGCCAGTTTCCTTCAAGCTTTCCAGAAATTGATTAAATACTTGGGGGGCCAATGCCGGCAATCCGGGAACATTTTCCATAAAAACGAGATCCGGCTTACATTCCCTAATTAATCTGGCAAACTGTAACAATAAATTTCTACGTATATCTTGTCTGCATTTATTCCTATTTTGAGCAGAAAAAGGCTGGCAAGGTGCACACCCTGCCATTAATAACGTTTTATTTCTTCTAGAGCCAACCAATTTAGAAATTTGTTCGGATGTTAGTGTAGATACATCTTGATTGAAATACCGACAAGATTGCCCGTTAGACCGTATATTATTATGCTCATAAGCATATTGCGCATCAGTAGCAATATCAAATCCACCAATTACATCTACCCCGGCGTCAAGCATTCCCCGTGTAAGCCCCCCGGCACCACAAAACAAGTCAATAGCAACTATCGGTTTGTTCATATACGTTCCTATTAAGATTATTATACCCATTTTAAAGTTTTAATGAAAATTCCTTGAAGAGACAAAGAACATTTCCTTTATTCATATAGCGAACCCGGCAGTATATTGCCGGGTTATACACAGAATTATTCTTTGTATCGTTTAAATACCAACGGTACTACTAACTCTTTAATTGTTTTAATGGCATCTTCTTCGCTAATGTTTAGCTCGGCAATGTACTTCTCACATTGTTTGGCGTCGGGCAACATCTGAGCGGTTTCGTACACATTCTTGAAATGCTCGTAGCTGTCGTTTAGTTCTTTCATTTCCCATTGGAAATGCGTCTTTTTTAGCGCTTGGGTTAGCATGTCGCCACGCTTAAATTCCCATTCTACGGTGGCATACTCGCTTTTCTCGACCATCAAGTCCATATACTCTTTGAATTGCCGCATAAACCCAACGCGCACCAGTTCTATTACTTTTTGGATTTGTTCGTATTGCTCGTCCGTAATTCGTGGTATGGAGCGATTTTTGGCTAAGGTTTGGCAGAGCGTTGCCTTTTGTTCTTCGGCAAGATTAGCAGTTGCATCATCTACCCCTTGCCAATAGGCATATTCTCGGGATATTTCTTCCCCAAGGTTTTCCAAAATGGCAAGGCAAGCGTAAGTACATAGTAAGTCTGACAAGATAAGAGCTGTGCCAAATGCCTTCCTACCACCTATCTGCTTAAACATGGCGTTTAGGTTAAGGTCGCACTTCATCGGGTCGCACGGCTTGGCAGACGATATAATCTTGTTATGATAGAGGAAATTATCTATCATTTCTTCCGTCACGTACCCCTCTTTAATCAGGCGGCCCATAAAAAGTTCGGCCTTATCCTTACGCTGACCCTTTTGGTGTATATTAAATAATAGCTTTTGGCTTTGGATATCGCCGCGTAGTGCCTTATTGGTTAGTTGTCTTGCAAAACCTTGTTCTTTGGTAATTTTAGAGCCGTCCGTAAGCGTAATGGACGAGTTTAATTCGCGCTGGATATAAGTGTATATACCGTTTCTACTGCCTTTGGTGCGGCCTTTTGAATTACCGCTTCGGCCGGGTTTGAATTGTGTGCTTTTAGGTGGCTTACCGTACCCCACTTCGTATTGTTTGGGTGCGGTGGTAGGTTGTTCCGCTTGCGCGGTTACTTCTTTTACTTCATTGTCAGTCATATACGTCTCCTTATGTTATGTTTTATTTGTTTCCATAGTTATCCCCCTCGAACTTATAATTTTCCCTTGCCGATAACGGCAAAACCCACGCTATATTAAAACATATTTTCTATTTTATGTCAACTTTTTCTATTTTGTATAGAAATTGACTCTTTTTGTAAAAAGAGTTATACTGTTTGTATTGGAGAACACTATGCTTTCGGCAAAACAAAAACAAATTTTGGAACTCGTCCAGCAAAACCCGCAAATCACTTTGGCAGAACTGGCTAAAGCGGTTGGCTTAAAATCGGTCAGCACTGTGCACGTGCATATCCGCAAACTGATTAAAGAAAACTTTTTAGAGCGCAACGGGCACGCGCTTATTGCTACCCATAGGCCCGTGGATGAGTTTACGCCTATCCCCTTTTACGGATTTGCACAATGCGGGGATACGGACATTTTTGCCGAGGAAAACATTGTGGACTATGTAAATATGCCCACTAAGTTTTTGCCGACTCCTACGCAGGATTTATTTTTTATCAGGGCCAAAGGCGATTCTATGGAGCCGTCTATTAGTGACGGGGATATGCTAATGTTCCGCAAAACGAGCGAGTTACCTGCTGTGGGCAGTGTGGTATTGTGTCGTCGCGGGGACGGCCTTAAAGTCAAACGGCTTGGTCAGTATAACACCGAAAATGGCCCCGCCTACCGATTGGTATCTGACAATAAGGCCAAATACGAACCGTTCCCGGCAGACGATTCCGTCCAAATTTTAGGCAAACTTGTCCGGATGAATTAAAGGAGGCTATATGACTAAATCAGCACTTGCTATTTTTGAAGATTTCAAAATCCGCCGCCAGTATGATGCGAAGACGGAAACGTGGTATTTTTCTATCGTGGATGTGATTTATGCACTTACGCAAAGTAATAATCCTAGGAAATACTGGAGCGTCCTAAAAACTCGCTTAAAAAATGAAGGAAATCAAACGGCTACAAATTGTAGCCAGTTGAAATTTCCCGCCGAAGATGGAAAAATGCGCCTAACAGATGTAGCTAATCCAGAACAACTGTTGCGCCTTATCCAGTCCATTCCAAGCCCCAAAGCAGAGCCGTTTAAATTGTGGCTTGCCAAAGTGGGGTATGAACGCATCCAAGAAACGGCGGATCCTTCCAAGGCACTAGACCGCGCACGTTCCCATTGGAAAGCGCAAGGACGCAGCCAAAAGTGGATACAACAGCGGATGATGGGCCAAGAAACCCGCAACAAACTGACCGATTACTGGCAAGCACACGGGGTAACCAAATCGGATGATTTTGCCATGCTGACAAACATTATCCACCAAGAATGGAGTGATTTATCGGTTGCCCAACACAAAAAGCTAAAAGGGTTGGAGCATGAAAACCTGCGCGAGCACATGAGCGAGGCCGAACTGCTTTTTACGGCGTTGGCCGAGTTATCCACCCGCCAAATAGCGGAAAAAGACCAAGCCGAAGGTGTGCAAGAGAATAAAGAGGCAGGTCGCAAAGGCGGCAAGCTCGCCAAACAAGCGCGTTTGCAATTTGAAGAAGCCACTGGAACGAAAGTAGTTACATCCAAGAGTTCCCTGCCGGACTTTACACCTAAAAAACAGATTAAGGAGAAATAGGGAAATTTATTTTTTATAATCACTTTATTTAAGGTAATTTCCAGACAGGAGCCCCCATAGAAAATCCCGTAATAAAAATATCTGCAAAACAGCCATGAGATATATTTTTTTGCATTAGTTGTTCACATAATTTCTCTTGCCATGGTTTCGCCAATATTTGTTCATTGTTATAATATACAAGTAGCGCATAACGTTTATCATATTTTTTTCCTTTTTTGCGTTCAATAGCTTTTTCTATATTTTGAACAATAGGATCTACAACCTCGAATCCAAAGGATTTAAAAGAATTTTCTTTTACCGTTTCATCATATGCACCAACTGAAACAATTTCTATATATTTATATTCCTGATGCCCCTCTATTTTAACATCAAACGGCTGATTTCCCCAATTGGGTTCTACCATACAATTAGAAAATCCATATAAATCATCTATCAGAAGATTATATAATGCCCCCGTCTCTTCTTTTAATCTTTTTGCCGTAGGACTATTTTTGCTATCTCGTTTACCAGATGATTTTATTTCTTCTTGAAATAGATTTAGATTTTCCTTCACTTTTTGAAGTCCATTTTCATACCATTTTACAAATCCAGTTACAGATCTCTTGCGTTCTGGTTCTGGAAAAATATCTCTTAATTCTCGTTTCATTTTACGTTCTCCTAATAACAATTTATTAACACAATATGCCATTTAATATTTAAATCAATTTTAAAGCATTAGTATACAAATATAAATGAATATTTTGGTCTTCCCCATATTTGTATATTTTTTCCCAGCCTCTGCCTAACATTTCCCTATATCTTCCCTGTTACTCTGCGTAGGGAATTTGAAGTGTTTTTGGCGGATATTTCTCTGAAGAGGGATAGCATTCCAACAAGTCCTCAAAATCCAAAGGATAAAGTTTTCAAATGCCTGTTTTTTGCCTGTTAATTGCCTGATAAACAGGGAATTGCGCGTCACCACCCGGCGTTCTAAGAACCGGCAACCCATCAAAAATTGCTGCCCCACCATTTTAAAAGCCGCTTGGTATCAAGCGGCTTTTTTATTTGTTTTTTCATCAAAATCCCAAGCGGGAGTCTGAAAAGTAGAGGGACTCCTCACCATAAGAGAATAGAACGCTCTTAGAAGGCGTTAGCGGCGGGCGAAATAGCGTGAAGCGGAATTTGAAAAAAGAAAGCCTGGGGCTTGGGGAGTCCTGGGGCCAATGACAACACATTGAATAAATATTTCTGAGGGGCTATTATTGAGTAATCTGAATAACACGATACGCGTTTGATTGTGCTCAGTAACGTTGTGTGAGAAATAAAATAAAAAGAAAGAAAGGGAACAGCGGGAGTGTTTTAGTTTTCACAAGCCCCGGCTGTTAAACCGGGGCAGTGAGAAAAAGAATGAAAAGCAGTTTTTTTATTCTTCTACTTTGGGGGTGGTGCGGGCCCATTCCTCGGCCTCTGGTCCCCAGTTGTCTTTTACTTCCTGCGGCATTTTATAGAGCAAAGAAACGCACTTGGCGCTTACTGTGCCGTCGGGCAGGAGTATTTCTCCTTCCACCTGCGCCCGGCCGGCGCCGTTTTTAATCACGCGGCCTATAGCTTTGAGCGGGGTGTGGGTGGGGGTTACTTTCTTATAGACCACTTCCATTTTAAGAGTAACCATCAGGCGGTTGAAATCATTGGAGAGCAAAACGGCCCGGCCGGAAGTTTCATCTAAAATGGTAGCCACAATGCCGCCGTGCACCACGCCGGGGTAAGAGCAATAATCGTCCCCCAGTTCAAAAGAAGCTTCCACCTGATTTTCATCGTAATTGTTATACCATTCCAAATGCAGGCCTAAAGGGTTTTCCCGGCCGCAGGCAAAACATTTTAAAGAAGTGGGCTGACGCAATTTTTTCATACATCCTCCTTTTTTCTATTATACTTTTTGTTCGGCGGGGCCCGGCAAGTGCCGTTTTTGATACACTTTATATATGGCTGATATAGAAAGAGAGTTTAAATGGGACGCTGCCCCGCGCGGCGCTTTTGCGCGTTTTGAAAGAGCTCTTAGTAATGCGGCAGAGCGGATTTGCGCCCCTGAAGATATTCGCATTACCGATACATACCTGGATAACGCCAGGGGGGATTTTTCTGCGCAAAAAGTGGCGTTGCGCATTCGCTGCCAGAGAGGTAAATTTGAAGCCACACTTAAGACCCGCACCGCTTTAGTCAACGGCCTGGCCTGCCGTCGGGAATTGACCCAACCGCTGCCAAAAGCGCGTTCTTTTGCCTCTGCATTAAAAGAGCTGGAAAAAATGACCCTGTGGGAAAATATGCCGCTGCATTCTTTGCGGGTGCGTTTTGTGCTGCGCAACCGGCGGCGGATTTACCTTGTTTATGCCGGGCAGGCGGAATGTGAGGCGGCGCTGGACCGCTACACCGTATATGCGGCAGAAAAGAAGCGGGCGCGCCGGGAAATAGAACTGGAGCTGAAAAAGGGCCCGGAAAAAGATTTTATGGCGCTGATCCAAAAGTTGCAAGAGGCTTGCCTTTTGGAGCCGGTAAAAATATCAAAAGTGGCGGGGGCGGAAGAGCTGTTAAAAGGAAAAGAGTTATAGAGTTAGCCTATACTAACTTTTTTAAAACGCGCAGATTGACTGCGCATTTTTTATTTATTTATAAAAATTGTCAAATGTTTTTTGATTTTTTTAAAAAGAATTTTTTTGCTTTCTCAGAAACGTTTGCTGTAACAGAAAAACAAATTTTCCGACGGAGAAAAAATTTTTGCAAAATGTCTGAAGAGAAAAAGGGGGGCTTGATTTTTTTAAAAAAATTATTTTTAGACGGGAAAAATTTGATTTTTAAAAATTTTTGTGGTATTATTTTTATGAGGTTAAAACTAATTATCTTAGGAGAGTAAAATGGCCGTTAAGAAAACCGTGAAAAAAGCCGCCGCCAAAAAACCGGCGAAAAAAGTAGCCGTTAAAAAGGCTGCCGTAAAGAAACCGGCGAAGAAAGCTTGCGCTAAAAAAACCTGCAAGAAAGCTTGCGCCAAAAAAGCCACCAAAAAAGTGGCCGTGAAAAAAGCTGCCGTCAAAAAACCGGCCAAAAAAGCACCTGCTAAAAAAGCAGCTGCCAAAAAACCGGCGAAAAAAGTAGCAAAAAAGAAATAATTTAGTACCACAAAAAGCCGCCCTTGTTTGCAAGGGCGGCTTTTTTTATAAATACCTCAAAAGTCCCTAGGCGGTAGGCCTAGGGACTTTTGTTATCTGACGGAGAAATTGCTCTTTTGCTGTTTTCAATGAGAGCAAAATTCTGCCGTAAGAAACATAAAATATTTTTTGCCGGTGGTTTTTTAAATTAAACGTGGTAATCCATTAAATGGAGAAATTTTTTCAAACGCTAGTAGGAAATTTTATCTCAAAATAGAAATATTTTTCATCTCGTATTCCTAAAAAACCGCAGGGTCTTGCGTCATTTTTTTTTTTTGATACACTTTTGCAAGGATAGCCCTTTTTTCTGCTGGATTTTATACAGAGCCCGCCAAGGTTGCGTCTGGGGCATTAAATGGATGCGGAGGAAAACTATGAAACCTTTTTTATGCCTTTGTTTTGTCAGAAACAAAAAAAATGGATTTACTCTTATAGAGCTTTTGGTGGTAGTGCTAGTAATTGGTGTTTTGGCGGCAATAGCTATACCGCAGTATGAAAAAACGGTGCTGCGTAGCCGTATTACGAGAGTATTATTTGATTTGCCCGCTTTGCAACAAGCACAGGAAGTATATTATATGGCCAATGGAACGTATGCCACTAATTTTGATGATTTGGATTGGAAGCCGAGGCTCAATTGTTTCTATAGGAGCACTTCAGAAACGATGGACAATTGTCTGTTGCGACAAGGAGGAGGCTTTTATATTACTACTTCCCGAGTGGCCTCTACGATTTTTCCACCTGATGATAATGTAGAAAATCGAATTTATTGTTATCGGGGCTTACAGGCTGCCAATGGAATATACAACTATTTTGATAAAAATCCGGGGGTAACAATATGTTATGCTAGCGTATCTGATAAACGGGGAGACAGCGTGCTTAAATCAATGGGAAATTTTATAGAACATACAACAAACTGTGTCTGCAATGGTTGTACAGACGGACGTGGCGGCTGTAATGGCTACCGAATGTAATTAACGCTTGAGTGTACTGGCACTTCTATGCAATGAAAGTAAAAAACAGTTGCTCTGCCCGCTCCGGAAAGCAAAAAGGGTTAGAGCGGTTGTTTGAAATCTTCCCCGATAATCAGGCGCACGTCACAAATGGCGGTGCCTTGTTTTTCAGATTCTATTTCCACATTAATACCAATAGCGGTACTTAATTGCTTGATTTGCGCCAAGCGCCCGGTATAGTCTATAATGCGGGTCTTGGGTTGGAAAGGGCCCGGATAGTTGTCATATTGCAATACGTCCACTTGCAAGAGGCCTTTTTGGGCTTGGTTGCGCAGGTATTGGGTTAATTCCAGCGCGGCCCCCTTTTTGCCGGCGCCGTTTAATATTTCTATTACTAAGGGGCGGTCATCCACCGCCAGCGGGGCGCGGTCTTCCACCGGGTCGGCAATATGGTCTTCTGCTACTTTGCTGGAACGGGATTTTTTGGCGGCAGCGTTTTTCCCGGCGGTGCGCACCGTAAAGTCCGCCACTTCCATTTGGGTTAAATCCATGCCGTAGAGTAAAAATTCCGCCAGGTTGACGTTGGTGCGTTTGTCGTGATAAGCGGCTATATATTCCCACAGGGCGCGGGCCGCCAGTGAGGGGTTGTAGCGCCAATAGGAAAGGTCATATTTAAAGTTTTCCCAAAATTCATTGCGCTTAAGCGTGCGGGGAATATAATAACGAAGTTGCTCCGCTTCTACACCAGCGGTGCGGAAAAGATTGTCGGCGTTTTCCGCCGGATCTGTTGGAGCTTTGCGGCGGTTAATAGTGGTTAAAACAGTTTTTCCGGAAGCGGGATTATAAGAGAATAGCATAGCCGGCTGGGTCAGTATGGCAATATAGAGGGTCTGGTCCTGCCGGTTGGCCAAAGCGCGGGCTGCCACAGAGGAAAACTGGACATAGGCCGCCCAGCCCGTTAGGGCCAGCAGCAGCACCAGCAGCAACTTCTCTATTAAGCCGCGCATTTTACCAGGTGATTCCATAATTCTATTCCTACCGGGCAGAGCCATTTTTGGCTGTCTATAGTAAACCAAAGCTTGCGGTTAGCCGCATAGAGCAGGGCTTTTTCTAGGTCCTGCACCGCCAAAGTGCGTATGACAAAAGCGTCTTTGTATTTGCGGTCTTTGGACGAAATATCCGCCACAAAGAGAATTTTGCTCAGCGTGCTCATGTGCAGGCTGCCCAGCGTATGCTCTGAAATGGCGTTTAGCACTTCTTTGTCTTTGACGCCAAATTCATGCTTAGCCAGCCAGGCCGATACATACGAATGCAATAAAGAAGGTTCAAAGCGGCAGATGTCGTCAAAAAAGGGAACTTTAATTTTGTAGTCTTTGCAGAAAGCAATCAGCTCCGCCCCGCTAAAGCCTTTCCCCGCGTCATGCAAAATGCCGGCCTGTACGGCTTTTTCCGCCGGCACTTCGTAAATGTCACTAAGCAGAGAGCATTGCTCCGCCACTTTGACGGAATGTAAATAGCGGTTGGGTTTTAAATGGGCTTTGAGCCAGCGGTGCACTTCCAAACCATACAAATCATTTTTCAATATAATCTGTCCCACCGCTTCAGGCACCTTGTCCTGCGGTATTGTGCCACTGGCCAAAATATGCGCCCGCACGCGGGTGGAGGACATTTTAGGAAAAACACCCGGCAAGAATACATGTTTAAAATCGGCTTTGTGCTCCGGAAAGCCCTTGCGTTTGCCGGCGACTACGGTGGCGTTTTTAAAGATATATTCCGGGTTTTTCCAGGCGTGCAAATCGTTTAGGCAGTCGGTGCCGACCAGCAAATAAATATCCGGATTTTCATAACGTTGGCGCAGGTATTGCACCAGCTGGTAAGAATAGGTTTTGCCGCCGCGTTTTAATTCATAATCGTCAAAAATAATATGTTTGCCCAGCGGAGCAAATGCCGCTTTGGCCATTTGCATGCGCAGTTTAAAGGGGGTGGGGGATTTGGCCTTAAACGGCGAATGATATGCAGGCACAACATGCGCCACGTCAGGCCGTATAATTTGCAAGGCCTTTTTCAGCATGGCTACATGTCCTTTGTGCACGGGGTCAAAGCTGCCCCCAAATACCAGTACTTTCATAGCGTCTATTATAACAGTTTTAAACCGTCTATCCTTTTATCCGTATACGGGAAAGAAACAAAGCCGCCATGGCCAATATCAGCGCCGCTACAAAATATACCGTTGCGGCGGGAATAATGCTTATTTTGGTTACGGCGAAAGCTAAAATATTAAAAAATATGCCCGCCCCTGTAAATAGCAACAGGGTTTCGTTTTTGGACAGGCCGATTTTCATTAACCGCAAGGCGGCGTGGTCATTGCTGCCGCAGAGCGGGTTTTTGCCTTTGCAAAGGCGCATTAAAGAGACAAAGCCCGTGTCAAAAAGCGGTACGGCTAAAATAAGCAGCGGGGCCAAGAACCCTAGATTGGAATGTTCGCTGTATCCGGTGCCCATAGACAGTGCGGCAATAATAAAGCCCAGTAGGGTGCTGCCGCTGTCTCCCAAAAAGGTTTTGACGCGTGCGCTGTGGTTGTAAGGCCAAAATCCGGCGCAAGCCCCCAAAAGCGCACAAGCGCAGAAATTGACATAAATAAATTCCGAGGGCAGCGCTATCACGCATAAACCCAAACAGCATACCGCCGCCTGGCTGACGCACAGCCCGTCGGAAATATCCAATAAATTAAAGGCGTTGGTAATACCGATGACCCATAATACAGTCAGCAGATAAGAAAGCGGCGCGCAATCAAATAATGTAACGTGCACCCCATAGGCAATTAATATCAGCGCTGCTGCCGTTTGCCCCAGCAGGCGTATGGAAATACTTAGACCGCGGGGTTTTTTAAAATCATCTGCTAACCCCAGCAGAAAAATAACCAATCCGCCCCCTAAAATCCCGCGTAGGCTGTGCAATGTCCCGGAAGGGAAAGCGGTGGTCAGGCGGATAAAAATCAGGCTGGCCGCCAAGCCCAGCAATACCGCGCAGCCGCCCACGACCGGTACGGCCTGTGCGTGTTTTTTCAGGCCGCCGGGTTTATCGGTCAGATACGGGCCGGCATATACGCGCAAAAACGGCAAAGCCAGCGCCGTAACGGCACAGGCAATTAGAGCACAAAGAAGATATAGATACAAGGTGTCCATGTATTTATCATATAATAATTAATAGCTTTGCGTCAGCGACTGGAGAACGAAATTATGCGCAATAGATTTATCGTTTTGTTGGCTGTTTTAGGTTTACTGGGTGGGTGTGCTTCGCTGGGGCTGAACACCTCTTGTGACGGGCGTGATTGGCCCAGACCTTCTTATTTTGATCAAGGACAGCATTTAGCCGCTTTTAAAACGGTTTTGCAAGCGCGTTCTGAGGTGTTGGAAGGCATTTTGCAAATTAAACAAATCGCCTCTGACACCTATGACGCCGTTTTGTTTGCCGCGGCCGGCGGATATAAATTAATGCAGGCGCAGGTAACCCCGCAGGGGGCGGAGTTTCTCTTTTTGACAGAAGTGGCGGACCGGGCGCTGGTGCGTGAAAAGGCGGCCAGCTTTTTGACTTTGCTTTTATTCCCTCCGTCTTCTTATCAAACCTGCCGCGAACAAGAAACGGCGCGCGTAGTAACTTATGGCTCCAGCCCGGCGGCGCATTATATGTACTTGCCCAACCAACGCTATCCCGCTTCTGCCAGTATTCGTAAAACTTTTGGCACGGTGCATATGTCTTTTGAAGAGTACCGCCCTTATGGGCAAGCGATGATTCCGTATAAAATAAGCTATAAGGACGGCGCGCTGCAGGCAGATTTGCTTTTGATTGCTTTAAAAACAGAGTAAGACACCCCGCTTCTTGTTGTTTTTCCGGACTCTTTTTTGTATTTTTTGTCCAAGAGCGCATAATGGACTTTACTTCTTCTGTGTGGGTGGATAAACAGGGCACTGCTATGGTGCAAGAGGATATTTCTATTTGGGGCTCCAACGTATGCTCAGGGGATTTGCCTAGTTGCCCTTGACCAAAAAAGAACCGGTAAAAATACTTTCCTTAGCGATAGACGTAAAAGTTTTCCTTTCTTTTATGAAGAAGAAAAAGGCCGCTAATTAATAGGCCGGCGGATTGCACAAGCCTTGCACTGTTTTTTTTTTTTGATAGATTTTGTTTATGAACAAAATCTATCAAAAAATCATTCCAGCCGCCCAGAACCTCTCTGGCGGCATTTTAACGCAGTTTTTGGGCAGGTCTTTGCCTGCCAAAAGCCATTCCCTCCGCGGCGCGGGCGGCTTTACGCTTGTAGAACTTTTGGTGGTGGTGTTGATTATCGGTATTTTGGCAGCGGTGGCATACCCACAGTACCGCATGGCGGTGTACAAGGCCCGCTTTACTCAGTTGCAAGCCGCAGCCCAGCCCATTATGCGCAGCTTTGAGCGCTATTATATGCAAAACGGAAACACCCCCACTACATTAGATGAACTGGATATAGGCAAACCGCAAACGTCTAGTTTGCAAGTCATTGTGGTAGGGTCGGGAACGGGTAGTATTCCGCTGGACCATGTTCGCTTCCAAATGCCCGGTAAATTGCCGGGGCTGTATTATCAATGGTATCCATATGTAGGGCATCAGGCTCATTGGATAGGGAAACATTATTGCAATGTGGAGTCTAGCAATGAAACCACGAGGGAACTAGCGAAGAAAATTTGCCGGGCGGTATCCGGGCGGGAGCCGGATAATTGCGGCACCTATGGCTGCCGCTACCCAATGGATTAATACGGCAGTAATATGGAAAAAAGAAAGCAGAAGTGTTTCTTTTTCTAAAGGCCGTTTATTAATGGAAAGCAACTAAATATTATTTTTTGGGTGAAAAGCCCCGTATTAGACGGGGCTTTTTATATGGAAAATCCAGCCTGACCAAAAAGAAGTTATGCTTGGGTATTGTCAAAGGGCTTTTTATTAATAAACCGCTCTGAATGGTCAGTTACTTTGTCTAATTCCGCTTTTAATTCAGCCGCTACGGCGTCCATGTCGCTTTCTTCCGTGACGTGGATGGCTTTCCCATAGGTCAGCGCGGTGCTGCCAAAGGGCAGTGGAACGCGCATTTTGTCCCAAGAGCCTACTTTAAATTTATGACTCAGCGCCGTACCTACCGGAATAATGGGCAGACCCGTTTTTTTGGCCAAAAATAAAATGCCTTGCTGCACCTGGTAAATGGGACCGCGGGGGCCGTCGGGCGTGAGCATGGGGTGGTAGCCCGCTTCGGCAATATTCATCAGCTTAATCAGCGCACGCGCTCCGCCGCGGGTGGTGCTGCCGCGCACGGCTTTCATGCCAAACTTGGGCAAAACGCGGGCGATGTATTCCCCGTCATCACTTAAACTGATAAGAGAACATATTTTTTGCCCGCGGTAGGGATAGAGCAAAAAGAGCTGTTGGTTATGCCAAATGGCGTAAATGAAGTTTTTGCCCTCTTTTTCCATTTGAAGAAATTCTTCTGTCTTAAACCAGTATATGCGCGTCGTCCAGCCCAAAAACAGGGTGTACCAATAAATGGCGGCAGAGCCGAGGACATGTTTCCAGGAAACTTTTTTCTTTTCAAGAGAAGTTGGTTTTGGCATTATTTTTTTCCTTTGCGTTTTTTCTTCTGCCAGGGAATAATAAATACGGTGCTTGCCAGCGGCTGGATAACAGCCCCGTCCAGCGACACTTCTATTTTATCGGATTGAACCCGTGCCAGCAACTGGGGCAAAATTTTAGTGGCGGTCTGTTCATCGGTGCGGGGTGCCTCTTTAAACAGTTTCGGCTCCGGCGCCAGGCCCAGCTTGGGCACATAGACAAACTGCGGCTCCAGCGCTTCGTATTCTTCTTTTTCCGCCTGCTCTTTAACTAGGTCGGTCACAAACAAAACGGCGGTACGCAAAAACTCAAATAAAATAGTATAGGCGACCAGCTGTTTGGTGCCTTCTAAAGTTTGTACATATTGGGCCGCCTGCGCCCCCAACGTAACGGCGCACGCGCTGAACATGCCTTCTGCTGCTACGGTTTCATCGCCTAAGTCCCATAAAGCGTTTTCATTGAGCTCATAAACGGTGCCCGGGTCCAGCTGGGCGGCCAGCTCCAGCACAAAGCGCGCCAGCTCCAGCTCGCCGTTTAATCCGGCGGCGGGCAAATCCAACCCTAAGCGCAATACTTTGCGGGTGATGTCTTTTTGGCGGGTGCTGATTTTAAAGCGTTTGATTTTTCTCATAGCATTATTGAAATAACTTTTTTTATCAATCCTTTCAGAGAAAAGGACTCATAAAAAAAGTCTACCGTTAAACGGCTCAAGCTAAAAAGCCGGGCGCGGGGTAACGCGCCCGGCTTTTAAAACTTATCTTCTGTTTCTGCGGCTTTTGCGTACGGATTTTTTAGACGGGCCTGCTGCTTGGGCCGGGGCCGGGTGCTCTTCTTTTTGCACTTTAGGAGCTTCTGCCGCTTTGCGGGAGGGAGCCGCCGCCGGGGTCGTTTCTCTGCTTTCACCGCCGTGCGTCCACACATACACCAGCGGGGTGGTCAGTGCAACTGTGGTGTAGAAACCACAGATACAACCCACCAACATAGCAAAGGAGAAGGAATTCAATGCTTCTCCGCCAAAGAAATACAGAATAAACAGCGAGCCCACCACAGTAATAGATGTGATTACTGTACGGGAGAGGGTTTCGTTGATAGAGAGGTTAATAAGCTCTCCCAGCGAAGCCCGCGGGTGCAGGCGCATATTTTCGCGGATACGGTCAAAAATAACGATGGTGTCGTTAATAGAAAAACCGGCTACCGTTAAAAATGCCGCCACTACCACCAGGTCAATTTCGCGCTGCGTAATGGCAAATGCTACTGCCATTACAAACAAATCGTGGAACAAGGCGATAACGCCCGAGGTGCCCCACAGAATGTTGCTGAAGCGAAACGCTACATAGATGATGATAAACACCAAAGACAAGATGATAGCCCATACGGCGCGCTCTGTCATGTCTTGGCCTACGGAAGGCCCTACGAAGTTGGTCTGCTGTACTACATAAGGCACATTGAGCGTGTCTAACGCTTTTTCTACCCGCGCCTGCACTTCGTCAATATTGCCTTCGGTACCTTTTTCGCGCACGGCGTAGGTGTTATCTCCGTAAGACTGCAGTTCCGATTCGCTACCCGTTTGGGTCAGCGCTTCGCGCACTTTAGCCATGTCTACGGTTTGTTCAAATTTTACCTGCACCATGGTGCCGCCGGTAAAATCCACACCCATGTTCAGCCCTTTGGTGGCAAACAAGTAAATACCTACCACAAAGATAAGCGCCGAAATGGTGAAATATACTTTCCTGTATTTAAGGAAATCAATGTTGGTTTTCGGGAAAAAGGTCATCATAAGCTGATCTCCTTGGGGTTAGACGTAAGAATCATCTCATACATGGCACGCGTGACAAACACGGCCGTGAACAAGCTGACGGTCAAACCAATAATAAGCGTAACGGCAAAGCCTTTTACCGGGCCGGTGCCAAACTGCAGCAGACAGCAACCCACGATAATGGTCGTGATGTTGGAGTCAAAAATGGCAGACCAGGCTTTGTCATACCCCAGCTGAATAATAGTGGGTATGGGTTTGCCCAAGAGTTTTTCTTCTCTCATACGTTCAATAATCAGTACGTTGGCGTCAATGGCCATAGCCAAAGACAAGATGATACCGGCAATGCCGGGCACCGTCAACGTAGCGGAGAAATAGCTCATAACCGCCAACAAAAGGACTAGGTTTAATACCAGTGCCGTATCGGCGATAAAGCCGGCCCATTTGTAGTAGATAATCATAAACAGCAAAATAGCCAGCAACGCATACAAAGAGGCGCCTAAACCGGATTTGATGGAGTCTTCACCCAGCGTGGGCCCGATGGTGCGTTTTTCAATAATGCGCACCGGGGCGGGCAGGGCGCCGGCTTTAAGCACAATGGTCAGCTGGCGCGCTTCTTCCAGCGTAAATGTACCGGAGATGCGGCCTTCTTTGGTGATGCGGCTCTGCACTACCGGGGCGGACTGAATGGTGTTGTCCAGCACGATAGCCAGCTGTTTGCCGATGTTGGAGCCGGTCAGCTGTCCGAACTTTTTGGCCCCTTCGGCATTAAAAGAGAAAGCCACTTCGGGGTAGCCGTTTTCGCCGTACATGGTCAGGTGGGCGTCGTCCAAATCGGCCCCGGTGACTTTGGCTACTTTATCTACCACATTGTAGCCGCCGTCTTTGGTGCGGAAAATGGTGTACCCTTCCGGCAAAAGTTTGGCAATTTCGGGTTTTAATGCGCCGTCTTGGTCGTAAGGCTCATCCATGCTTTCCAGCTTGGCGATGGCCTTCTCTGCGGCGGTGGTATCGTTTTTGACGATGTGGAATTCCAACATAGCCGTCTTGCCGATTAATGCTTCCGCCGCGGCCGGGTTGGCCACGCCGGGCAGCTGCACCAAAATCCATTTTTCACCCTGGCGGGTAATGGACGTTTCACCCACGCCGTATTGGTCAATGCGGTTGCGGATGATTTCAATGGCGCGCGCCATGGCTTCGTTAAGCGGTTCGCGGTCGCTGAGTTTGCTCACGTCAAGCTCCAAAAGCAGGCTGCTGCCGCCGCGCAAGTCCAACCCCAGGTTAAGAATGCGCTGCGGGCGTTCGCCCAGAGCTTCCAGCTTTTCGCGTTCGGCATTCGGTTTGGAATACCAGCGGTAGTTGGGATAAATTAAGGCCATCGATCCCAACAAAATAACAATGATGACAATCCATTTAATGGCCAGCGATTTGGACATTATTTGGCTCCTCCTTTATTTGCAGGCGTTGCATTGGTCAGGAACCCTACAATGCCCGATTTTAAAACGGTTAGTTTGACATTTTCGGCCACTTTGACTTCTACGGCGTTGTCTTTAAACCCCACCACTGTGCCGACGACGCCACCCGGCAGGACGATTTCGTCCCCTTTTTGTAAAGCGTCCACTTTGGCCTGTCTTTCCAACTCGCGTTTTTTCTGCCCGCGGCCGGACCAGAAAATCATGACCATGATAATAATAATCATGAGCATAAAGAACAGGTTGCCGCTGCCGGCTTGTGCTGTATTCATGCTGCCTCCATAAATATAGAAATATGTATACAGATACCTAAAGATTTTAGCATATTTGGACGTGGGGTAGAGAGTGGAAAAAAGCGGCGGAGGTTTTGTGGGCTGGAAAAGATAAAACGGCTTGCATTGTTTTTTTTTTTTGATACATTTTGCCTATGTGCAAAATGTATCAAAAAATCATTCCGGCTGCCCAAAACCTCTCTGGCGGCATTTTAACGCGGTTTTTGGGCAGGTCTTTGCCTGCCAAAAGCCATTTCCGTTTGGTTGTTTGCGGCGGTTTTACGCTTATAGAACTTTTGGTGGTGGTGCTGATTATAGGCATTTTGGCGGCCATTGCATTGCCCCAATATGAGCTGGCTGTAGAAAAAAGCCGCTCCGCTGAGCCGCTGATCGTATTAAAAGCATTGCGTGAGGCTCAGGAAGTTTATTTCCTGGCTAATGGTTCTTATGCTGATGATTTAAGCAAATTAGATGTGCAAGTAGATTTGGATAATCCTAATTGGAGATACGGCACGGAAGCTATGTCTGTGTATGCCTATAGACAGAATGTAGATAATTCGCGGAAATATTTATTTGCCTTTCGTTTTTCCGAAGGGAGAAAAAATGGAATGGCTTCTATCGTATGCCGCAATGACGGCATGGCTTATGGCTCAGAAGCTTTTGCCGCGCGCATTTGTAAATCATTGGGAGGACAGGAAATAGACGGAGAAAAATGGGTGTTGGAAAAGTAATTTTGTACGTTGATATAAATACAAACAGACTCTCTGATAGATGTTTTTAGTCAGAGAGCCTGTTTGTATTGTAAAAGCCTTGCATTGTTTTTTTTTTTGATAGATTTTGTTTATGAACAAAATTTATCAAAAAATCATTCCCGACGGAAAAAACCTCATTAAAGGCAAAATAAGCGGCTTTACGCTTGTGGGGCTTTTGGTGGTGGTGCTGATTATAGGCATTTTTGCGGTGGTGTCATACCCGCAGTATCGCATGGCGGTGTATAAGGCCCGCTTTACCCAGCTGCAAGCCGCGGCCCAGCCCATTATGCGCAGCTTTGAGCGCTATTATATGGAGACGGGTACACAAGCCACCAGTTTAGATGAACTGGATATTGGCAGACCGCAAACGTCTAGTTTACAGATTATTGTAGTAGGGGGAGGTAATGTTGTCCCTATAGATCATGTTCGTTTCCAAATGCCTGGCAAACTGCCGGGAGTATATTATTTGTGGTTTCCCTATACTAATAAATCTGTAGAGGGGAAACATTATTGCAATGTGGAGTCCGGAGATGAAAGTAAGCGGGAGTTAGCCAATAAAATCTGCCGGGCGGTATCCGGGCGGGAACCGGATTCCTGCGGCAGTGTAGGCTGCCGCTACCCGATGTACTAAAGGCCTAGCCCTAGTGAAAAACGTTATGCTGCTTGAGCTGTGTGTGCCGCATGGGGAAAAGGAGAGACAGTACAAGCCATACTGCCAGTCAAAAATATATCAAACAAAACTAAAACGCCGCGGAAAACGCGGCGTTTTGCGCTCTAGAAAGCTTCCGGTGGGGCTGAGCGTTGGGTTGAAAAGAGGGAGCGGAGCCGGGCCCCGTATGAGGCGCGGGTATAAGACATTATTTATCCGTCCAAAAAGTGCGCACCAGATCTAACACGGGCCGATCGGCCGGTTGGGTGGAGTTAAGAGGTATAAATTGCCGGTTTTGGGCGGTATGGACTACCACATAATCTTCTTTGACGTCAAAAATACTTCTCTGCTCTTCCAAGTCAAACAAGCTGTGACCAAAAAAACCTTTGGGCTGCGGCAGGTTGAGCAAATCCATTACGGTGGGGGCAATGTCTAACTGGCTGACCAGCTCTTCCTGCGCCAGTGGCTTGCCCAGCGGGGTGCGGGTAATAATGGCAAAAGGAATGCGGTCAAACACCGGTTTATAAGGTTTAAAAAGGGCGTTGGTGGGCGTGTTGGAAAAGGACGGGTGGTCCCCGGTAACCAGCACCAGCGTATCTTGGTCCAGCAGGCCCTTTTTATCCAACAGTTGCAGAAAATAGCGCAAGTCCTGCCCGGCGCGCGCATAAGCGCGGGGCATGGTGGGCATGTCATAAAAGCGGGCGTCAATTTCTTCGTATTGGTGGTCCAAGTAATCTAATCGGCCCAGCGGTACATGGGTGTCCACCGTCAGCAGGGTAATAAAGGTTTTTTCGCCTTGGTGTTCTTGCAGGTATTGGGCGGTGTATTCAAAGAGCTTGCGGTCCGTCAGACCCCACCAGTCAATATAGGGCGCGTAATCGGGCAAATCGGAGAAAAAACTGCTTCCGCGCACCATGTCAAAGCCCGCTTGGTGGAAAAGCAGGTTTTCGTCCATATAATTTTCGTTGGCGCCGCGCAGAAAAGCGGTGTGAAAGCCGTGTCTCTTGAGCTCTTTGACAAAAGAAAGGGGGTAGCCGTTTTCATAATTTAATTTGGCGTTGGGGTGGGAGGAAAAAATAACCGTCAGCCCATAAAGCGTAGAAAGCGTGACTGAATGCAGCGTGTCAGCAGGATATTCTTCAAAAATTTGGTCATAGGTCTGGCTGGCATCGGCGGGGATAAGCGGGTTAAAGCGGTGCATGTATTTGGCAGAGAGGGACTCTGTGGCAATTAAAATGACCCGTTTATAGTCTTTGCCAATGCCCGTGTTGCGGGCGGTAAAGACATTGTATTTTTGTGCGGTGTCTGCAAGCGGGGCGGGCAAGCTGTCCGTAATGAGGGCCTGCTGGGGCCGGGCCAAGAGAGCACGCAGCATGTAAACGGGGGAGGGGGGCATCATGTAGGTTGTTAAAAAGTCGTACGGTTTGGGCAAAAGCGTGAGCGGGTTGAGCCAGCTGAGCACTAACAAGACGACGACAAATCCCCCCAGTTGTTTGGCGGCGGTTTTGCGCGCGCGCGGCACAAAAAAGCGGCGTACGGAAAAAATACAAAAGAGCAAAAACAGGAGCAGGTAAGAGATCACGCGCCAATCGGTCAAGAAAGCATAGTCGCCGCCTTCCATGGTTTCTAAGTATTTGGCGCCAAAGCGTTCTTTAAAATACCACAACAGCACCAAATCCGCCGTACAGGCCAAATAATAAACATAAAGAAACAGCGCCAGCACCCATTTGTTTTTTATGCCTATTAGGTTCAGCAGGGCCAAACACGCCCCTAAAAAACAAAATTCCACCAACAGGCGCATAGCCATAGCCGCCGCCCATGCCCCCGGGGCCGCTACTTCCAGCTGGTGCAGCCCAAATGCCGTCAAAGCCAGCGCCGGCAGAGAAGCCAGTAAAAGCAGTTTGTAATTGGTCTTGCATGTATGGTATAAATCGCGTAGAAAATTCATCTTGGGTGCCCGGCAGGCATAGCCTGTAATTTGATATACTTATTATATAAATTTAAGCGGTATTCCCGCTGAAGGATACTTATGGAAAATACAGAACTTCAAACCAAGCGGCACTCTTGCGCCCATATTATGGCCGCCGCCGTACAGCAGCTGTTTCCGGGCACCAAGCTCGGCATCGGCCCCGCCGTGGATAACGGCTTTTATTACGATTTTGACTGCCCCCGCGCGTTCACGCCGGAAGATTTAAAGACGATTGAAACTAAAATGAAAGAGCTCATCAAAGCCCGCATTCCCTTTGAATGCAAGCAGATGAGTAAAGCAGAAGCCAAGGCCTTGTTTGAAAAACGCGGCGAAACCTATAAGCTGGAGCTGTTGGAAGATTTAAACGACGGGGAAATCACCATCTATACCACCGGGGATTTTGTGGATTTGTGCCGCGGCCCGCACGTGGAACACACGGGCAAAATTAACAATTTTAAACTCTCCGCCATTGCCGGCGCGTATTGGCGCGGGGACGAAAAACGCCCCATGCTGCAGCGCATTTACGGCCTGAGCTTTAATGACAAAGATGAGCTCAACGCCTATGTCAAACAGCAGGAAGAAGCCGCCAAGCGCGACCACCGCAAACTGGGCCCGGAGCTGGACCTGTTCAGCATTAACGACAATGTCGGCCCCGGTCTTATTTTGACTCACCCCAAAGGCGGCATGCTGCGCAAAGTGCTGGAAGACTGGATTAAGAACGAAAATATCCAGCGCGGCTATGATATGGTCTACAGCCCGCATATTGCGCGCCTGCATTTATTTGAAATCAGCGGGCATGCCGGGTTTTACTCTGAGAGTATGTTCCACCCCATGGAAGTGGACGGCGATAAATACCAAATAAAACCGATGAACTGCCCCTTCCACGTAGAAATTTATAAATCCGGCCTGCGCAGCTACCGCGATTTGCCGTTGCGCTATTCCGAGCTGGGCACCGTCTACCGCTACGAGCGCTCCGGCGCTTTGCACGGGCTGTTGCGCGTGCGCGGCTTTACGCAGGACGACGCACACATCTTCTGCACGCCCGAGCAGGTGGAAGACGAAGTAAAACAGTGCTTTGATTTTGCCATGCATATTTTCAAAACATTTGGTTTTGAAAAATACGCGGTGGAGCTTTCCACGCGTGACCCGCAGCACCCCGAACATTTTACCGGTAAGGTAGAGGACTGGGACCGGGCCGAAAACGCACTGCGCCATGTGCTAGACAGCAATAATATCCCCTACACCACCCACGCGGGGGAAGCCGCTTTCTACGGGCCGAAGATTGATATTAAAGTAATGGACGCCATTGGCCGCCTGTGGCAGCTGTCCACCATTCAGTTTGACTTTAACCTGCCGGAGCGTTTTGACCTGGAATATGTGGCCCCCGAAGGGCGCAAGCGCCCCATTATGGTGCACCGGGCGATGTTTGGCAGCATTGAGCGCTTTTTGGGCGTGATTATTGAGCACTATGCCGGGTGGTTCCCGCTGTGGCTGGCCCCGGTACAGGCCAAAATTCTGACGCTGACGGACGACCAAATTCCGTACGCCAAAGAAGTGGCCGCACAAATGCGCGCCGCCGGCTTGCGCCCGCAGCTGGATATTCGCCCGGAAAAACTGGGCCTGAAAATCCGCGAAGCGCATATGCAGCGCGTACCGTATACATTGGTTATCGGCGCCAAAGAAGCGCAGGATAAAACCATTACCGTGCGCCTGCGCGACGGCAAGAATTTAAACGGCCTGCCGCTGGCGGACGTGATAGCCAAAATGAAGGAAGAGGCGGAAAGCCGCAGTTTGTCCAATTTGCTGAAATAGCTTTTGGAATATAAGAAACCCCCGCGTTTTGTACGGCGCGGGGGTTTTCTTTGGGGAGAAATATGGGCTGCTTTAAGAATTTTATATCAGCAAAAGGTGCCTCTTGCGCCACATTAAATACAGCCGCGGTATGGCAGGTACAGCAAGGGCCAAATTCCGGCATTTATTCAAAAATCCAAAGAGAATTATCTCTTAGAGGAACTGACGGCTTGTTTGCAGGAAGAGATCTGCTGTTTTAAATCTTGCACCAGCAGCTGTGTAATGTCGGATTTTAAAGCCGGCCTCTGCATTTTGTAGGAAACATCTTTATTCACTAAAGGAGCCCGGTAGAAATAGGGTGGATAATCGGTCAATAAAAACTTTTCCCATGCCGCGGCGTTGGAAATGTGCTTTTTGATGTCTTGGGCAGCTAACCCTCCCCATACCGGCATTTTTAAGCCGTGTCTTCTTAAAAAGAGAATACTATAGTCCAGAAAAATATTTTGCATGACGGCACAATTCTGATCGGTGCCGTGGCATTCCTCTGATTTGGCATAATCTTTGAAAATAAAATATTGGTCCGGCTGTTGGCGGTTATAAATAAATATATAGCCTTCTGTGGACTGTTTTTGTCCGTTTAACACAAAATTATATATAAAATTGTATCCATTATTTAAATAAGCAAAAAGATAAATGAGACTGCCGTCCCTGTCTGTCAGATAAGCATAGACGGGCACTTCCGTATTGTTCTTGTCGCGGCGTATAGCTAAAGTGATGCCGCCTGCGGGCAGCACCATATAAGTGGTGGAAAAAGCCGCCCCCGGAAGTTCGTGCTTTTCCAATATCTCTTTTGTCTGAAAATCCTGGATTTGGTAGGAACCCTTTTTATCAGGGGCCGGCGTTACGGGCTGTTCGGCTATAAACTCACAATTTACCGGCGGCTGTATATGGGAAACAAGTATATCCGGGCGTGTCGGTGTAATACGGATAATATTTTGGGGGGAGCCATCCTGACAGAAAGTATATACCGTGCGGCTGCCTTTATAGTCTACATAGGCGGGGGCGCGGTTTAATTGTTTGCCATTGAGAAATATCCTGTCTTTAGAGCAGAAAGAAGTAAAACGTAAATCTGAAATTCCTATGTTGGCTTTACGGGCGGATATGTATAAAGCATTAACAATAGCGTCTGCATCGTCGCATGTGAGCTCACTTCCTTTGTTCATAATAGACTCTTGTTTTCCGCTGCCGTATTCAATATCTTTAGGTTGGAATTCCTCTGGATATAAATCAGATAAACGCAAAGCGTGCCCGATTTCATGGAGCAAAGTAAAACCAATTGGCATGCCATGGGCATTATCCATGGCATAAATAGTCATGGAGCGGGGGTTAAAACAACCTAAAGCAGTCTTGGAACAATAAGTCCAAGTATCTAATTTGTTAATGTGAAAAAATATATCCGGTTTTTCTGCATTCAGAATATAATTTTTGGAATCTGCCCCAAAGCGGATAAAATCCAACACCGGGGCCAATTCTTTCTCTTTCTTTTCATCCAACCGGGAGAGCACATTGTTAAACCAGGCGGCGAAAGCATTTGAAATAATAGGTACTGTTTCTGGCGCAGAGTTTAGTATTTGAAAGCGTATGGGCTGTTGGGTAACAATTAAGTCGGAAATATAGGGTTTGGCATCAGCGTTTTGCGTGTCAATAATGTGTGGCGCGGCATAAAGCACGCTTGAAATCAAAAAAAGAAAGGATATACATAACATACTTTTTAAATTCATATGTTTATTATAGGTAAAATCAGAAGAAGAAACGAGGGCCAAAGGTCCTATGAAAGCAGAAAAGAAGACCTAGATTAAAAAAGCCCGCGGTTAAGCGGGCTTTTTGAGAAATGAGAAAGAATTACGGAATGGAATCCATGATTTTGCGGAGTTCTTCTTCGCTCTTGTCGCGTACTTCTACCGTTTTTTCTTTGCCTTTGGCTCCTTTAACGATGATAATTTGCTCTTCCTTTACGGCAAAGAAGTCCGCCAAAAATGTTTTCATAATGGCGTTGGCAGGGTCGTCATCCACTTTTTTATTTTTTATTTTCATCCGCAATACGCTGCCAATGCGGCTGATGATTTCATTGCGCCCTGAAGTGGGAATGACGCGGACCTTTATAATCATAATTCCTCCAAATGTCAGGCAAACAAGCGGCTGCCTACCCTAGGCAACGTGGAGCCTTCTTCCACGGCCGTTTCAAAATCTGCACTCATGCCTAAAGATAAATATCTCTGCGGCAGAGAAAGCGGAAAATCCCGGTCAAACGCCGTTTTGACTTCTTTAAACAACGGACGCAGCGTTTGCGGATTGTCCGTCTGCGGAGCGATAGCTAAATATCCGCACGGACATAAACTTTTCAAATCTTGCAGTTGCCGCAGCAAAAGCGGCGCCTGTTCCAAAGAAACGCCGGACTGGCTTTCCCTGTCCGTGAGTTTGATTTGCACCATTATATACAAACGTTTGCCCAGCTTCTGGGCATGGCTGTCTAAAGCCTGAGCGGTGCGAATATCGTCTATGGAATCAATAAAATCAAACAGTTTGGCAGCTTGGGCTGCTTTATTTCTTTGCAAATGTCCGATGAAGTGTTTAACCGTGGTGTAGCTTGCAAATTCAGGGCGGGTCCAACGGGCTAAAGCTTGTTGTACGCGGCTTTCGCCTATATGCCTTATACGGCCCGTATTGAGCAGCGCAAGCACTTCTTCGTCTTGGGCATATTTGGTAACGGCCATCAGTGTTACCTCTGCCGGATTGCGCCCGGAGCGTAAACACGCCTGGGACAGAGCGCTCTCTACAGTCTGCACATTTTGGCTTATTCTGTCTGCCGTATTCATAAAAACCCTTGACATATTATATCAAAATTTACTTAAATCAGCAATTTTTGCACGTCTATGAAGAAGGGAAAGAAAAATGATGTGTTTTTGGAGAAAAGTCTGCCGCGGGGCCGGGGAAAAAACAAGAGCCCCCCGTATTCCATAAATACGGAGGGCTCTAGGTGCACTCATTCATTTTCTTTCCTTCCCCGGGATTTGGCCTTAAGATCACAAGGCAGTGAAATATTCCAGGCAAAACCAACCACAACTATCGGACCGTTTCTCAGTTATCTCTGTTCTCACAACAGAAACCTAAGCGTACGCACCGCATACGGCTGCAGTTTTCGGTTTTATTTTCAAGGAACATTTATTTTTCTGCTTCAAAGCCGTGTACTTATGCTTCACCGTTCTTCGCGGTATCTGGCTGGCACGGCCCGACCAGTTTATACACCTTACGCCGTTTTGCATCACCGGGCAAAACTGGCTCCGGCGCACATTTTCTGTCCTGCATATCCCAGCCTTATCTGGGGGCTACTATAAGTATAAGCCTATTTAGGCTAAAAACAAGGGGGATTTATAGGTTTTTAATACGTTTAATCAGGGTGCCCAAAATGCGTCCAGCAGGGGCATTCTCTTTCTGTTTTCCAGCGGAAGAGAGAAAAATGATTTTTCCCGCTTCTTTTTTAATGCGCCGCGCTATGTACTCTTCGGGACGTTTTTCAAGCAAAACAATTTTCCCTTCCGTTAATTCAGGGCCGGGTTTGACTAGGCATAAATCGTCGTTATCTGCTTTATCGTCCCAGCCGGTATCTGCCGTGCGCAAAATATATTTGGCCCCCTGGGCAAAGCGGCGGGGAAGGCTCCACCACTCAATAATGTCACTTTCTTCGTACTGGGGATAAGAAGGGGGCACTTTGTCTAGGAAGGGAAGCTGTACGCTGTTGCTTTGTGCGGGGGCCGCCGCCATCTCTGGTTCTGCTGTAGTAGTATAGCAACAACCGTTAACATCTTGGTCACGCAGGGCATGGGCGTGGTTATGCAGACCTGGCTCCGGATAAGTAATGGAATGGTAATCAAAAAGTTTAAATACGTCGAATGCGTCCATGCCGAAAAGCAGGGCCATTTGAGCAACATATCCTTTAGAGGGGCGGCGCTTGCCGGTGGCCCATAAAGCAGTGGTGGCGGTGGAGACGCCTAGTGTTTTTGCTAACTTAGCTTGTGCCCCTCTCAGTACGCCATTATTCCATTTTTCCAGTTGTTTCTCAAATTTGTTCATATTTTTCCTCTCTGTATTTGGGCAAGAAAAAGAAAAATAGAAAAAGCTTGACAAAAGCTAACAAAACTTACTATGCTAACATAAGACAAAGCATTCTGCTTGGCCCTTTCTCCATTTTCTTCGGACGGACAAACGCTGGCGAGGCGTTTTGCAGAGAAGGACCGGGGCTCCGGTCCGGTATCACAGCCCTGTGGTATGTTGTTCTCTGCCGTCCCGACCGCATATTTCTTGCCAGAGCTATGCGGTCTTATTCTAGCAAATAAATAGAGACTTGAGTTAGTAAAGTTACAAAATTAAATATTTAAAACTTAAAAATTAGAAGAGAATTAAAAATATTGGTTTTGAAAACTTTACTAACTCTGTTAGTTTTATGATGGATATTCTGCTTCGCGTTGTCCTGACTCTTTTGCTGGCGGTGGCGGTATGGGGCTTTGCCAGCGAATGGTATCACATGAAATAAATTTGCGTGTTCCGGCGTCACAAAAGAAGGCGCGGACCGACGGGAGAGGGAAAACCCCTCTCCCGGTTTTAGCATGCCTGGAAATATAATGCGCAGGCAAGTCCAAAAGCAGTACCATATCTTCTTTCTTCGTTTCACTATGTTCAGAAATATAGTTTGCCGGCGGGGAGTTTTGTTCTATTTTAAGGGGGGCATAGGCAGTACTTAGTAAATCAAGTACGAGGCTGAATGAAAGTATAGTAGGTGCAGTTGGGGGCTCGATAATCATACTTCGGGCATTCGGGCATAAGCTCAGGCGCAAGTATCAGGCATGGCCCCACTAGGCCCGACTTGTGGGCATGTAGGTGTAAGTTCAGGCGCAAGTATTCAGGCTTGGCTGGGGGCCTTTGATGTATTTTGGCATTTCCCAGTTATGATTTTCCGACTGTCTTTTAAGTTAAAAAAAGAAACATGAAAAAAAACATTGATTCGCTACCCCAATGGAATAAGGTCCACTTAGAGAATAGTATTTTTATACAGGCGCAAAAAGAAGGGGCTTACTTATATGCCCGTTTAGGAAAGATATACCAAAAGGGCGCCAGTGCATTTTTGCGGGCGTTGCTGGGGGTATATAACCATTTTTTTGCCAGCCAAAACAGGCGTTTTGTGCGGGAAACGTGCAACGAAGAACAAGCAGAGCGGGAAATTTTTATTCTGGAATATCAAAAAGACAAACAGCGTATGTATGTGCGCCCTATATTTCATTTGTCTGGGTCAGAGAAAAGACCCACCCAATGCTTCATTAATCTTCAAAATCCGCTTGGACAACCGGGGCGTAAGCAGTGTAATAAAATGGAAAAAAGAGAAAATAAATAAACGGATTTGCCCCTAACCAATCATAAAAAGAGAGCGCAGAAACCGACGGCAAAAAAAAGAGCAGAACAAAAAATTCTGCTCTTTTTGTTTCCCGTCCAAAATAGATTTAGTTTCTTTCCATTTTCCAAAAGAGCCGGAGCAGACAAGTTCCGTTTTGTACTGGCAGAACCCGCAAGGGGTCTGTCGTGTTGAGTGGCAGGGGGTTGTTGCCTTTTTGATTGCCAATCAGGAGCGCAAAATGCTGCCGCGCTGTTTGCAATACGGCGGGGCGGAGTGGGTCCGGCGGGGGGAAATAGACGGCGTTGGTTTTCAGTTTATACAGATACTGCAGGCGGGTCTTGTTTTCTGGTAATTTCCAACATTCTTTTTCGTCTGCTTCACCGCTGGCGGAAGTGCCGTCTAAAGTGGTGGAAATGAATTCAATGCGTTTGCTTTTTTGCAGTTGTTGGATTTGCGGGGCGGTAAGCAAATTTTGCCAGGGGCCCTGCCCTGGGTTTTGCCAAGCGTCATATTGCCCAATAAGTCCCGCCGGCAGTGCCGCGCAGGCTTTGCAAGCGTATTTTTCTAACAAGGCAAATGCCTGGCTGTATACGCTTTGATATCCGCCGTAAAAGAGTAAGATGACGGGGCGCGCAGGCAACGCATTTTTGGCTATGTCTTGAGGCAAAATAGCCGTAAAGCCGCGGGCGTTAAGCCGGGCCAGCAGTTTTTCTAATTTAGCAAGGCAGAGCCATTGTTTTTTATCGTGGCTGTTATGCGGCGGGGTGCCTGTTTTGCCAATAAGCAGTATAGGCAATGTTTGTGTTTTGGGTTTTAACAGCGGAGCCCAAAATAAAACAGCCGCCAAACACAGCGCGGCGATAAGGAAAACAAAAGACATAGACATTAAAATTTGCTCTTGCCGCGGGTGATTTGCACGTAGAAGTCGGTCAAAGTTTCGCCCCCGCGGGGAAAGGCGCGCAGCAAGGTTTTCTTGGCTTTCCACGGCCAGGGGTTGATGCCTGGCTTGGTGCTAAAGTCAAACAGATAACCGGCTTTAAATACCAGCGGGCGCACCCGTTTGTCAAAGCCGCCGGAGCCAAAAGGATAGCAGAACGCTTCGCACGGCACGCCTAGATGCTCTTCCAACACTTTTTTGCTTTGGGTCAGTTCTCTTAAAATATCTTCTTCGGAGAGCTTGCGCAGGCGGGCGTGGGAAAGCGTATGCGAGCCAAACTGCACTAGACCGCTTTGGTGCATTTCAAGAACTTGTTCCCAAGAAATATAGCCCGGTTTTTGGCCAATATAATCTGTAATTAAAAAGAGAATGACTTTTACATTCCTCTTTTTCAAAATAGGAAACAAGTTCTCAAAGTTATCCAAATGTCCGTCGTCAAAGGTTAATAATACCGGCTTGGCCGGCAGACGGCGGCCGGTACGGGCGGCTTCTTTTACTTCCTCTAGTCCTACCGGGGTAAAGCCGTGCTTTTGCAGCATATCCAGCTGCTGTTCAAAGCATTGGGGTGTGACGGTAAAAGGAAATTGCCCGTCTGTTTGTTCGACCGTACCAATATGATGATACATCAAAGCCAAAAGCCCTTTTTTAGGGATACGCCAAAACTGCCAGCGGTACGCTGCTGCCAGCAAAACTGCCAATGGAATCAGCCATAGCCAAATCATAAATTATCCTTTTGTCGCAAAGCCCATAGTTTCATGTATTTTACAAATACATAAAAAGAAGAGAATGCCGCCCATATAAAGCCGCGCATTCCGTCTAAAAGGCCCAGCTTGAGTATGTAACGCTTAAAAAATTCAAACGGCAGGGTAATCAGCACAAACAACAAACTGAACCGGCGGCCGTTTTTATACATTTGCCGGGCGGCTAACGTAGTGTACTTATTAAATTTATTGAAGTAAGCCTCTATGCTGTCATAGGAATAGTGAAGAATGTGCCCCTTTAACTGCCCCACTGACCCATTGACTTTTAATCCTTCATGCACCAGGCCGCCTTCGTAATGGGCGGCGTCTTTTCTTACTAAACGCAAGTGGTATTCTTTGTTAAGACCGCTGTGTTTCATGCGTTTGCCCAAAAAATAATTGGAAAACGGAATAGTAAACCCGGCGTGGGAGGTGCTTTGGAGTGTGCGGCGTATTTCCTGGCAAAGATCTTCAGAAAGGGTTTCGTCTGCGTCTAGGTTCAGGGCCCAGGTATGGCTGACTTTGTCCAAGGCAAAGTTTTTTTGGTTGGCAAAGCCGTCAAAGGCGCGTTGGTATACCTGCGCGCCCAGCTCTTGGGCTTTTTGAACTGTTTTATCTTCTGAGAAGCCGTCTACTACAATCACTTCGCTTACCAGTTCTTTGGCGCTTAAGATACAGCGGGCTATTTTGGCTTCTTCATTTTTAGTAATGATAAAAAGGCTGATATTGTTGGGCACAGTTCCCTCCATTTTATTCATTCTATCATATCCGGCGGGCGCGACAGCAATAAAAACCCCCGCAAGGCGGGGGTTAAAGGGGAACCGCTGCAGCAGGGTTTGGGACTGCAGCGGTTTGGGGGTAAATTGTTTCTTCCTGACATTTATACTCTAACATTTGCTTAGACGTAGCAACAGGGCCTTTGGGCCCAACCGGTAAAAATTTTTGTGCCTAGAAGAAACTGGGCCTTTTGTGCTATAATTTTTTGGGACTTTTACAGAGGAGTTACATATGAGAAAAATATTTTTTCTATTTGCAGTTTCTTTGCTGTGTGCCTGCCAGACATTGCCTACTTCCTCAGAGTGGAAAACGCGCGGGGACGGCTATTTTAAAGACGGCAAACCGCAAAAAGCGTTGGCTGCTTACAACCGGGCTCTTAAATTAAACCCCGATAACGGCAGTATATACGCCGCCCGGGGCGCAGCGTACTTCTTTACCGGTGATTACAACGCGGCAAAAGAAGATTTTGTCCGGGTGCTGACGATTAATCCTTATGAGCCGGAAGGATATTCTGCGCTGGGCTCTGTGCTGGCGGCCCAAGGGCATTATGAAGATGCTTTGCAGGCCCTCAATGCGGCGTTGGTGTTGGCCCCCAATAAGCCGGAAGTGTTTTTCTCCCGCGGCGGAATTAATTTTATGTTGGGAAAATATGACCAGGCGGTGCAGGATTATTCTTATGTGCTCCAGCTTCGCCCGGCGGCAGATGTGTATAATGCCCGGGGGGCGGCTTACCTGAAGATGGGAGATACAGAAGCGGCCAATAAGGACTTTGAAATGGCTAAAAGCGGCCAAGTACCGGAAAAATTAAATGCTTATACCATGATAGATTAACGTATTTTTGCTTGAAAAAATGCGGCGGGATTGCAACTCCCGCCGCGCTTTTGTTATAATATCTATATCCGATTTACGTCACCGTAGCTCAGCTGGTTAGAGCGAGCGTTTCATAAGCGCTAGGTCGGTGGTTCGAGCCCACCCGGTGACACCATATAAAACCTCTTCTGAAGAAGAGGTTTTTTTATGTCCTATTATTTATTTACCATAATATGTTTTTAGATGTAGCCCTCTCCTGGCGGGGCGCGGGGTAGGAGTTTGCATATAAACGTTTTCCGCCCCGTCGTTAAATTTGCTATAGTAAGTGCAATGAAAGACAACGTTTTTTATGATGTAATTATTGTGGGCGCCGGTGCCAGCGGGCTGATGTGCGCGCTGCAGTGCAAGCGGCGCGGCAAAAGCGTTTTGCTGCTGGAAAAACAACCACAGCCCGGGCGCAAAATTTTGGTCAGCGGCAACGGACGCTGCAATTTGACCAACGCCCATGTGTCTGCGGCGGATTACCGCGGTACGCCCCGGCTGGCTGAAGCGGTACTGCAGCAATTTCCCTTTCAAAAATGTTTGGACTTTTTCCATGACTTAGGCGTTCTGACCGTGGAGGAAGAAAACGGCCGTATATTCCCGCGTACAGGCAAGTCTACCGCCGTGGCGGAAGCGTTGCGCCTGGCTTGTGAGGAAGCCGGTGTTGAAATACATACGCAAAGCCATGTAGTCAAAGTGGAAAAGAAAAACCATTTCCGGGTGAGGCTAGAGAGCGGGGAGAGTTTTTCTTGCAAATACTGCGTACTGGCGTGCGGTTCTGCAGCCTATCCTCAGGCCGGTGGCTGTGAAGACGGCTACCGCCTAGCCCGTTTGCTGGGGCATCATATTACGCCGCTGACGCCTGCCTTGTGTGCTTTAAATGTCAAAGAAAAAGCCGTAGCCCGCTTGCAGGGTATTCGGGCCCAAGTGCGTCTGCACGTTTGGCCGGGTACAAAACAGGAAATACAAAGTGAGGCAGAGCTGCTCTTTACGGCTTATGGGCTTTCCGGCCCGGCCGTACTTAATATAAGCGGTCCCGTTGGGCGCGCTTTAGAGAAAGACCCTGTGCCGCTGGCGGTGGATTTACTGCCGGAAATTGAAAATAAAAGCGCTTTTTTAAAACAGCGCGCCGCGCGCTTTGCAGACCGAAGAGCCAAAGAATTTTTTACCGGGCTGTTGCATGAAAATATTGCTAATTTGCTGATTGATTTTGCCGGAATACGTAAGAATATGCCTGTTAAAACCTGGACGGAAAACACCTGGACTTCTGTGGCGCGTACGCTGGGGGCGTGGCCGTTTACGGCGCTTTCTCTGCGCCCGTGGACGGAAGCTATGGTGGCGGCGGGGGGTGTAAATTGCGCTGAAATAAACTATAATACTTTGGAGTCGCTGTGTTGCCCGGGGTTGTATATTTTAGGGGAGCTCTTGGATGTGGACGGACGCAGCGGAGGATTTAATTTACATTTTGCTTGGGGCTGCGGCTTTGCGGCCGCCCTGGCTATGCCGGAGGATTGATTTATGGCAGAGATTGTGCGCAAAACTGTCAGTTTGAATGACCCGCTTCATGTGGGATTTGTGCGGACGTATTTTGTAGACGGTAAAGAAGTATACCGCGAAACCCTGGATAAAAATTTGGATATTGTAAAAAAAGAGGGGGCTTTGCCGGACGGTACGGTAAAAGAATTTTTTGAAAACGGCAAAGTGTATTTTGAATGTGAATTTAGAAACGGCGTGCGCAACGGCAGCTGCCGCATTTTCTTTGAGAACGGACGCGTAAGCATTGAAAAAGCTTATGAAAACGGCCAGCTGCAGGGGATTGTGCGCGTATTTCACCCGACGGGCCGCCTGCATAAAGAAATGCATTATGTGTCTGACTGCCAGGAAGGCCGCCAAACGAAATACTATCCTTCCGGGAAAATTTTGGAAGTGGCCGAATATAAAAAAGGCTATTTAAACGGCCTTTGCCGCGTATATACACAGGACGGGGATTTGCGCTCCGAATGCACCTATAAAAACGACAAAATTATCGGAGATAAGATTATCTATCACCCCAATGGCACAATTGCCTTGATTTCCCCGCATAAAGACGGAAAACCCAACGGGGTAACCAAAAAGTTCAGCGAAACGGGGGAGTTAATAGAGGAATGGTTTTTTGAAGACGGCGTGTTGACGCTCAAAAAAGTCTATTAATCTGCCTGAACCTAAAAAGCCCCGGCGAAAGCCGGGGTTTTTTATAAAGCCCTCCTGCAAAAATTTTTGAGCATTGCCCCGGGGACAAAATGTGCCACCTGTTATAAGAGAGCAGAGCTCTTTTTAAAGAGTTGGGCGGCGGAGTAACTGGATAGGAAGAGAATTTTTGAAATAAAAGAAACCCTAGGCTTAGGCCTGGGGCTTTTATGTTTGAAAATATCCAGCAGGGGGTAGGGTTTGAAGGGGAGAAAATCCCGCAAAAGAAATGAGCAATGGCAGTAGAGAGAGCGATAGATGTTTAGTTTTTAGGAAATAATTGCATAAAAAAACCCGCCTCATCGGCGGGTTTTGTTTGTAGGGAAAAAATTATTCTTCTTCTGTGGCGGTGGCAGGTGCCTCTTCTTCATATTCTTCATTGTAGTCGCGCACAAAAAGCAAGATATAAGCCAGCAGCGATCCGCCGAAAAACATCAAGAATGCATATGAAAACCACCACAACTGGGTAAAAGGATTGTAGTCCAGTTGGATAGACTGCCAAACCAAAGATACCTGAATACACATCAGGTATACCCATACCACAATGGTGAGAATTTTGACGCACAAATCAATCAAACCCCACCAAAAACCCTTCGCTGTAAACGGCTTAATAAAAAACTGATTTATTTTAGTCATAATTTATTCTAATCCTCTAAGACCGGCTTGTCAATGTTTTACGGTTGAAAAGCCGGGTCTGTGGCATTGTAGCCAAAACCACTGGGGCCCATAACGCCTCCGTCGGTAAATCCGGCAGGAGCTGCGCCATTTGCCGTATTATTTTGGTACAGAGGGTCATTTTGCAAGGCTTGGGCCTGCTGTATTTGGGCGGCCGAGGCTTGATTAGTGACCTGCGCCTGCTGCTGGGATTGGGGCGGTACGGAATAAGCCGGATAAGCCGCCGCATTCGTGTCCATATAAGTTGGGGCCGCTGGGGCAGACTGCGTGCCAGACAGTAAAGCGGAATCTGCCTGCTCAGGCGTTTCTGGCTGTACCGGGGCGGCTTTCATCTGCCGGGCCGGTTTGGTTAAACTTTTGGAACCCTTTTTTTCAGAGGTTTTTTGAGGAGCTCCCAGCGCTTCCAAAGCGGTGGCATGCGCGGTGTCATCATTCAGACGCGGCAAAATATCATTGCGAAAGGCCGGATAATCGTTGCGGTCCAAATATTCCATAGAAATCGGCTGTCGGGTATATGTTTTTGTTTCTTGCTGCTGAGAGGCCGTTTGTTTTGTCTTTTGTTTAGGATATTGCACGGAATAGACGTCGGAGAGAACTACTTCCGTTACCGGAGTTTCATCTATTTCCTGCGGTTCTTCCGTCAAGCAATACTCTACGCGCTGGGCGGTGGAAGCGTCTTGGTGTTTGTCTACACGGGTTTCACAGGTAGAAACTGCCGCCAGCAACGGGGCCGCGGCCGCGGACAATACAAAAAAAGAAAATAATTTTTTCATAACAGCTCCGTACATACGAAGATACTTTATTATACAAAAACTGGTTTGCTTGGCAATACAAAATGCGTACATTTTGCTAGAAAGTAGAAAACCAAAAAAATGCTGCCCAATAGATTTAGAAAGGGCTTGCTTTGTTTTTTTTTTTTGATAAATTTTATCGGAAGATAAAATTTATCAAAAGAGGTCCCCAAAATGAAAATGCTGTTAGAACGTCAAATAGACGGGTTTACGCTTATTGAACTGTTAGTAGTAGTATTGATTATGGGTATTTTGGCAGCGTTTGCGTTGCCGCAATATCAGAAAATTGTGGCAAAGACCCGAGTAAGTACCTATTTGCCTGTTTTAAAAGCTTGGGCCGAAGCAGAAGAGCGTTATTTTATGGCCAACGGCACCTATCCTGCCTCCGCTTCTAATGTGGAAGATATTGCACAATATTTGGATATAGATTTGCCCAAATTATTAGAAAAAGATAAAAATGCTTTTTCTACCATATCTTTGACTAATTCCGCTTATTATTCTTCTGTTCTGCTGCAATTTAAACTTACTGATACTTCTCAACGCGTTTCATTAGCCAAAATGTTGACAGGGTCCCGTATGTATGGCAATTTATCTCATGAAATTGGTTGTATGGGAACTGAAGGACTGGCCCTCGACACGTGCATCTCGTTATGCGGACATCAGACGGTAGGTAGAATTTTCTTTTATGATGGGTTTGGTTGTTTGATAGGCAATGCAAATCCCCAGGCCTATCCCAGAGGGGATTTTTTGTCCATAGACCCTGCCTATAAGTAATCTTTTGAAGAGGATAAAAACCCCGCTCTTTGGAGCGGGGTTTTTTATTTAAGAACTTATTTGCTTCTTTTGTGTTTGACCGGCTCGCCGTAGTAAGCTTTCAGGTACAGCTCTTTGATTTCGCTTACCAGCGGGTAGCGGGCGTTGCCGCCGGTGCACTGGTCGTCAAAGGCCAGTTCGGACAGCTTGTCCAAGTTTGCCAAGAATTCCTGTTCGGGAATGCCATATTCCTTAATGGATTTGGGAATATTGAGCTCATTTTTCAGTTGGGTAATCATCTCAATGAGCTTCTGCACTTTGGTGTCCTTATCGTCGCCCATATCATTGTTGGGCAGCAGGAAGTCCACAATTTTGGCGTAGCGGCCGCGCACAAACGGGTATTTGTACTGCGGGTACAAGCCCTGTTTGGTGGGTTTGTCGGTGGCGTTGAACTCAATGACATAGGTAAGCAGCAGCGCATTGGCCAACCCGTGCGGCACGTGGTACATGGCGCCCAGTTTGTGGGCCATAGAGTGGCACAAGCCCAAGAAAGCGTTGGCGAAAGCCATACCGGCAATGGTGGCAGCGTAGTGCATTTTTTCGCGGGCGTTGATGTCCTGCGCGCCTTTGTCGTAAGAGCTCTTTAAGTATTTAAACACCAAGCGCATGGCTTCCAAGGCTTGACCGTCTGTAAAGTTGGTGGCAAATACAGAGGTGTAGGCCTCAATGGCGTGGGTCAGCACGTCCAAGCCGCTGTAAGCGGTCAGACCTTTGGGCATACCCAGCACAAATTCCGGGTCAATGATAGCCATATCCGGGGTTAACGCATAGTCGGTAATGGCGTATTTGGTGCCGGTTTTTTCATCGGTAATAATGGTAAACGGCGTGACTTCAGAGCCGGTGCCGGACGTGGTAGGGATAGCCACCATGACGGCTTTTTTACCCAGCGGAGGAGCCGCATAAATGCGTTTGCGGATATCCATAAAGCGCATGGCGATATCTTCAAAGCTGGTGTCGGGATTTTCATACATCAGCCATACCATTTTGGCCTCGTCCATGGCAGAACCGCCGCCCAAACCGATAATTACGTCAGGCTGCCAAGAGTTAGCAATGGTCAGCGCTTCGGTTACGTTTTCAATATTCGGGTCCGGGATTACGTTGGAGAACACGCGGAATTTAATGCCAATGCTTTCCAGCACTTCCGCTACCGCGCGCACATGGCCCAGCTGTTCCATCGTCTTATCGGTAATAATATAAGCCCGCTGTTTACCTGCCAGTTCTGCCAGGGCCTGTTCCAGCGCACCGCGTTTGAAGTAGATTTTGGAAGGTACTTTATACCAGTACATGTTTTCGCGGCGTTCCGCGACGGATTTTACGTTCATAAGGTGTTTGACTCCGATATTTTCGCTGACTGAGTTGCCGCCCCAAGAGCCGCAGCCCAACGTGAGTGACGGCGCCAGTTTGAAGTTATACACGTCGCCGATAGCGCCCTGGGAAGAAGGCATGTTAATCAAGGTGCGGGCGGTGGGCATATCTTTAAAGATATCAATATGCGCTTCGTTGGCTTCATCGGTGTAGAGCACGGAGGTGTGGCCTGCGCCGCCGTAGAGAATTAAATCGCGCGCCAGCTGCACGGCGTGGTCAAAATCTTTGGCGCGGTAGAACGCCAGCACCGGGGAAAGTTTTTCGCGGGCGAAGGGCTCGTCGTCGCTCACTTTTTCCGCTTCGGCAATTAAAATTTTGGTGTCAGCGGGCACTTTAATGCCTGCCATTTCGGCAATGGTTTCGGCGCTTTGTCCGGCGATGGCGGAGTTGAGCTTGCCGTCTTTCACAATAGTGTCGCCCAATTTTTTGCGGTCTTTGCCGGTAACAAAGTGGCAGCCGCGGTCAATAAATTCCTGTTTGACTTTGTCATAGATCGCGTCTTCTACAATGACGGACTGTTCGCTGGCGCAGATGGTGCCGTTGTCAAAGGTTTTGCTCATAATAACGGAGCTGACGGCCATTTTAATATTGGCGGTGGCGTCAATGACTACCGGGGTGTTGCCCGCGCCTACGCCAATGGCCGGCTTGCCGGAAGAGTAGGCCGCTTTCACCATGCCCGGGCCACCGGTGGCTAAAATAAGGTTAATGTCTTTGTGGTGCATCAGCGCGTTGGAGAGCGGCATAGTCGGGTTGTCTATCCAGCCAATAATGCCTTCCGGCGCACCGGCTTCTACCGCGGCGTTGAGTACGATGCGGGCCGCTTCAATGGTGCATTCTTTGGCGCGCGGATGCGGAGAGAAAATAATGCCGTTGCGTGTTTTCAAGGCCAGCAAACTTTTGAAAATAGCCGTAGAGGTCGGGTTGGTGGTCGGAATAACGCCAGCAATCAAACCGATAGGCTCTGCCACCTGGCGGTAACCAAAGGAGTCGTCATCTGACAAAACACCGCAGGTTTTGGTGTCTTTATATTGGTTATAAATGTATTCGGAAGAGAATTGGTTCTTAATTACTTTGTCTTCCATTACACCCATGCGCGTTTCCGCCACGGCCATTTTAGCCAGCGGAATGCGGTTCTGTGCCGCGGCGATGGCTGCGGCGCGGAAAATTTTGTCTACCTGTTCCTGCGTATAGTTGGCATAAATGCGCTGGGCCTTTTTTACCTTTTCCACAATTTGGTCCAGGTGGGCCAACTCTTCGGGGGTGGCCACGGCCGGCGCTTTGGTTTTTTTGTCCGCCATAACTGTTCTCCTTTTCAAAATATCTTTGGCAAAACAAGATGTAGATATTTTTATATCCATATGATAGCTGTTTTGCAAACATCTGTCAATATGCCGTCTAAAATAAAAAATAGCAGACTTGACAAAAAAAACAGAAAAGTTTATTATATGGATATTGAAATATCCAGTATTCTCTGACGGGGGATTTGAATTATGGGTCTTTTTTCTAAGAAAAAAAGCATTAGCGTGCAGACTATACGCCGCCTGCCGCAGTATTTGCGCGTGCTGTATGACTGGCACGGCTACGGGCGGGAGCTGGCCTCTTCCACCGAGCTGGCGCAGGAAACGCAAGTGCCCCCGATTGTGATTAAAAAAGATTTGCAGGCCATAGGCGCCCCCAGCAAAATGCGGGCGGGGTTTAAGATAAAAGGGACTATTAGCGCGATTGAGAATTTTTTGGGCTGGGACAATTTAAATAAAGCTTTTTTAGTAGGTGCCGGGCATTTGGGTGCGGCGCTGTTGGGCTTTTCCGGCTTTAAAAACCACGGGCTTGAAATCGTGGCGGCTTTTGACACGCACCCGGAGCGGGTGGGGAATGAAATACACGGCGTGCATGTGTATCATACCGCGCAGTTAAAAAGTGTGATAGAAGAGAAAAAATTAAAAATCGCCGTGCTGACCGTGCCCGGGCCCGCCGCCCAGGGGATAACCGATACGCTGGTGGCTTGCGGTATTAAAGCGATTTGGAATTTTGCCCCGGTCAAGCTGGCGGTGCCGCCCGATGTGGCGGTGCAGCAGGAAGATATCGCTTCGGGCTTGGCGGAGCTGTGCGCCCAGCTGAAACGTAAATAGGGTTTTTTGTGGCGCGGTAAAGGGCTTGTGTGCGGTCTAAAACGGGTAAGGTTTTATGGAACGGCCTCCTGTGTTTTGCCCAAAGCGTTTGGTGTCGGGCTGGTTTGTTTTGACGGAGTAAAGCTTACAACTAGCGCAAGCTGTTGTAATTTTATCAGGGGAACGATAGCGCTGAGCCCGCGGCTAAAAAGTACGTAATAGTGTATTATTTTACCAAGAGGACAACCGCACTCGGCACGCAATTTAAAAACAAACGGCTGTGTATAATTTTATTAGAAAAATAACCGCTCTTTCCGGTGCGGTTGTTTGCGTAAAAAGCTTTTTTTGTTTTCTATTAAACGGTAGTTTCAAAGAGGTTGTAAAAAGCAAAAAGCGTCGGGCCGGAAAAAGCGGGAAAGTTTAAAAAAATACCAGGCAAAGCGGCAATAAATATCCTCGGTTTAAGCGGGGATTTAGAATACAAGAAAAACCCGGGCTTTTGAGCCCGGGCTTTGTATAGAGAAATCAGCCTGCCGGCCACAGAAAGCGCCGCCCGGCCATCAGGTGGAAGTGCAGATGGTCCACGCTTTGGCCTGCGCCTTTGCCGTTGTTGGTAACCAGGCGGAAATCCTTTAAATCATATTTTTTGGCCAAATCGCGGGCGGCCAACAATACCTTGCCCAGCAATTCGGCGTCGCCGTCTTGGGCTTGGTCCAAGCGGCTGATGTGCTTCTTGGGGATAATCAAGAGGTGGGTGGGCGCCTGCGGATTTAAATCCTTAAACGCCACCACGTCATCGTTTTCATAGATGATTTGGCTTTTGATTTCCCCGCGTACAATACCACAGAATATGCAGTCCATGCACCTATTATATAAAATAACCGCTCCGGCACAAGGGCAAGCGCCAAAACAAAACCGGCTAAATCCCCAACGCAGAAAAAACAGCTTCTTTAAACTAATATGCAAAAGAAGGATCGCTGTTTCCCATTGTTGTTGGTGGGGGAACGCTAGGGCTCGGTAAAAAAGGCGGCTTCTTCGGTCCGGGCAAAAGATATCAAAACGCCGCGTTAAAGCCCGGTACCGAGGGCGGCTCCATAGACCCGGGCAAGAAATGTTAAAACAACGTGGGACACTAGGGCTTGGCCCCAAAGGTAGTTCCCTCGGCCTGGGCACGAAATGCCAAAAAGGCGCGGAAGGCTAAGGCCCGGCAAAAAAGGCAGCTTCTAGGCTCAGGCAAAAGATATTAAAACGCCGCGCTAAGGCCTAGCCTGGGCCCGGGTAAAAAATGCCAAAACGACACGCAACACCGAGCTAAGGCCCGGGACTGAGGGCAACTCTATAGGCCTGGGCACAAATGCTCAAAACAATGCGGAAGGCCAAAGTCTGCCACCAAAGGCGGCTTCTTTGGCTCGGGCAAAAGATATCAAAACGACACCGGAGGCTAGGTCCCGTCACAAAACATTCCCTTTTGCCCCTTTGGCAGTTAGATTTGCTTTGCTGGATAAGGTCTTTGTAGATAAAGCTAAAAAAACCAACTATGTGAATAGGCTAAGCAAAACCAACGCTGCTTTTTATCGCAGGAAAACGATAATATAATAGACGGACAAACACCACCCCCGCGTTTTGCCTAAAATTGCTACAATAAATAAAAAGGCGCCCGCTGGTGCGGGAGCCCGGTTATTTTTCGCTGTAAGAGGTTTATATGGCAAGCAATTTGTTGGAAGAGAAAATACCGCCCCAAGCATTAGACGCTGAAATGGCTGTTTTGGGTTCTATGCTGATGGAAGGTGATGCGGTGGCGCGCGCTTTGGATATTTTAAAGCCGGAGCATTTCTATAAAGACGCCCACAAAAAGATTTTTGCCGCCATGAAAACCCTGGCGGAAAAAAACCAGGCCGTAGATTTGGTAACCCTGACCGAAGAGCTGAAAACCCAAAATTTGTTGTTGCAGGTGGGGGGAGAGCTGTACTTGGCCGATTTGATTAACAAAGTGTCCACCGCCGCCCATGTGGAGCACTATGCCAACATCGTCTATAAAAAATTCTTGGTGCGCGATTTAATCCGTACGGCTACCAGCCTGGTACAGGAGTGCTATAAGGAAGAGGAAGAGCCGGAAAAGCTGATTGATATAGCCCAGGAGCAAATTTTTAAACTCAGCCAAAAGCAGGATTTAAAAGGGTTTGTGGCCTCTAAAGATTTGGCGGTGGAAGTGATGGAAATGATAGAAAAGGCCCACCTGGACAAAAACCCCGTCAAAGGGGTGCCGACCGGCTTTAGCGAGTTTGATTATAAAACGGGCGGTTTTCGTAAATCTGACCTTATTATTTTAGGTGCGCGCCCCAGCCAGGGCAAAACGGCCTTAGCCTTAAACATTGCCCACCATGCCTGCGTAAACTGCGGGGTGCCGACGGCTATTTTCTCTTTAGAGATGGGCCGCCACTCCATTTATGAACGCATGCTTTGCTCTGCGGCTATGGCTGAGCTGCACCAGGTGCGCAACGGGTATTTCCCGCGCAGCAAATGGAAAGACTTGACGCGGGAGCTGGCGCGTTTGGCGGAAGCCCCGATGTTTATTGACGATACGCCGGGTATTACGATTACGGAAATCCGCATGCGTTCGCGCCGCTTGGCCAATGAACTGTCCAAACAAGGCAAAACGCTGGGGCTGATTATCATAGACTATTTGCAGCTTATCCGTTCTTCGGGCCGGGCCGAAAGCCGCCAGCAGGAAGTGTCTGAAATTTCCCGCATGCTTAAAGAGTTGGCGCGCAATTTGCAGGTGCCGGTGTTGGCGCTGTCGCAGCTGAGCCGTAAAAATGAAGATAAATCCCGCGTGGACAACAAGCCCCAGCTTTCCGACTTGCGCGAGTCCGGCTCCATTGAGCAGGACGCCGACCTGGTGGCCCTTATCCACCGCGACGGGTATTATAAACGCGACGATGAAAGCCTCAAACGCAAGGCCACGCTGATTATTGCCAAACAGCGCAACGGCCCCGTGGGGGATATAGATTTGAACTTTATCAGCGAATACACCCTTTTCACCAACCCCGCTCCGGAACCGGAAGCGATGGGCCCGGCGGAAGCCGGGGTGATGGTGTTGCCGGAGTAAATGTGGAAATCCCTTTTCTTCGCCCTACGTGGGCAGAAATAGATTTAGGCGCCTACGGGCGCAACTTGCAGAAAATCCGCGCCAAAGTGGGCCCGGAAGTCAAGCTTTTAGCCGTGGTAAAAGCCAATGCCTACGGGCATGGGGCGGAGCGGCTGGCGCTTTATGCCCAGCAGCATAAACTGTGTGATTTTTTGGGGGCGGCTTCGGTGGAGGAGGGCATTTTGTTGCGCCGCGCCGGAGTGACGCGGCCTGTTTTGGTATTGGGCAGCCTTTATCCGTTTGAAGCGTTTGAATATGCCATTAAATATGATTTGTCCGTAGCGGTGGCCAGCCTGGAAGCGGCGAAAGCGATTAAGCAAATCGCGCGTAAACTGGGCAAAAAAGCCCGCTGCCACGTCAAGCAAGACAGCGGCATGGGCCGCATCGGCACGCGCCGCGGCGGGGTCATGCATATTATCCATGAGCTAAACGGAGATGAATTCATTGAGCTGGAGGGGTTGTTTACCCATTTGTCCAGCGTAGAGAGCGACCCGGCTTACACCGAAGAGCAAATAGGCTATTTCCGCGATACCATGACCAATGTGCGCCTGCACAAAATACCGGTGCAGCTTTGCCATATGGCGGCTTCCCCGGCGATAGATTTGCGCCCGGATTCTTACTGTGATATGGTGCGGGCGGGGCACAGTGCTTTTGGCCTCTCAGAAGGATTTGAGCCGGTGCTATCTTTTAAAAGCCGCATCGTATTTGCCAAAGACGTAGCGGCGGGGGCCAGCATTAGCTATAACCGCAGCTTTATTGCGCCTGGCGCGATGAAGGTGGCTACTGTGGCCGTAGGATATGGGGACGGCTATTTGCGCGCTTTGTCTAACAAGGCCGAGGTGTTAATCCGCGGCCAACGCTGCCGCGTGCTGGGCAATATCACCATGGATATGACGATGGTGGACGTGTCTGCCGTGCCGCAGGCGCGTGTAGGCGACGAAGTGGTGCTGATTGGCCGTCAGCAGGGGCAGCAAATCCGTGCCGACGAGCTGGCTGAACTGGCGGGGACCATTGACTATGAGCTGACTACGCTTCTAATGCCCCGTGTGCCGAGGTTTTATAAAGAATAAATGTTTACTGCCATAGGAACGATGGTAACCCGTTGGATGGACCAAACCGGAGGCGCGGCCAATATGGTGCGCGCGGCCTGTTTTTGGCTGGTGCGTTCCCGTTTTGAGTTTGATCAGTTTGTGCGCCAAAGCGTCAGCGTGGGGGTGGAGTCTTTTGGCGTAACGGCGTTGACCAGTTTGTTTACCGGCATGGTGCTGGCGCTGCAGGCGGGCAATACAATAGGCAATATTTTTGGCGATCCAATTTATGTAGGCACGATTGTGGCGTTCTCTCTAATCCGCGAATTGGGCCCCGTGCTGACGGGGGTAGTGGTGGCCGGGCGTGCCGGGGCTGCCGTAACGGCGCATATCGGCACCATGGCGGTAACCGAACAGCTGGACGCACTCTACACCTTGGGCACCAATCCTATTCAATATTTGGTTATTCCGCGTATGTTTGCTTTCCTGCTTACCATGCCGGTGCTGACGCTGTTTTCCAATTTATTTGGTATTGTGGGCGGATATTTGGTGGCGGTGTACGCGCTGAAAGTGCCCGGAGAGGTTTATTTAAGTGATATCACGTCTTTTATGGACGTAAACGATTTTATGCACGGGTTTTTAAAATCTTTTGTATTTGCCTTTTTGGTAGCCACCGTGTGCTGCTATAAAGGCGTCAGCACGCGCGGCGGTGCGGAAGGGGTGGGTAAATCCACCACCGGCGCGGTGGTGACGTGCATTGTAATGATTTTGGTGCTGGATTATTTCTTGACCGCCATTTTAACGGCGTTTGGAATTTAAATGATAGAGATAAAACATCTCAAAAAGAGCTTTGGCTCCCATCATGTGCTTAAAGATGTGAACCTAAATATTGAGGACGGAAAAGTAACCTCTATTTTGGGCGGTTCCGGCTCGGGCAAAAGTACGCTCATTAAATGTATGATACGCCTGCTGGACTGCGACGGGGGGCAAATTATCGTCAATGGCAGAGATATTTCCCGCGTGCAGGATCCGTTCCGCTTGGCGGCGGTGCGGCGGCACTTTGGCTATCTGTTTCAGGAAGGGGCGCTGTTTGACTCTATGACGGTGGGGGAAAACGTTTCTTTTGGGTTGAAATACTTGACCGATGTACCCCAGGAACGCTACACCGCTATTGTGAAAGAAAAACTGGCCATGGTGGGGTTAAAACCCCAGGTGGCGGATTTAAACCCGTCGGAACTTTCCGGCGGTATGCGCAAACGCGTGAGTTTGGCCCGGGTGCTGGCGGTCAGCCCCAAGTGTATTTTGTACGATGAACCCACCACCGGCCTGGACCCCATTATGTCAGACATTATCAGCGATTTGATTTTAGAGATGAAAAAGAAAATCGGCGTTACTTCGGTAGTAATTACGCATGATATGCATTCGGCTTTTAAAATATCGGACTACATCGCTTTTTTACATGAAGGAAATATTATGATGTACGGCACGCCGGAAGAGTTTAAAAAGACCGACAATCCGTACGTGAGGCAGTTTGTGGACGGCTCCAGCCAGGGGCCTATCAAAATGAAATTAATGAGGGAGTAAGCCCTAAACGCGCCGGGTCCCGGCAGCGGGCCCGCGGCGAAAATGTATAAGCGGGGCGGATTTATAAATCCATTTAAGGTAGAATAAACATATGAAACCGGAAACCAAATTAGGCATATTTACCGTACTGGGGCTGGCAGTCCTGGGATTTTCTTTATATTTTTTGGGCGGTCTTTCCATTACCCGCACCTATGATTTAAACGTG